>DAIUKO010000298.1:0-9767 GCA_036848175.1 Vicinamibacterales bacterium | reverse complement strand
GGCCCATAGCTCAATGGTTAGAGCCGCCGGCTCATAATCGGCTGGTTCCAGGTTCAAGTCCTGGTGGGCCCACCTCCGCCAGGCTTGCCAATAGCCGCCGGCGATGCAGGCACGCCGCTTTAGCTGATGCTCACGGTGACGCCTGCGTCGTGTCGGCCTGTTCGAATGACGCGAGCTCTTTCTGAAGCACCGGAATCAAGCGATCGGTGAACTGCGCGGCGCCTTCCGGATTCAAATGGAAGCCGGCATCACGGTACAGGTGGGCGGCAAACGATCCGGATTCGGCCGGCATCAACGGCGTCACACCGTTGGCGCGCGCGGCGTTGAGCAAACCGAGCCACCCGTTGCCATCCTTGTTGTCGAGCATCACCGGAATCAGCACGACCAGCCGCGCGCCGTGCTCGGACGCCAGCGCCTGCAGCCGTGCGACGCGCGCCGTCGCGATCGGTTCGACCTCGTCGTCCCGGAGTGGATGCGATTCGACGACGCTCGAGAAGTTCATCAACCGTCCCAGATCGGGCATCAGGCGGCCGAGGAGGAAGTTGCGGATTTCAGCCCGTGCGCCCCAGAATTTGCTCGCGCGCGCGAAGGCGAAGCCGGTCGCTTGCGTCGCGCCCACATTCAGATCGCGCACCGCCGACGGCAAGTCCATCGCGCTCATCAGATATTGCGCCGAATACTCACCGCGGACGTCGGATCGGATCCACTGGCGTGGGCTGAGCATCACGACGACGAGATCCGGCCGCGCCCCCTCGCGAAACAGCCGCTTCAGGCCGTAATACCAGTCGTAGTAGAACGTCTGCTCGACGACGAACCGTCGCGCATCCCACTGGCTGGCGAGCGCCTCGCGGACACGATCGAAGCGCACGTCTTCGTCGAGCAGCGAATTGCCGACCATCAGCACGTGGCGGCGGCCGCAGCTGTCGTTGCCGATCGACTGCGCAAGCCGATACTCGTTGGCCGTCCGCCGCTGAATCTTGCTGACGCGATCGAGCGCCACGCGTGCGCCCCCCTCAGCGGCGATCGCGACGAGGGCGCACCCCGCGATCAGCGCCCACGTCCAGGTACTGACGTTAGAACTGGAAGTAGATGAAGGCATTGAGCTGATTCGCCGCAAGCAGCGTCACGAAGGCCATCATGGCGACGCCAATCGCGACACGCACTGGTTCAACGGATCGTTCGAAGACGTACTCTTCGCCGCGTGATTCGTTCATCAGGTCGATGACGAAGAGCGGAAGGCTGAACACGGCGAGGAATCGCAGCGCCATCCCGTACTCGGGACGCCACACCACCGTGCCGAGGCCGCCGAGGAGCGTGAGCGCCTCGCCGAGACTGTTGGCGCGGAAGAAAATCCAGGCCAGACAGACGAGGTGAAAGAGCACGATGCGTGAGGCCCATGCGCCGATCGACCACGACATCACCGGCGCCGTTCGATCTCGCGGTTCCTCGCGCGCGAACGCACGGCGGAAAAACCGCTCGATGCCGAGTCCCGCGCCGTGAATGCCGCCCCACACCACGAACGTCCAGTTCGCGCCGTGCCACAAGCCGCCGAGAAGCATCGTCAGCAGCAGATTGCGGTACGTCTTGCGCTCACCGTGATGGTTCCCGCCCAGCGGGATGTACAAGTAGTCGCGCAGCCATGTACTGAGACTGATGTGCCAGCGGCGCCAGAAGTCCTGGAGGCTCGTCGCCAGGTACGGCTGGCGGAAGTTCACCATGAAGTGAAACCCGAGGAGCTGCGCGCTTCCGCGCGCGATGTCGCTGTAGCCGCTGAAGTCGCCGTAGATCTGCCACGCGAAGGCGTACGTCCCGATGGCGACGACGGCGAGATTGGGAGCGCCCATGCGGCCGGAGAATGCCGCATCGGCCAGGAGCGCGCAGTTGTCGGCGATGACCGCCTTCCGGAACAGACCCGACAGGATCAGCAGACATCCGCTGAAGAAGCGATCCGAGTGGAACGATCGCGGCGCCTGAACCTGCGGCAGCAGATGCGCGGGCCGTTGAATCGGGCCGGCAATGAGATGGGGGAATAAGCTGATGAACAGCGCGTAATCGACGAGGGAATCGGCCGGTTCGAGTTTACGTTTGTACACGTCGACGATGTAGGCAACTTCCTGAAATGTGTAAAACGAAATCCCGGGTGGAAGCAGAATCCGCAAAACCGCGACTGGCGTCTGGTGAAATCCAAGCGCCTGGAGCGTCGCCGCGAACGAGTCCATGAAAAAATTGAAGTACTTGAAGACGCCGAGGAAACCAAAGTTGATGACCAGCGAGAGGGTGAGCAGCGCGCGCCGCCGGGCGACGTCGTCGGATTTCGCAATCGCGCGGGCACAGTAAAAATCGACGACGGTCGACAGCGCGATCAGTCCGAGAAAGCGCGGATCCCACCATCCATAGAAGATGTAGCTCGCGACCAGCAGCAGGATGTTCTGCTGACGCCATTCGAGGCGCCAGTACGCGAGCACGATGAGCGTCAGGAATACGGCATAGATCGGTGTGTCGAAGAACACGTCGGCCGGCTGAGTGCAACGCCGATACCGTTGACGTCCGCAAACTCATCTGCGGCAGGACTCCGGCGTCAAATCCCGGTCGCCTCGCATTTATCGCATTCATTGCACAGCGATCGCTCTTACGGCGAGCGACATGTGACGCGGATCCTCGCCGAGACCGACGTCGATCGGCCGCGCCGATGAGGCGCAGCGGAGCTCGAGCGTGTTCGATCCGAATTGCCACGCGACCGCGGGCGCGCGAAATCGCACCGACTGCCATCCCGGCCGCGCGTCGGTACTGCCAAGAAGGACGCCGTTCAATATCGCGACGATCTGCTGAGGCGGGCCAGTCGCGTCGATGACTGGCTGCAGTGTGATCTCGATGTCTGCGTCGGTCGTGGCGCCGCGCGGCACGATGACAGACGCAGTCTGACCCCATACCCACGCGTAAGGCGACGCCACGTTGAAGGGTGCAAAGCCGTCCGACAGCGCCTGTCGATTCACGTGCGAGTCAAACACCATGATTGGCCGGCTCGCCGCGAGCACGCGCACCGAGATCAACGCGAACACGGCGACCGCAGCCAGGGACGCGATCCAGCCAGCGATGATTCGGCGCTCCGCGTTCGGCTCGAGCACGTCGACCACGGCGGCCGAGGCCAACAGCAGGAACACATCCAGGTAGATGTAGTACACGGGCCACAGCGTCGTCATGCTGAACACGAAAAGCGCGAGCGCCATCCACGGCAGAGAACGCGCGCCGCCGGCGAGGGCACGGCACGCCAGGACATACACGATCAGCAGTGCAATCACGTTGACCGGCATGACGAGCACGCCAAATCCGTGCGGCACCAGCCAGCCGGTGAGCCCGATCGTGGCGGCCAGTCCGTGCTCGGGACCGGTCCAGACAACTTCTTTCATGATCTTTGGGTAGCTGGCGACCATCCCATACCACCACGTCGATGGATTCCAGACGACGAACGGCAGGAGCAGCACCGCCGTCACCAGCGCGCCGCTGGCCAGCGACGGCCAGACGGCACGCCGATCGCGCATCCACACCGCCATCGCAAAGATGGGCACCATCACGACCATCGTCGAGCGCGCGGCGAGCAGCAGTCCCAGCACGAGGCCGGCTGCGGTCCAATGTTCGGCCGCGACGAAGGCGGCGAAGAGCAGCAGCAGCGGCCAGTACGCGGCGGTGTGGCCCGTCGGCATGAAGCGCAGAAACGCCGGATGAAGCGCGAGTGCCGCAAGCAATACGAGCCACGCCGATGCCGCGGCCACGCGCCCGCGTGATGCCTCGACGCACGCAGCGACGCCGCACCAGAGCGGAACGAAGAGCGAGCCGGCGACCGTGACGACCCGCAGATCGATGCGCTGCACCTGTGCGATCAGGAACGGTCCCCACAGCATCGGACCGTACGGCAGCGGCGCCTCCCACGGCACGTGATACAGCGCGTACGGATCGCCGCCGTGCAGAAGGCGGCGCATCGCTGCGTGGACGACGAGCAGCATGTCGCCGCCGGTGCCGAGCGGAGTCCACAACATGCGCTCGGTCCATCGATACGCCGCGAACGCGAGCATCACCGCCACCGCCGCTGCTGTCAGCAGGAGGCGCGCGGACATCGAGAACGGCTCGGACGTAGAAGCAGCGCCGCGCCCCCATCGCGCGACAATTGCCGCAATCAAGACGGCCAGTGCAACTGTGGCAGGAACGAACGACGACTCTCGCCCGGTCATCGATTGCCACCACACCGGCGACCAGAAAACGGCGAGCGCGACGACCAGGCCTCCGCTACGCCAGAGATGCACGGCGCCAGCTTAGTGGAGGTGGCGGCTGAACGGACGATCTCCAGCGCCCGCCGCTCGCATGTACAATGGGGGCCCGATGAACGCCGATTTGGAACGCGTGATCGCGCTGCAACGGCTCGACTCAGCCGCACACGACGCGCAGCGGCGGCTCGCCGACGAACCGGAGCGCACCAAAGCGCTCGATGCGCGGCTCGAGACTGCGCGCCAGCGTGTCGCGTCCGCGAAAGAGCGGCTCGCCGAGAATCAGAACGCGCGCCGCGCGATCGAGAAGGATGTCGCCGTGCATCAGGGCCGCCTCTCGAAATTCCGCGAGCAGGCGATGGCGGTGAAAACCAATCAGGAATATCACGCGATTCAGCACGAGATCGGCTACGCCCAGACCGAAATCAAGACGCTCGAGGACAAGATCCTCGAGCGGATGCTCGAAGCCGACGAACTGACCGCGCTGGTCAAACGATCGGAGAAAGAGCTCGCCGACGAGCAGAAGGCGGTGGATGCCGACAGGAAGGCGACGACGACGGAGCACGGCGAACTGCAGTCGTCGCTCGAGCGGATCGCGACCGAACGCAGCGCGCTGATCGCCGCGCTCGATCCCCAGGTGCTCGCCATCTTCGAGCTCATTTCCAAACGGCGCAACGGCGTCGCGGTCGCAGAAGCGCGCGAGGGCATCTGCTCGATCTGCCACGTGCGTCTGCGACCGCAGGTCTTCAACACCGTCCGCCGCAACGAACAGATCATTCAATGCGACAGCTGCCAGCGGATTCTCTATTTCGTGCCCGCTCCCGCGATCGCGACGCCAGCCGTTACGCATCGGCCGTGACCGCCGAGATCGTTGCCTACATCGACGGCGGCGCCAGGGGCAATCCAGGTCCGGCCGGCTTCGGCGTCCGGATCGAAACGCCGGGTGGCGCGCTGGTCGAGGAATTCTCCGCATCGATCGGCGTCGCCACCAATAACGTCGCCGAGTATCGCGGGCTGCTGGCGGCGCTCGAATGGGCGCGCGCGCATGCGCACCACGCGATTCTCGTGCGGTCGGACTCGCTGCTCCTCGTCCAGCAGATGCTCGGGAACTACAAGGTGAAGAACGCCGGCCTCCAGCCGCTGCACGCAAAGGCGCGCCAGCTCGTGCACGAGATCGGCCGCGTCGATTTCGAGCACGTCGGTCGCGCGAAGAACGCCCACGCGGATCGCCTCGCCAACGCGGCGATGGACGAAGCGGCTAACGCCTCATCCTGATGACGGCCGCCATACGGCCGGCGGCCCTGCCGTCGCGCCGGTAGGAGCACAGCACATCGCCATGTGTCGCCGTGCACAAGCGCGCCACATGGATCTGTCCCGGCCGAAGGCCGGCGACCGTCAACTGGTCGTGCGCGGACTGCGCGCCGT
This sequence comes from Vicinamibacterales bacterium, assembly GCA_036848175.1. Classification (GTDB taxonomy): domain Bacteria; phylum Acidobacteriota; class Vicinamibacteria; order Vicinamibacterales; family CAVVIG01; genus QHWF01. Next base: position 4,083 of record DAIUKO010000298.1, on the reverse strand, counting down.
CGAAGTACCAGTGATCCGGCCGATCGCCGTCGTAGAACCACCGCCCGATGTGTTCGCTCGAGAATCCGTTTTTCTCGAACCGTGAAAGCACGGTCAGATCGACCTCGTAACGCGCGGCGCCAATCGATGGACCGACCGCCGCGATCAGATCCTCCGGACGCGTCGCGAACGCTCGCGCAAGGGCGTCGACGGTAGCGGTTGGAACGCCCGCCGCGAGGCCGCGCCAGCCGGCGTGCGCCGCCGCGACCGCGCCGGTTTTGCGATCGGCGATCAGGATCGGCACGCAATCCGCCGTTTGAATCGCCAATGCGACATCTGGATCCTGGGTGATGAGGATGTCGGCATCAGGAAGCTGGCAAGGTGCCGTGCCGGGGAGATGCTCCTGGCTGTCGCGCCTGCGGACGACGACCACCGATGCGCCGTGAACTTGATGAACGCGCACGAGATCGCCGGGAACGACGTGCATGGCCGCAGCCACGTCGCGCCAGCCCTCGGTGTGATCCCCGCTCGTTGAAGACCCGAGCTTCCAGGGGCGCGTCGTGAACAGATGCGCCGCGACCGGTGCCAGCGCATTGCACACAAGTGCCGGCCCTGCCTCAGTTTCGGTCCACCGAAAGGTGCCGGTAGGCTTAGGGAGCGACATCATTTATATATAGGCTTCCCGCTGCATCATGCCGAACATCATCGGACTCGGTCTCGATGCGACCGATATCAGCCGCATCGCCGCCACGATCGAAAAGTACGGCGACCGCTTCGTGCGACGCATCTTCACCGAGGGGGAAATCGAGTACTGCACCCGCCGGCGAGTCCCCGCCATCCACTTCGCCGGCCGATTCGCCGCGAAGGAAGCGGCCATGAAGGCGCTCGGGACCGGTCACTCGCGCGGTGTCCTCTGGCGCGACTGCGAAGTTGTCCGCCGCGGCGGCCCGCCACGACTCCAGTTGCACGGCGGCGCAGCCCGTCGCTTTGCCTCCATCGGTGGAAAATCATCTCTGCTCACCATCACCCATTCCGACGCGCTGGCGCTGGCGGAAGTGTTGATCCTCGGCGATTGAACGGACCGCTCGCATCGCGTCAACCGCCGTTTCCATTTTTCTCCGGACCGGACCGCCGCCGCGCGCGCGCATCGGTGCCCGCCGCATCAACCCTCGCGGCCTCTGAGATTTGCATCGACACGAACGCATCGCGCGGCGCGGCACTTCGATTGATCGGTCACGAGATGCCTGACAGCAGTCGCCCGAGTGCGGGCGGCCAGCAAGAGAGGAGTATGCACCGTGACGATCAAATTCACGCCCAACGACAAAGGTAACCCGCCCGGAAAGCTGGCCGAAGCCGAGCTGCACTTCAGCGACGGTCCGCTCGAAGGGCTCAAGTTGATCGGCTTTGCCATCTGGGAACGGCGGGTCGGCAACGGCCGCAACGTCACCTTTCCGGCGCGCTCCTATTCGGTCAACGGCGAGCGGCGCAGCTTCTCGCTGCTGAGGCCGATTGTCGACGCGTCCGCGCAGGAGAGAATTCGCGAAATGATTCTGGCCGCGTTTCAGGAGCACGAGGAGCGCGCGGCGATCGCGACGTAACGGACGCAGCCGGAACTTCGCCTCGGTGGCGTCCGGCTCGAGCCGGACCTACTGAATCACCGGCAACAACCTGGCATTCTCCTGCGCGCGCTTGGGTGGAAGCGTCCACTCCTCGCGCAGGGCTTTCGCATACTCCGTCTCGAAGAAGGACCGCTTCATGCCGCCGTCGATGATGTCCCACGGCAGCATCGCGTCCTTGCTGCGATCGCGGAAGATGAAGAAATCGCCGTCCACGCCCGCTTCGGCGACCGCTGCGCGCCAGTTCTGGCCGTTGCGCTCGGCAGCTTCTATCGCTGGGGCCACGCGACGGTCGCCGAGCGAGAGCAGCGCCTGGTAGTAGGAATGCCGCTCCGACTTGATGTTGAAGTACACGTTGTCGATGTCGGCCATGAAGCTGCGGAGGCGTTTGATTTTGCGCTCCACCTCCGACGGGTCTGCCATCGGCAGCCACTGGTACGCGGTCCCGGGCTTCGGGATCAGCGGGTTGACGCTGCCGACGATGCGGCCGATCTGGCCGCGCGTGCGGGCATGCTTCAGCATGCGGTCGCGGATCTGCAGGGTGAGATCGCGAATCGCCACTAAATCCTCGTCGGTTTCAGTCGGGAGGCCGATCATGTAATACAGCTTCAGGTTCTCGATGCCGCTCGCGAAGATCAGGTCGGCGCGATCGAGGATCTCGTCGTTCGTCACGGTCTTGTTGATCACCCGGCGCAGCCGGTCGGATCCGGTTTCCGGCGCGATCGTGATCGTCCGCTCGCCACTCGCTCGAAGAAGCCGAACGATGGTCTCTGTCAGATCGTCGAGGCGGAGCGAGGCCGGGCTGATCGCATAGCCCATCTCCTTGAGCCGGATGAGAATGCGCTCGATGTCCGGGTGATCGCAGAGCGCGATCGACACGAGGCCGACGCGGTTCGCATGCGGCCGCGCCGCTTCGGCGAGCTCCAGGATGCGCTCGGTCGGAAACGCGCGGACCGGCAGATAGTTGTAGCCGGCCCAGCAGAAGCGGCACAGGTTCGCGCAGCCGCGGACGACCTCGACGAGAAAGCGGGCGCCGAACTCGGTGTCGGGCGTGAAGATGCTCGTCGCCGGCGGATCGACGGCTTCAGTGGTCTTGAGCGCCGCTTTGCGAACGGGCATCGGCGCCGAGGCCGCATCGTATCCGGCGAGCGTCCCATCATCCGCGTAGTGCGGCTCGTAGAACGAGGGCACGTAGAATCCGCGTTCCTGCGCGAGCCGGCGGAGCAAATCGGCGCGATCGGTCGCCGCTGAGAACGCGCGGCGCAGCCCGGGGGCCAGCGCCTCGCCTTCGCCGGCCGCGATGACATCGGCGAACAGTGCGAGCGGCTCCGGGTTGACGAACGTCACCGCACCGCCGACGACAACCAGTGGGTGGCGGTGTGTGCGCTCGGCGGCATAGCGTGGAAGACCGGCCAGGCGCAGCAGCGTGAGCACGTTCACGTAGTCCCACTCGAAGGACACCGAGAACGCAATCACGTCGAACTCGCCGACGGGTGTCTGCGATTCGAGCGTCAGCAGCGGCGCGCGCGTCGCGATCAGCTCCGAGAGCTCCTGCTTGGGCGGCAGGAAAAAGCGCTCGCACGCCACGTCGTCATCGGCGTTGAACAGTCGGTACATCGTCTGAAAGCCGAGGTTCGACATGCCGACCCAGTACGTGTTCGGGAACGCGAGAGCGATGCGCAGACGATCGCCGTGCGGCTTGACGACGAAGCCGACTTCTTTCGAAAGGGTTTGCAGTGCGCGTTCGCGTTGGGCCCAGGACTTCAATAGAGCTGACTCTCAGACGTCGGCGTTCCCGCGTGCCGTGGATTTACCTACTCTACCATCGGCACCCGGAATGACGGCGAGGTCAGCTGTGAGAACCCCTGAACCTATCCGTCCTGTCGCCGGAGGAAGGCCGGCACATCGAACGTCGAGTTGAGATCGAAGTCGGGATCGAGTTCGAGCTTCAAGCCGTTGTCGGCCTGATCAGTCGAGTCCATCGAGTCGGTCGGCGTTCCATCGTCGGACGCGGCTGGCGACATCGCGCCGGCGGTGGTCGGACCGGCTTTCATCGCGGTCGTGCCGGACGATCCGGTCATCGTGCCGTTCGCGGCCATCGGCAGGTCCAGCATCGCCCGCCGCGCGATCGACAACCGAGCCGGCGCGCGCTCGCCGGTGAACGACGCGGACGGCTCCGCGCGCTGCCGCGCGTGCTCGGCGTACGGCGTCAGGTCCACGGGCGTCTGCGCCGTCGACGCCGCCGGCCGGATCGACGAGAGCACATCGAAGCCCGTGGCGATGACCGTGATCTTCACCTTGCCCTTCAGCAGCGGATCCACGACTGCGCCGAAGATGATGTTCGCGTCCTCGTCGGCGGCTTCCTGCACGATCGACGATGCTTCGCTGACTTCGACGAGCGAGAGATCGGGGCCGCCGGTGACGTTGATGATGACGCCGCGCGCGCCGTTCACCGACGCGCCCTCGAGCAGCGGGCTCGAGATGGCGC
>DAIUKO010000297.1:0-9778 GCA_036848175.1 Vicinamibacterales bacterium | reverse complement strand
ATGATCAAGATGATCATCGCGCCGCTGCTCTTCGCGACGCTCGTGGTCGGCATCGCCGGCACTGGCGATCTCAGGGCCATGGGCCGCATCGGGCTCAAGGCGATCGTCTACTTCGAGATCGCCACGACCATTGCGCTGTTTCTCGGGCTGGCCCTCGTCAACATCTTCAAGCCGGGCGCCGGCCTGGCGATGCCGATCGGCGCCGACACGTCGGCGGCCGCGGCGATGGCGCAGGGCCAGCAGCACGCCTGGGACATTTTTCTGCACCTGTTTCCGACGTCGGTCGTCGACGCAATGGCGCGCGGCGACATCCTTCAGCTGGTCGTCTTCTCGACGTTTTTCGGCATCGCGCTCGCCGCGATTGGACCGAAAGGACAGCCGGTCCTCGACGTCCTCGACAGCACCGCGCAGGTGATGTTCAAGTTCACCGGCTACGTGATGGCGTTCGCGCCGATCGGCGTCTTCGCGGCGATCGCGGCCACGGTCGGCGGAAAAGGCCTCGCGATCCTGTTCACGCTCGGCAAGCTCGTCGCGCTGATGTATTTCGGACTCGCCATCTTCGTGCTGATCGTCGTCGGCGGCGTGTCGTATCTGATCCGCGTCCCGTTCTTCACCTTCCTCAAGGCGATCCGCGAGCCGTTCCTGATTGCGTTCACGACGGCGAGCTCCGAAGCGGCGCTGCCGAAGTCGCTCGAGGTCATGGAGCGGTTCGGCGTGCCGAAGAACATCGTCGGCTTCGTGCTGCCGACCGGGTACAGCTTCAATCTCGACGGCACCACGCTCTACCTGTCGCTGGCCAGCATGTTCGTTGCGCAGCTGGCCGGCCTCGAGATGACGCTCGGGCAGCAGCTGGTGATGATGCTGACCCTGATGCTCACCAGCAAGGGCGTGGCCGGCGTCCCGCGGGCCGCGCTTGTCGTCCTCACCGCCACGCTCACGCAGTTCGGCCTGCCGCTCGAGGGCGCGGCGATTCTCCTCGGCATCGATCAGATCATGGACATGGGGCGCACGTCGGTGAACGTGATGGGCAACTGCATCGCGACGGCGGTCGTGGCACGGTGGGAAGGCGTGTTCGACGATGCGCGGATGCAGAAGTTCGCCGTCGAGAAAGCGGCCTGATGCGCGTCGTCGTGACCGGCGCGGCCGGTCAGCTCGGCAGCGCGATCGCCGAGGAATTCCGCGAAACCCATGACACGGTTGCGCTCACGCGCCGCGAGCTCGACGCCGCGGACGATGCCGCCGTCGCCGCGACTTTCGATCGCCTGCGCCCGAACGTCATCGTCAACTGTGTCGCGTACAACTACGTCGACCTGGCCGAGGATCATCCGCTCGACGCGCTGAGCGCGAATGCGTTCGCCGTTCGCGCGCTCGCGCGCGCGGCCGAGCGGCACGACGCGGCGCTCGTTCACTACAGCAGCGATTTCGTCTTCGACGGCAAAGCCTCCTCGCCGTACCTCGAAACGGATCGGCCCAATCCGCAGAGCGTGTACGCGTCGTCGAAGCTGCTCGGTGAGTGGTTCGCGGCGGACGTGCCGCGCAGTTACGTCCTTCGCGTCGAGAGCCTCTTCGGCCGCGCCGCCGCCGGCCCGGAGCCGAAAGGCAGCGTCGCCGTCATCCTCAATGGGCTGCTCGCCGGCGAATCGCCGAACGTGTTCATCGACCGCACGATTTCGCCAACCTACATCATCGACGCCGCGCGGGCGACACGACGCCTCGTGGAATCGGCCGCGGCGCCGGGTCTCTATCACTGCGTCAACTCGGGCTCGTGCACCTGGATCGAGTTCGCAACCGAGCTGGCGCGCCAGCTCGGCATCGAGCCGAAGTTGACCGCCGTGCGGGTCGCCGACCTGACGCGGCGCGCCGTCCGCCCGCAGTACTGCGCGCTGTCGAACGAGAAACTGCGATCGATCGGCATCGACATGCCGTCGTGGCAGGATGCGCTCAGCCGGTACTTGAGCTCGGTACCCGCGCCCCGGCCGAGCGTTTAGGAACCGTTATCGTCGCGCTGTTGTCTGTAGCCGCGTATTTCTCTCGTGCAACGATTTGGATCGATATCGTCAGTCCTGGATGACGAGGTCGCTGATAAGCCTGCCGACGGCGAGGCACGACGTGAGTCCGGGCGATTCGATGCCTGACGCCTGCACGACGAGCGGATTCCGCCGATCGCGCTCGATGAGAAAATCGGCGAACGATGCGCTCGGGGGATGGATTTTCGCGCGGATGCCGCTGCCTCCAAGGCGCAGGTCTTTCACGGTGATGTCGCGGAGAAGGCGCCGCGCCGGCTCGACGAACGCTTCGATCGGCAAGCGATCGCTCTCGTAGTCGTCCTTGCGGTCCTGGAACCGCGCCGTCGGTCCCAGCCACACGTCGCCGTTCGTGGTCTTCACGATGTGGACGCCGAGGCTGTGTTGATGCGGCAGCGGATACACGAGCCCGTTGACGATCGATCGTTTCGCCGTCGTCAATTCCACGTACTCGCCGCGGCACGGATAGATGGTGAACGACTCGCCGCCGAGCATCCGCGATACGTCGTCTGCGTACAGCCCGGCGGCATTCACGACCATGCTCGCCGCGATTTGCTCGCGTTCGGTCTGCAGAATCATCGCGTCGCTTTCGCGGTTGGCGCGGACGAGTGTGGTGCCGGGGAGAAAGATCGCGCCCGCCTCAGTGGCCCGACGCAGCAGCGTCTTCACCAGCTCCTCGGCGTTGACGACGCCCGTTTCAGGAGACCAGAGCGCGGCAACCGCGCTCACCGCCGGCTCGCGCTCGTCGATGAACGCGCGATCGACGAGTTCGAGCCCTTCGACGCCGTTCGCCTCGCCGCGAGCCTTCAGCGCCTCGAGCTGGTCAATCTCGTCTTCGTCGTGCGCGACGATGAGCTTGCCGCACTTGCGATGGGGAACGTCGTAGCGCTCGCAGAACTCATACAGGAGCCGGCGGCCGTCCACGCAGAGTCGTGCCTTGAGCGAACCGGGCGGATAGTAGATGCCGGCGTGGATGACGCCGCTGTTGTGCGTGCTCGTGTCCAGCCCTGGACGTGGGTGGCGCTCCAGCACGCACGCCGAATGGCCGCGCTCGGCAATGGCGAGCGCGGACGCGAGTCCGGTGACGCCGGCTCCGACGATGGCGACGTCGATACGTTCCACGGCGGGCGGGTCAGCCGGCCTCAGCGGCTCGGATGAGGCGCGCGGGCGTGCCGGCGACCACCGCGCCGTCGGGAACATCGCGTGTGACGACCGCGCCGGCGCCGATCATCGCGTCCGATCCGATGGTGACGCCGCAGAGGATGACGGCGCCGCTGCCGATCGAGGCACCCCGCCGGACGACCGTGGGCACGACCGACCAGTCGGCCTCGGTCTGCAGCCGGCCATCGATCGACGCGCGCGGGTACTTGTCGTTGATGAACATGACGCCGTGCCCGACGAACACATCGTCTTCGATGGTCACGCCTTCGCAGATGAACGTGTGCGAGGAGATCTTGCACCGCGCGCCGACGGTGGCGTTCTTCTGGATCTCCACGAACGCGCCGAGCTTGACGTCGTCACCGACGCGGCAGCCGTACAGGTTGACGAGCTGCGGCTGCGGGATGACGACACGATTGCCGAGGGTCACGCTGTCTGCAACAGGCATCAGATGGCTCCGTAGGAATGGTCCCGCATCAGTCGCGATAACCGACGGCCGCGTAGTCGAGATGCGTGAACATCAGGTTGTTCAGGATCACCGCGTTCGCGTTCAGCGTGTGCGCGATCCGCGACACCTCGACCGCGAGCGGATCGGTCGACGACAGGAGGTCGGCCGGCAGGTCGACGGTTTTCATCTTCATGTGCTCGGGAACCGGCGCGCTGTACTGCAGGACGACCCGCGTGAAACCGTGCGCGCGCAGCAGGTACTGCAGCGTTTCGGGGTGCAGCGGACGGACATGCGTGAAGTCGCGGAGGTAGCTGCTGAAGAAGGCGAGCCAGCACGCCGGGTTGATCGTTTCGAGCACGATCGGCGCATTCGGGCGGAGCGCGCGCGCGAGCGCATCGATCAGCCGCAGGAGATACGCCGGCTCGAGATGCTCGACGACCTGCGTCGCGATCGCGCCGCCGATCGATTCGGGCGGCAATCCTTCGACGAACGCCAGCGCGTCGCCGTGAACGACGTCGAGCCCGCGCCCGCGCGCAACCGCCGCCATTTCACCGTTCGCGTCGACGCCGCGCGCGCGGACGCCGGCGTCGTTGAGCGCGGCGAGGAATTCGCCGCGTCCACATCCGATGTCGACGACGTCGCTGGCGCCGGCGAAGAGCGGCAGGTACTGCCGCAGGCGCGCGGCGATGGCCGCGTCCGACCCGCGGAATTCGTCCTCGAACGCGACGTAGACGGCATCCGCCGGAACCGCCGCGGACGGGGGAGCGGCGGCGACGCCGGCCGCGGCCGGCGCCTCGAGCGATCGGACCGCGCGCCGCATGACGCCGACCTGGGTTCTCAGTTCTGCAATCATCTCGTGCGCGGTGTCGATGCGCGCGACGCCGGCGCGCGCGTCGGCCGCCAGCGCACGATCCTTGGTCTCGACCAACGCGGTGATCTTCTGCAGCAGCAGGATGAGCGAGGTCGCGAGGCGATCGAAATCCTCACGGGCCAGCGGCCGCCCGTGCGTCTCATTGACAACGCGATCGAGGGTTGTCAGTGCAGAGTTGTACGCGGTGTCAGCGTCTCGCCGCTCGCGCTCGAGCCTGTCGAGGTCATCCGTGGTCATGCTACACTGATGGACTTTCGAGATGTCGAAGCGGGCCATTATCACCGGAATCACCGGCCAGGACGGATCCTACCTCGCAGAACTGCTGCTCACGAAGGGCTACGAAGTGGTGGGGACGGCGCGGCGCGCGAGCGCGCCGAACTACTGGCGCATTCAGCATCTCGTCGATCGCATCACGTTGAAGCCGGCCGATCTGCTGGATCAGCTTTCGATCCTGCGGCTCATCGACGAAGTGCGTCCGCACGAGATCTACAACCTCGCGGCGATGTCGTTCGTGCCGGCGTCCTGGGATCAGCCGATGCTGACGTGCGAGTACAACTCGCAAGGCGTCACGCGCGTGCTCGAATCAATTCGTCAGGTCGATTCGTCGATCCGCCTCTATCAGGCCTCGTCCAGCGAGATGTTCGGCAAAGTTCGCGAGGTGCCGCAGACCGAGCAGACGCCGTTCTATCCGCGAAGCCCCTACGGCGTCTCGAAGGCGTTCGCCCACTACATCACCGTCAACTACCGCGAGAGCTACGATCTGTTCGCGGTGTCGGGGATGCTGTTCAACCACGAGTCGCCGCGCCGCGGTCTCGAGTTCGTCACCCGCAAAGTCACCGACGGCGTCGCGCGCATCAAACTCGGTGCCGCGAGCACGGTGACGCTCGGCAACCTCGACGCCCAGCGCGACTGGGGGTTCGCCGGCGACTACGTCCAGGCGATGTGGCTGATGCTCCAGCAGGAGCGCCCCGAGGACTACGTCATCGCCACCGGCATCAGCCATTCGGTCCGCGACCTCGTCGACGTCGCGTTCTCGCACGTGGGGCTCGACTGGCACAAGTACGTCACGCTCGATCCGAAACTCATTCGCCCCGCTGAGGTCGATCGCTTGATCGGCGACAGTACGAAAGCACGCACGCAGCTCGGCTGGAAACCCACGGTCGATTTCGAAGGCTTGATCAACATGATGGTCGACGCCGATCTCGAGCGCGTCGCGGCGGCGCCGCGGCTCGCCGATCGGCTCCAGACGCCGTAGCACACCGGTTCTTCAAACCAATAGGTCACCATAGGTCACCATGAACGCCTTGCACGATCGCATTCAATCCCGGCACGCCCGCGTCGGCGTCATCGGTCTCGGCTACGTCGGCCTGCCGCTGGCCGTCGAATTCGCGCGCGCCGGGTTCACCGTCGTCGGCTTCGACGTCGACAGCTCGAAGACGGATCAGATCAACGACGGCATCAGCTACATCCCCGACGTGCGACAGGCCGACCTCGCGGCGCAGGTCAAGGCGGGACGGCTGCGCGCGACCACGAACATGGCCGAGCTCGGCGACGTCGACGTGATCGACATCTGCGTGCCGACGCCGCTGCGCAAGACGAAGGATCCGGATCTCTCCTACGTGGTCCGGTCGGTGGAAGCCGTGGCGGCGACGCTGCGGAAGGGACAGCTGATCATCCTCGAGTCCACGACCTACCCGGGCACGACCGACGAAGTCGTTCAGCCGATGCTCGAAGCAAACGGACTCAAGGCCGGCGCCGATTTCTTTCTCGCCTTTTCGCCGGAGCGCGTCGATCCCGGCAACGAGCGATTCACCACCCGGAACATTCCCAAGATCGTCGGCGGGTCGGATGCGGCGAGCACGAAAGTGGCCGCGGCGCTCTACGGCGCGACCGTCGAGACCGTGGTACCGGTCAGCTCGACGAAGGTCGCAGAGATGGTGAAACTGCTCGAGAACACGTTTCGGGCGGTGAACATCGGCCTCGTCAACGAGGTCGCCCAGATGTGCCACGCGATGGACATCGACGTCTGGGAGGTCATCGAGGCGGCGAAGACCAAGCCGTTCGGGTTCATGCCGTTCTATCCCGGGCCCGGCCTCGGCGGCCACTGCATTCCGATCGATCCGTTCTACCTGTCGTGGAAGGCGCGCCAGAGCGGATTCGAATGCCGCTTCATCGAGCTCGCCGGCCACGTGAACGGCTCGATGCCCGAATTCGTGCTGGCGCGCGTCGTCGATGCGCTGAATGAATCACGCAAGCCGGTGAACGGATCGCGGGTGCACGTCTACGGCGTCGCGTACAAGCGCGACGTCGGCGACGTGCGTGAGTCGCCGGCGCTCGACATCATCGCGCTGCTCGACAGGCGCGGCGCCGTCATCTCGTACAGCGATCCGTACGTACCGCATCTCGAAGAGGGCGGACACTCGTTCACGGCTGTCTCCGAGGCCGAGGCGCTGCGCGGCGGCGTCGACTGCGTGGTGATCGTCACCGACCATTCGGCGTTCGACTGGAACCTGTTGGTCACGAGCGGCGTGCCGATCGTCGATACGCGGAACGCGCTGCGCGGGTTCTCGTCGCCGAACATCGTCAGGCTGTCGGGACGCGTCACGACGAGCGCCACCGACGTGTGAGCTCGAGCGCGATCCGTCAGGGCGCCGTGCCCTGACGGCGGCTCATCAACGTTCCCATCACCTTCTCGTCGAACGACTTCGGACTGAGTAGCGATCGGACGAAGCCCCAGACTTCGGCGCGCCTGCGCCAGAGGACGGCGATGGCGCGCGTCGTCAGCATGCGGCGCAGCGGGAAGTAGCCGAGCTCGCGCAGCGAGAGCAGGCCCCAGAACAGAAAGTCGGTCTGCACGCCGCCCGGCGCGAGATCGATGCGGACGCGCATCGAGATGTGAACGAAGGCGACGACGTTCTTCGCGATCGCGTCGGCGAGAATCCCCTCGCCGATCCGGACGATCGCCGCGCCATCCGGCGGCGGCGCCGCGAGCCGGCGGACTTCCCGTTTTCTGAAATCGAGCACCCAGTAGGGCAGCGCGTCCGACGGGACGAAGAAGACCATCGGCCTCTTCAGCACGAGCCGGACCAATGGCGGCAGCGATCGGAGGAAACCGCCAAAGTGACGCTCGAAGGCGTCGAAGGTGAGGGTGATGGCGCGCTCGTCGATCTCTTCCTGCTCAATCTTCGGCGCCCACTGCAACGCGAGGCGGTCAATCCACTCGTCCTGCCGTTCGTAGTAGTCGTTCTGCTGCAGCGCGAACCCCGAGTCGGCGCTCCAGCTGTCGCCGGGCACCATCAGCACGGTCTTCGTCGCGGCCGCGACGTCGGAGGTGGCCATCGCGGCGGCGACTTCCGGAGGGCGGACCGCATAGGCATTGCATGGCCGGCTCTCCGGGTGCAGAAAGGCCACCATGCTGGCGAACGGGATGGCGTACTGCGGGCGCAGCTCGCGGATCGTCTCGATGAACGTTTCGAGAAAATCTTCGCGCGTCATCAGCTTGGCGTCCGCCGGATCGGCGATGTCGTAGCAGTTCGGGTAGGCCTGGGCGAACGAGTGACTCTTGAAGAGAAACATCGGCCGTCCGAAGGTCTTCAGAAGGGGCTTCACCGACGGGCCGTTGATCTTGCAGTCGTTCATGTCGGCGAGGACCACGCCGTTGCGCTCGACGACCAGCGCGCTGTCGTCGGGCCCGTACTGATACGACGCCAGCCGGGTGCCGCTCGGCAGCGTCAGCACGTCGCCGTGCGGCAGTTCCGCGACCTCCTTGAAGCCGAGATGATCGAGCTCGTGGCGCGACACATCGACCGCGAACCGCGGGATGAGCACGCGCGCCGTCTTCGCAATCCGGCGCAGCGACGGATAGTGAAAGTGATCGAAGTGGTGATGCGAGACGTAGACGATGTCGGGATTGAAGTACTCGGGCAACAGCGCGGCGTTCGGCGGAAAGTGCCACCACGATCGCCAATAGCACGACCCCGAGAGCCACGGGTCGACGAGGATCCGCTCGGCGCCGGTCTCGATGTACAGACACGCGTGTCCGATAACTGTGAATCGCATGGCTCGAACGTCCTAGGTTATCAATCTCTCGGCTGTTCTGCCGCGCGGCTCGTCCAGGAGCTGATCGGTGCGTCCGCCTGCGTGGGCAGGTCGTTCGCGTCGATGCGCGGCGTGGTCAGCATGTCTGGCCCGGCGACGCGCGCCAGATCCGGCCGAGTCGTGAATGCCACGCCGCACCCGCGAGCACGCAGCAGATCAACGCTATCCTCGTCGTGCTCACCGTTGGCGTACGAATACGCGAACCGCTGACGCGAGCCGCCGATGGCGTCGATCACGCGAAGCGCGCCATCGATTTCGCGCGCTTGATCGTCTCTCGACAGCGTCGGCAGCCGGAGATGCCGGTCGCCGTGGGCACCCACGGTCATACCCGCGGTTTCCAACTCCCGCGCTTCAGCGGCGGTCATATACAGCTCGCCGGCAAACGCCGCCTCGTCGGACGAGACTCGCTCGCGGAACAACGCGTCGACGAGCCCCCGGCGGATCGCCTCCGGCAGCGCGTGCTGAAGGAGACGCTTCACGTAGACGACCTCGGCTGAGTCCCACCGCGACGGTTTCCACCATTTGGCGCGATATTCTGCCGGCGAGGGCAGCCGGCCGGGGCGCAACTCGCGGACAATCGCCTCGTCGATGGCGTCCACGAGCGAACCCACCTCGTCGCTCATCGCGAGAATGTATTGGATCTTGTTGACGTCGAGGACCTGCCGGTCGAGCATCGACGACGACACCGGAAAGAACACCGCCGGAATCGACGATGCGTGGAGCAGCGGAAGCACGTAGCGATGGTGATCCCGGTAGCCATCGTCGAAGGTCAGGACGATCGGCCGCGGCGGCAGCGGCGACGCGTTCTCGGCGGCGTCGAGCAGCTCGACGACCGACACCGGTGTGTAGTGATGACGGATATACGCAAGCTGATCGCGAAACGCGGCCAGGTCGAGCGCATTGAGACGGCCGAGCGGTCCCGTCCGCGACGGTAGGACGCGGTGGTACATCACGACGGTCGCGAGCGGAGCTGACCGGCCGGCGGCGGACGTCATCGGGATGCGGCAGCCGCGAGCTGCTGCATGTCGCGGATGATGGGCAGCACCGCCTCGAGCGGATCGAGCGCTGGCGCGTGGACGATCGACGTCGTTTGATCGGTCGCCACGCGCGGCAGGCGGCGCACGACGATTCGCAGTCCGTCGGCCGGCCGATCCATCTGCCGGCACACGGATTCGCCGG
>DAIUKO010000296.1:0-9834 GCA_036848175.1 Vicinamibacterales bacterium | reverse complement strand
CGCCAACATCGACACCGGCAACAACGGCGGCAACATGGCGACGACCAACATCGACGCCGTCGCCGAGTTCAAGGTCCTGACCAACGCGTATCAGGCGGAGTACGGACGCGCCGTGGGCGGCCAGCTACAGGTGGTCACCAAGAGCGGCACGCAGGACTATCACGGATCGGGCTACTGGTACGGACGGCGCTCGGGGTGGGACGCGAACACCTATCTGAACAAGCGCGAAACGCCGGAGGTGCCGAAGGCAAAGACCTCGCGCAACGACCAGGGCTACACAATCGGCGGGCCGGTCTCGTTTCCGGGCTTCAACGAGGAGAAGAAGAAGCTGTTCTTCTTCTGGAGCGAGGAATTCGAGAACCGCAGCAATCCGCCGAACCTCCGTCAGGCGCGCGTGCCGACGGCGCTCGAACGGCGCGGCGATTTCTCGCAGAGCGTGGACAGCAGCGGCAATCCGTTCCCCTACGTTCGTGACTACACCACCGGGCTGCCGTGCAGCGCCGCCAACACGAGCGGCTGCTTCCGTGACGGTGGCGTGCTCGGCCGGATTCCGGCGAACCGCCTCTACCAGCCGGGACTCGCGGCGCTCGGCATTTTCCCCGACGGGAACTTCTCCGGCGGCAGCGGCTTGAACTACACCAGCCAGGTCCCCGATCAGCCGTCGCGGCGCGAAGATCTGCTGCGCATGGACTTCCAGCCGGCCAACGCCTGGCGCGTCACCGGCCGCTACATGCACAACAAGGAAGACACGCTGCAGGCGTACGGGACGACATGGGCCGGCAACGGCAGCGATCAGTTGCCGATGCCGGTGCTGTTCGTCCACCCCGGCACCAACGTCATGCTCTCCGCGACCGGTGTCCTGAACAACACGACGTCGCTCGAGTTGAGCTGGGGACGGGCGTCCAATTCGCTGAACTTCCAGCTCCAGCAGGAGAAGCTGTTCAGGAGCAACGCCGGCTTGCAGAGCATGCCGCTCCTCTTCCCGAGCGCGGTGCAGGCCGACTACGTGCCGTGGCTGGTGTTCCGCCCGAACAGCAACTCCGGGCCGACCGGCAACGCCGGTCAGTACCAGACCGATCGCGGGCCGTTCACCAACGAGAACATCACCCACGACGTCATCGCGAACCTGACCAAGGTGTGGGGCGCGCACTCGTCGAAGGCCGGCTTCTACTTCCAGCACAGCTTCAAACCGCAGAGCATCTTCGCGAGCTTCAACAGCCAGATCGACTTCACCGAGAACTCGAGCAACCCGTTCGACACCGGCTACTCCTACGCGAACGCCGCGACCGGCGTGTTCAACTTCTACCAGCAGGCGTCGAAGTACGCGCTGCCCGAATGGAACTACAAGAACATCGAGTGGTACGCGCAGGACAACTGGAAGCCGAACGGCCGCCTGACGCTCGACTACGGCGTGCGCTTCTACACCCTGACGCCGCAGTGGGACACGACGCTGCAGGCCTCGAACTTCCTGCCGGACCAGTTCAATCCGAGCACGGCGGCGAAGCTCTACACGCCGGTCTGCGTCGGCGGCGCGCCGGGCGCGGGCTGCGTCCGCCGCGGAATCGATCCGACGCTCAAGGCGCAGGGTGTGCCGCCGACGCTGGCCAACACCGTCGATGAACGCTTCATCGGCCGGCTGACGCCCGGCTCGAACCGCTTCAACGGCAGCTTCCAGGCGGGACAAGGCATCGACGATCAGCTGCAGGACGGCACAAAGCTCCGCGTCTCGCCGCGCATCGGCGGCGCGTATGACCTCTCGGGCAAGGGCGACACCATCGTCCGCGGCGGCTTCGGGATCTTCTACGATCGGCCGCAAGGGAACATGGTGTTCGACATGATCTCGAACGCGCCCGGCGTGCTGAACTCCCGGCTCGACTGGGGCCGGCTGCAGGATCTGGCGTCGGCAAGCGGCGATCCGTTCACGACGCTGTCGCTCAGTCCGACCGCGTTCGGCTTCGAGCCGCCGCGCGTCGATCAGTGGAACGTCGGGGTGCAGCGCAAGCTGTTCGAGGCGGTGATCCTCGACGTCGCGTATGTCGGCTCCAGGTCGACCCACCTGTTGCGGCAGGTGCAGATCAACTCGCTGCCGTTCGGTGCGACGTTTCAGCCGCAGAACCAGGATCCGACGCGCGTGGCGAGCTCGGTGCCCGGCGCCAACGCGCTGCCGACCGATTTGCTGCGGCCGTACCAGGGCTACGGCGACATCCGGATGTGGGACTACAGCGGCTACGGAGATTACAAGGGGCTGCAGACAGCGGTGACCCGGCGCTTCGATCGCGGCTTCATGGTGTCCGGCTTCTGGGTGTGGAGCAAGGCGCAGGGCATCAACAACGACGACTTCTCCGCCGGCGTGCCGAATCTGAGCAAGGAACAGACCCGGGCGCTCGACTACGGGTTGGTCGATTACGACCGGACGCACAACTTCACGGTCAACGCGATCTACCAGATGCCGAAGGTGACCGAGAGCAAGGGGCTCGGTCTGCTCGCCAACGAGTGGCAGTTGTCGGGCGTCTATCGCTGGACGAGCGGCCGGCCGTACACGATCAACTTCTCGATTCCCGGCATCGGCTCCGCGAATCTGACCGGCACGAACTTCCCGAACGCGCGCGTCGCTCTCACCTGCGATCCGGGCAAGGGCAACAGCGGCGATCCGTACCGGCAGTTCGACAACCCGTCGTGCTTCGCGCCGCCGCAGCCGGGCAGCAACGGCAACGAAACGCCGCGCTTCTTCGCGCGCGAACCGCCGCTCCACAACCTCGACCTGTCGATCTCGAAGAACTTCACCATCGTGCGCAACATGAAGTTCGAGTTCCGGATCGACATGTTCAACGCGTTGAACACCGACCAGTTCTCTACGGTGAACAACACGGTGAACTTCGCGAGCCTGACGGATCGGACGATTACCAATCTGCCGTACAACGCGCAGGGGACCCTGACGCAGCGCAACGGCTTTGGCACCATCAGCGGCGTCGCCCCTCCGCGCACGCTGCAGCTGGTCACCCGCTTGACGTTCTAGCGGTGGAAGTCGAGGCTGTGACGCATCACTCGTAGGCGGGCCCAACAGGTCCGCCTACGAGTCCGTCACAGCCTCACGCCTTTCCAGCCCGCCACGAGCTGGAGTTAGACTCACCTCGGCGATGGACATCAAGCGTTCCTGGGTTCGCGCACGTGCCACGCCGCGTGCGATTGTGCTCGCCGTGTCCGCCTTGCTCGGCGCGATCGGCGTGTTCATGCCGGCACCAGCGGCGCAGCAGGCACGAGCGGAGGCGGAAGAGCGCACGCGGTTGCTGAAACTTCAGCGCGACGCCGTCACGCAGTTGCAGCAGGCGTCGCGCGCCGGCACGCCAGCCGATCAAGTTCGCCGCGCGCTTCTCGATGCCAGCCGCAATCTCGAAACATTGGCCCGGCCGGCAGTCACGAGCCTCGATGCGCCGCTGCGACGCGAGCTCGGCCGCGCGGCATCCGATGTCGCGGCGCTCGCGTCGGCCGACGCTGGACGCGTCGCGGCGGCGATCGGCCCGGTGCTCGCGCTCCTCGAAAAAGTACGCGCGCAACTCGAGGGAGAAGTCGCGCTCGGCCTGACGTTCCAGGGCAGCTACAGCCAGACGAAGCCGAAAGATCCCGCGTACGGCGGCCACGCATCGACGATGGGCCCCGCGCCGGCCAACAGCCCGTCGCCGGAAGACAGCGCGCCCGTGCCCGTCACCTTCGAAGTGGGTGCGCGGCTGCCGTCGAAGATGTATTGCGGCGGACCAACCAAGGATCACATCCTCGAATCGGCCTGCGGCGGCGTGGCGCTGTTCGACTACGACGGCGATGGACTGCTCGACATCTATCTCGTGACCGCGGCAGAGCTCACGCCTTCGCGCGAACGTATTCCACACCGCAATGCCCTCTACCACAACCTCGGCGGATGGAAGTTCGAGGACGTGTCGAAGCAGGCTGGCGTCGATCTCGCCGCGTGGGGCAGCGGCGCGTGCGCCGGCGATTTCGACGGCGACGGCCGCCTCGATCTCTACGTCACCAATTGGGGCCCGAACGCGTTGTTTCACAACCGCGGCGACGGCACGTTCGAGGAAGTCGCGGCTCGGGCGGGCGTCGCCGCCGGCGGCTGGAGCACGGGCTGCGCGTTCTTCGACGCTGACGGCGACGGCGATCTCGACCTCTACGTCGCTCGCTACGTGGACACGACGTGGGATGCCGTCGTCCGCGCACAGCGGACGCTGCAGTGGCGCAACGGGCCGCACATCATGGTCGGGCCGGTCGGACTTCCCGGAGAGTCCGATCTGTTCTTCGAAAACGTCGGCAACGGACGATTCGTCGAGGCGGCCGAGGCGCACGGGCTCTCCGATTCGTCCCGGGCCTACGGCTTCGGCGTCGTGACGACCGATTACGACGATGACGGGTTGGTCGACGTGTTCGTCGCAAACGACTCGAACCCGAATCTCCTGTATCACAACCTCGGGAACGGACGGTTCGAGAGCGTGGGACTGGACGCCGGCGTCGCGGTGAACGGCGACGCGCGCGCGCAAGCCGGAATGGGCGCCGACGCCGGTGACTACGACGGCGATTCGCGGATGGATCTCGTGCTCACGACGTTCGCGCACGATCGCTACACGCTGTATCGCAACGTCGACGGCCGGCACTTCGAGGACGTGAGCATGGCGGCGGGCATCGCCGCGCCCACCTTCGTTCGCATGGGCTGGGGCGCCGCCTTTTTCGACGCCGACCTCGACGGCAAGCTCGATCTGTTCTTCGCCAACGGCCACATTTTTTCGGATATCGACAAGTTTCCCGAGCTTGGCGAAACCTACCGACAGAAGAACCAGCTGCTCCTGAATCTCGGCACCAGGTTCCGCGACGTTTCGGATCGCGCCGGCGGCGGCCTGCAGATCGCATCTGTCGGCCGCGGCCTTGCCGTCGGCGATCTCGACAACGATGGCGATCTCGATCTCATCGTGAGCAACACAGACGAAGCGCCGACGCTGCTGGAGAACCGACAGGCGACGAAGCACCATTGGGTGGCGGTGCGCGCCACGGCCGCCTCGGGGAATCGGTTCGCGATCGGCGCAAAGGTTACAGTCAGCGGCGGCGGCACCAGGCAGTTCCGCGAGATCCGATCGGGCGGGAGCTTCCTCTCACAGAACGACCTGCGCGCGTACTTCGGCCTCGGCGACTACGCCGGTCCCGTCGATGTGGAGATCCGGATGCCCGGCGGCCGCCGCTGGCAGTGGAAACAGCTGCCCGTCGATCGTTTACACGTGTTGACGTTGTCCAACTGATGACGAAGACGCTCGTCGTCGCAAGCATTCTGTCGACGTGTCTGGTGGCCGGTGAAACGGCGCAGGTCGACGACACAGGCGTCTATCGGCCAAAGCTCACCGTCTCTGACACGCTCGAACCTTATCTGAAACAGCTCGAACCAGGACACGATGCCTTCACGCTCGAGCGCCAGGTACAGGAGCTCGACGGGCGATTGCGCGAGTTGTCCGATGCGCTGCGCGGCGGCGGGCCCCTTGTCGCGGGCATCACCACGCGGCTGCTCGATCCGAGCTTCCGCGGCGCACGGCTGTTACCCGCGGAGAGAGCGTCAACGAGTCAACCGCCGTTAGAGGTGCAGAGGGCGACTGATCTGCCGAGCGACGCGACGCTCGACGCGCGCGCGTTCGCCGCGGAACTGCGGCGGCTGGTCGACGATGTCCGCGCCGTCGCCGTCGCGGAATTCCTCGTCACTGCAATCGAAGCTGAGGGGCCGGCGGATTCGCCATCAGGTCTGCGCACCGCCGTCCGCTACGACATCGTCGGCGAGGGAACGAAAACGTATCGCGTCGAGCACGTCGGCGAGTGGCAGATGGGATGGCGGCGGAACGCGTCCGGGTGGCAGGTCGTTCGATGGAACGCGACGTCGCATGTGGTCAGCCGCGCGCAGCGCCCAATCTTCACGGAGATCACCGCGGCGGCGCTCGGCGGCAACGACTCGTTCCGCCGGCAGCTCAACATCGATCTCGACTCGTGGATGGCGACGCTGGACTCGGTCCTGACGCGCGACTCGAACGGTCACCAGGGCGTCTCGGTTGGGGATGCGGACGGAGACGGCCTCGACGACTTGTACGTCGCGCAGCCGGGCGGACTGCCCAATCGCCTGTACCGGAATCGCGGCGACTCGACCTTCGAGGACATCACCGATCGGGCGGGCGTCGGCATCCTCGATGACACGGCGCAGGCGCTCTTTGCCGACGTCGACAACGACGGCGATCAGGATCTCATCGTCGCGACGTCGACCAATCCGCTCCTCTTCATCAACGACGGCAAAGGGCATTTCACGCTCGTTCCGGATGCCTTTCGATTCGCGCGGCCGCTCCAGGGCGTGCTCACGTCGATCACCATGGCGGACTACGATCGGGACGGCTTCCTCGATCTGTACTTGTGCGTCTACTCATATTTCTTCGGCGCCGGTGAGGACAAGGCCGGCACGCCGGCGCCGTACTACGACGCCCGCAACGGTCCGCCCGGCGTGCTCTTTCGAAACGACGGCCACGGGCGATTCGTCGACGCCACTCACGATGCCGGTCTCGACGCCGGAAACGATCGCTATCACTTCGCGGCGGCGTGGGGCGACTACGACGGCGACGGCTGGCCGGATCTCCTCGTCGCCAACGACTTCGGGACCAAGAACCTGTATCGGAACCTCGGGCGCCGCGATGGCAGCGTGAAGTTCGAGGATGTCGCCGCCGCGGCGGGCGTGCTCGATCACGGCGCGGGCATGAGCGCCGCCTTTCTCGACTACGACAACGACGGCCTGCTCGACATCTACACCGGCAACATGTGGAGCGCGCCCGGACTCCGCATCACCTCGGCGCCGGCGTTCATGCGCGACGCGACGCCGGAGGTGCGCGCGCTCTATCGCCGTCACGTTCGCGGCAACTCGCTGTTGCGAAATCTCGGCAACGGACGCTTCGAAGACAAGTCGATCGAAGCGCACGCCGACATGGGGCGCTGGGCATGGTCGTCGGATGCGCTCGATTTCGACAGCGACGGCTGGGACGATCTCTACATCGTCAACGGCATGCTGACGCGCGACGCTCGTGGGGCGAGCGACCTCGAGGGTTTTTTCTGGCGACAGGTCGTCGCCCGCTCTCCGCTGACGCGCGTGCCGGGCACGCCTTACGACGATGCATGGCGTGCGATCAATCAGATGCTGGTGAAGGGTTCGATCGCCAGCCGCCAGCGCAACGTATTCCTGCGCAACGATGGACACGGCGGTTACGACGAAGTCTCAGGCGCCCTCGGACTCGATCTCGATCAGGACGGCCGATCGTTCGCCGTTTTCGACATCGACGGGGACGGCGATCCGGATCTGGCGGTGATGGCCGACCGTCAGGCGCCGCAGCTTCGGATCTTCCGAAACGACTTCGACCCGAAGCCGCCGTCGATCGCTGTACGACTGCGTGGAACGAGGAGCAACCGTGACGCAATCGGCGCGCGGGTCACCGTCGAGACCGATCGACTCCGCAAGGTGCGGATCGTGCAGGCCGGTTCCGGATTCCTGTCGCAGCACTCGAAGGAACTGCTGATCGGTCTCGGCGCGAGCGAGCGCATCTCGAAGCTCACGGTCAGCTGGCCGTCGGGAGCAACGCAGGTGTTCACCGATGTGCCGCTCGACACGCGCGTTCAGATCGTCGAAGACGGTGGCATCAAGACGGAGCCGTTCAAGCCGCGATCGACGGGCACGACGACGAACTCACTGTCTGCGCCGGCGTCCGCGCCACGCGCCACCTGGATGTACGAGCCGTTCGCGGCACCCGACGTGTCGCTGACCGACGCCGGCGGCGCGACGCGCTCGCTCGCGGCGCTGAAAGGCCACCCGGCCATCGTTCTTCTGTGGTCCTCGAATGTGTCGGCGGCGCGCACAGCGCTCGAGAGTCTCCAACGTGGCGCAGAGACGTTGACCCGCGGCGGCGTGGGATCGGTCGCCATCGCGGTCGATGCCGCCGCTCCCGAAGTGAGCCTGAGCTTCGCGATCCTCAACAGGCACCTGTTCATGAATCGGCAGGATCTGCGTGTGCCGACGGGCCTGCTCCTCGATGCGAGCGGCAACATCGTGAAGGTCTACCGCGATCGCATGGACGTCGACGAGATCGTGAAAGACGCGGGCGCGATCGAGGCGGCTCCGGCCGACCGCCTGGCGCGAGCCGTCCCGTTTCCGGGGACGTTCTACGCCGGACTGCCGCTCCGCAACTACCTGCCGTACGGGCGAGAGCTTCTCGATAACGGACTCGAGCGTGCCGCCGTGATCGCATTCGAGCGCGCGGCTCTGGCAAACCCTGGCGCCTCGACGTTGTATCGCCTGGGTACTCTGCTCGCCAGGAGCGGAGAAACGGCTCGGGCCCGCGCCGCCTACGAGCGCGCTCTCGCCCTGCAGCCCGATCTCGCCGAAGCCAACAACGATCTCGGAGCCCTGCTCGCGCAGAGCGGCGATCTCGATGGCGCGATCGTGCGGTTTCGTGCGGCGCTGGCTTCGACGCCGGACTATCCCGACGCGCTGAACAACCTTGGGTATGCGCTGCTCCTCACCGGCCGCGATGCGGAAGCTCGTGCGCTCTACGAAAAGGCGCTGGCGCTGCAGCCGGACTTTCCAGAAGCGCTCAACAATCTCGGTCTGTTGTTCGGCCGGGCGGGCGATATGGATCGAGCGGAACGTTACTTCCGCGATGCGCTCGGCCGCCGCCCGGATTACGGGGAGGCCGCCAACAATCTCGCGCTCGTGCTCGTCTCCAGAGGACGAGCCGACGCCGCCGTCGCGCTTCTTCAAGACCTGTTAAAAAATACACCGCAGTACGAGGCCGCTTATGTGACGCTCGCGAAGATTCACCTCAGCGCGGGGCGTTCGAACGAAGGCATCGCCGTCCTCGAACAACTTCTGCAAAGAAACCCGAAGCACGCCGTCGCTCTGGAATTGCTGCGGCAGTGGAAGCGCTGACGTAGCGATTCCCACAAACAAGAAACGGTCCGAAAGTTTGGATTCGCGCCGTTGAGCTCCGTGCAAGTACCGCCAACTCCGTGAGCGCTCCCGTTTTCCGCGCAATACCATCGAGAAAGGGATCTCGCTTTCGTTCCTATCGATCGAGGACGCGTGTCGACCACGAACGCCGTTCACGAATCCTCGTCGTGCGCAATTGCGCGGGATCTGTTCACAAGGAGCATGAGTCACGTGAAACGAATTGTTTTCGTCTTTGCAGCGTGGATCGTCTGCGGCCTGACGGCAGGTGCCTTTGCACAGGGCGTTCAGACCGGAACCATTCGCGGAGTGGTGAAGGACGCACAGGACCTTCCCGTTCCCGGCGTGACGGTGACCGCGACGTCGCCGGCACTTCAGGGACCTCGCTCGGTGGTGACCGACGCGCAGGGGTTGTACTCGATCCCGGCGCTTCCCGCCGGCACCTACACGGTGAAGTTCGAGTTGTCAGGGTTCGGCACGATCGAGCGTCAGACGAACGTGGCGCTCGGCCTCACCGTCGATCAGAACGTCACGATACGGCCGGCCGGTGTCGCTGAAACGGTGCAGGTCGTCGGCGAGACGCCGGCGCCGATTGCGACGCCGGTGGTGGGCGTGAACCTCAAACACGAGGAAATCGAATCGCTGGCGACGCCGCGCACGATTCAGGGCATCGCGACGCTGGCGCCGGCGCTCACCACCAACAGTCCCAACGGCAATCAGGTCGTCATCAACGGCGGCTTCGCCTACGACAACATCTTCATGATCAACGGCGTCGACATCAACGACAACCTGTTCGCGAACCCGCAGAACCTGTTCGTCGAGGACGCGATCGAGGA
>DAIUKO010000295.1:8066-9960 GCA_036848175.1 Vicinamibacterales bacterium | reverse complement strand
CCGCTGCTCGCGGATCATTTCGCGAAACTGATCGCCGATCAGAACAACTGGAAGCCGCGCGGCTTCAGCGCCGGCGCGCTCGAGGAGCTCGGCCGCTATCACTGGCCGGGCAACGTGCGCGAGCTGCGCAACGCCGTCGAGCGTCTGCTGCTGTTGACCGACGACGAGGTCGACGCGGCAACCGTGCGGCAGGTGTTGGCGAGTCGGCCGTCAGCGGCTGCCGCGCCGGCGGCGGGATCGGGCACGCTCGCGGAACGCGTGACCGCCTTCGAGCGCGACGTCGTGATCCGTGAGCTGACCGCGCACGGGTACCGCGTCGCCGAGACCGCACGCGCGCTCGGGCTCGAGCGAAGTCATCTCTACAAGAAATGCCAGCAGCTCGGGATCGACGTCAAAGCCGAGCGCGGGCAGTCGTGACGCGTTCGCGATCCATGTCGCCGTCGCCCCAGTACTGCAGGCAGCGCCGGTAATACCGGCCGCCTTCGCGCGATCGCCCTTCCGAGTGCTGATCTCAGCTTCGCGAGGCCGAAGTCGATGATCTTCGCGTGGCCGTCCTCGGTCAGCATCACGTTCGCCGGTTTGAGATCGCGGTGGACGATCCCTTTGTCATGCGCGCGCGCGAGCCCTTCGGCGATGTCGACACGCGCGCACTTTACGTCGATTCCGCCTACGGACAGACCGTGCCGAAGGCGAAGCCTTTGTCGCGCAGCGCCGGCACGAGGCGCGCCGTCGCGTCGATTGTCTGCCGCTGATCTTTGAGCGGCGCCGACTCGTCGCCGTCGTGCATGACGATGATGTCGCCGTTCGAGACGCGCGGGCCGACGCGCTCGACGATCGAATCGGCGGTGCGCGTCCGGAACCAGTTCCAGTCCCAGAGCATCCAGCTCCACCCGACCATCCGATGATCGATCTTCTTCAGTCCCCGATACATCGACCACGTGCGCCAGCCGGCATGTGGACGGAACGCCCGGCACGGGCGGCTGCCGGCAAGCCCCTCGATGCGATCCGCGTGCGCGGTCAACATCTCGGCGAACTCGTCAGCCGACAACAGCATGTCGCCGCGCGTATGCGAGTGCAGCGCGACCGCGTGGCCGTCCGCGAACATCCGGCGCACCAGCGGCGCCGTGCTGTCCGTGATGTGGCGGTCGATGAGAAAAAACGTCGCGTGAACACCCTCGCGCGCCAGCAGATCGAGCAGATCCGGCGTCGTCGTCGGATTCGGACCGTCATCGAACGTGAGATACACGGTGGGCGGCGTGCGCTTCGGCATGTGCCAGATGGATCGATCCCCGGCGATCGCGTCGAAGAGAAACGGCGCCGGCGCCGTGTGCGCCAGCGCCAGCACCCCGATGCCGATCGCGATCACAACCCACATTGGGAATACTCGTATTGCGGATTGGGGATTGCGGATTGCGGATTTATTGTGGATTCAGTGGTCAATCCGCAATCGCCAATCAATCTTCAATCAATCCGCAATCTCCAATCCTCAATCTTCAATAAATCCGCAATCCGCAATCCTCAATCCGCAATCTTGACGGCTGTTGCGCAGCCGCGGTGACGAAGAGCGCGGCGACGAAGCCAGGTACGACTGTCGTCCACTTGCGCATTTTGACGACCCCCTTTGGGGCGGATTGTGACATCGCGGGTAGCGGCAGGCAATCGGCTCTATTCGCCGCCGGCTCACCCGCCGACGTAATACACGCGTGATCCCTTTCTTTCTGTTACTGGCTGCGGTTCCGTTCGTTCTGCCAATCGTGAGCCTCATCTCGCTCGCGACCGTCCGAAGACGGTTGACCGAGATCGAGGATGCCGTCGTACAGCAGCAGCGAACGATCGAAACACTGGAGAGACGCCTCCGCGAGGTCAAACCCGAAGTCAGACCCGAGGTCAAACC
>DAIUKO010000295.1:0-7966 GCA_036848175.1 Vicinamibacterales bacterium | reverse complement strand
GTTGCGCCGCCGGAGCCGTTCGACTGGGAACGACTGATCGGCGTGAAGATGTTTTCAGCGGTCGCGGGTGTCGCACTCGTGCTCGCGGCGGTGTTCTTCCTCCGCTATTCGATGGATCAGGGCTGGCTGGTGCCGCCGATTCGCGTGGCGATCGGCGTGCTGACCGGCATCGCCCTGCTCGTGGTCTGCGATCTCAAAGCCGCGCGTCGCTATCCGGTCACCGCGAACGCGATGGATGCGGCCGCGATTGCGATCCTCTTCTCGACGTTCTTCGCGGCACACGCGCTCTGGAACCTGATCCCCGCCGCCGCGGCGTTCGCGCTGCTGGCGCTGGTGACGGCGGTCGCCGTGCTGCTGTCGATTCGCCGCGAGTCTCTCTTCATCGCGGTCCTTGGGCTGCTCGGCGGCTTCGCGACGCCGGTGCTGTTGTCAACCGGTGAGAACCGACCGGTGCCGCTGTTCGCATACCTGCTGATGCTCAACATCGGCCTTGCCTGGGTCGCGGCGCGTCAGCGCTGGTCGATCCTGACCATCCTCACGCTCGTCTTCACGACCATCTATCAGTGGGGCTGGGTGATGCGGTTCCTCACCGCCAGCCAGCTCTCGCTGGCAATGGGCATCTTCCTCGTGTTCGCGGTCACGGGGTTCGTCGCGTTCATCGTCAGCGCCCGGTCGTCTGACGAGACGCCGGAGCAACGGACACTCGAGAAACTTGGCCTCGCCGCCGCCGTCATGCCGCTCCTCTTCGCAACGTATCTCGCGGTAGTGCCGGCGTACGGCGCGCGACCCGGATTGCTCTTCGGCTTCCTGCTAATCGTTGATGCGGGTCTGCTCGCGGTAACGATGGCGCGCGGCGAGGAGCTCGCACACGCCCTCGGCGCCGGCGCCGCTGTCCTCGTGTTCGCCTTCTGGATCGGGATGTCGTACGCCGTGGGTGCCTGGGCGATCGCGACGGCGGCGGTCTCGGCGTTCGTCGTGTTCTTCGCGCTCGCGCCGATCGTGGCCGCGCGTTTCTCGCGACCGCTGACCGGCTATGCGGCGCGCGCGGTCTACGCCGCGCCGGTGTTGCTGTTCGTCTTCCCGGTCCTCGCGCGTGTCGATCCGGCGGTGGAAGCGCCGCTGAAGCTCTTCGCGCCGCTCTTCGCGCTGCTGATCCTCATCGCCTGGCGTGCCATCGCGACCGCGGACTTCCCGCTCTACTTCCTCGCGGCCTTCTTCGGCGTCGTCGCCGAGGCGGCCTGGTCGGCGACGCATCTCAGGCCCGAACATCTCCGCGCCGCTCTGCTGCTCTACGGGGCGTTCGGTGCGTACTCGTTCGCGGTTCCGCTGATCGCACGGCGGATCGGCCGCACCATCGAACCGGCGTGGGGCGGCGGCGCCGTCCTCATCGCCAGCCTCCTCGTGCTGCTGTTTCTCGCGACCGGCACGCATTCCGCGTCGGCGGTCTGGGGTCTGGCGGTTCTGCTCGCGATCCTGAACGCCGGGATTTTCATCGAAAGCGCATCGGGCGAGTTGCCGGCGCTCTCGGTGGTCGGCGGCGCGCTGTCGTGGATCGTACTGGCGGTGTGGTGGGGGAACGCCGCGGCGGCGGTCGGCATCCTGCCATCACTGCTGTTTCTCGTGATCCTGACGCTGACGATGCTCGGCGGCCACGCGTGGGCGTATCGCAACGCGCGCAGCGCCAGCGACTTCGATCCGACGAAATTCGGATTCCATCAAGGCACGTATCTCGGCCTCCTCGGTCATCTGTTTCTGTTCTTCACCGCGATCGAACCGACGTGGTCGATTCCGCCGTGGCCGCTTTTCGCCGCCCTGGCGGTGCTCACGCTCGCGCTCACGGCTACGTCGATCGCCGTATTGTCCGGCGAACTGCACGCGGCCGGCGCGATCGGCGCCGCCATCATCGTGTTCGCGTGGTCGCGCGTCCCGTCGGTCGCGTGGGCGCCGACGATGCTCGTCGCCGGCGAGGCGGTCGCGGCCTACACGCTGTTGTGGCTCGTGATCATGCGAAGCCGCGGTCCATGGCTCGGCGCGGCGATGGGCGCCATCTGCGCGTTGTTCATGGCCAACCTGACGCTCGGCGAAGCGTCGGGGACGCTCACGCCGCTTCCGGTGTTCGTGATCATGGCGGCGTCGATGCTGAACATCGCGCTGATCTTCGCGGTGGCGTGGGAAGGCCAGTGGGACTGGGTGGCGCCAGCCTCGGTGATCGCCGCGTGGTATCTCCAGGTCTCGTGGCGCGACCATCATCTCGAACCCGCGGCATGGGGATCGGCGTTCGCGCTGGCGTGCTCGCTGTACGCCGTATTCGCCGCCTATCCGCTCGTGCTCGGCAAACGATCACGCGAGGCTCGCGATCCCTACCTGACGGCCATCGCCGGCAGCGTGTTCTTTTTCTTCGCCGGCCGTGCCGCGCTCCTGCAGGGCGGCCACGCGCAGTTGGTCGGCGCGGTGCCGGTCATCGATGCGGCGGTGATGGCTGTCCTGCTGCGCCAGTTGCTGCGCCTGGAGACGCCGGGCTCACGCGACCTTGGACGGCTTGCCCTCGTCGCCGGTGTGGCGCTCGGGTTCGCGACCGTCGCGATTCCGCTGCAGCTCAATCGTCAATGGATCACGATCGGCTGGGCGCTCGAAGGCGCGGCGCTCGCGTGGACGTATCGGCGTATTCCGCATCGCGGGCTGCTGTACTGGGCGGTCGCGCTCCTCGCGATCGTGTTCGTCCGGCTCGCATTCAACCCTGCCGTGTTCGTCTACGAGCCGCGCGGCGCCCGCGTCTTCAACTGGTACCTCTACGCGTATGCGATCTGCGCGGCCGCGATGTTTCTCGCCACCTGGTGGTTCTCGAAGGCCGACGATCGTGTCGTGCCGTCGCTGCCGCGCGCGTCAGCACTGCTGCCGGCAGCCGGCGTGATCCTGCTGTTCATCCTGCTGAACATCGAGATCGCCGATTACTATGCCACCGGACGTGAGATCACCTTCCAATTCGGCGTGACGCTCGCACAGGATCTCACCTATACCATCGGCTGGCTTCTTTTTGGAATGCTGTTGCTGACCGCTGGGATTTACCTCCACAATCGGATCGGCCGCATCGCGGCGATCGCGCTCATCGCCGTCACCGCATGCAAGGCGTTCTTGTACGACATGTGGTCGCTCGGCGGCCTGTATCGCGTCATGTCGCTCGTCGGACTCGCCGTGTCGCTCGCGCTCGTCGCGCTCGCGCTGCAGAGATTCGTCTTGCGCGATTCGAAAGACGTTCGATGATCCGCCGCTCGATTCGGTGCGCAGCGCTCCTCGTCGCGCTCGCTGTAGTCGCCGTGTCGGCGCAGCCGACGACGCCGCCGGCGTTCCGGTTCGAACGTCCGATCGTGACCGGTGGCACGGGACCGCGGCGTCTGCCGATCGACGTGCCCTTGCTCGTAGGAACGGCGCCGTTTCGTCGCAGCAGCGAATGGGTACGCGATCTGCGCATCTACGACGCCAACGGCAACGAGGTTGGCTATCTGCTGATCGGCGATCCGCCGACGGCGCCGACGTACCGATCGGCCATGCTGCTTCCGGTTGCATTGGTTGATACGCCGACCGAGAAGACGAGCGGCTTCGAAGCCGATCTGGGTGAGGCCGCGTTCATCGATCGGTTCCGGATCGACGGTCTGCCGGCGCCGTTCCTGAAACGGCTGAAGCTCGAAGGCAGCGGCGATCGTGAGCACTGGACGCTGCTCGTCGGCGAAGGGACGCTCTTCGATCTACCCGAGGAGCGGCTGCAGCTGATCGAGCTGCGATTCAGGCCGGGCTCGTATCGCTATGTGCGGGTGACGTGGGATGACACGCGCAGCGGCCGTCTACCGCGGCCGGCCAGCGCGTCGGCGGGAATCGTGCCGCCGGATACGACGACCACTCCGCCGCTGACGACGCCGCTCGCGTTCGAGCGGCGGCCGAGCGAGCCGGGATTGAGCCGCTTCCGGCTTCGACTGCCGGCCGGTCGTCTGCCCATCGCAAAACTGCATCTCGACGTTGGCGGCGGTCACATCCTGCGCGCCGCGAGGGTGTTCGAAGCCCGGTTGTCGGGCACGCAGTTGACGCCGGTCGTTCTCGGCCAGGCGACGATCGCGCGCGTCGTCCGAGGCGATCTCACCGCCGGCGACCTCCACATCGACATCGAATCGCCGACCGAGGCACAACTCGATCTCGAGATCGACGACGGCGACAACCCGCCGCTCGATCTGCGCGGCGTCGTCGCGGAGTTCGTCCCGCTGGCATGGATCTATTTCGAGGCGCCCGCCGGTACGCTCACGGCACGATACGGCAATTCGACACTGACGCCGCCGCGTTACGACATCGAGGCGGCGCGCGATCAGATTCGCATCCTCGCCGTACCGACTGCGACGTGGGGCGAGGCTCGCGCGCGAACCGAGAGCGAGAACGCGACGCCGGCGCCGCCGCTGCCGACCGTCGGCGCGGCGGTCGACTCGGCTCAATTCAAGTACGTTCGCGCCGTCGCCGCGGGAGATCCCGGACTCGTGGCCGTTGGCCTCGACGCCAATGTCCTCGCGCACAGCGCCGGGCCGGCCCGCGGCTTCGTCGATCTCCGCGTCGTCGACGACGCGGACCGGCAGATCCCGTACATCGTCGAGCACCAGTCCGAACCGCTCTCGCTCGATCTCGCGATCGAGAGACTCGCGACGGCACCGAAGACGCTGCCGGCCACGCGATCGGGGCGCAGCGTGTATCGCGTCAAGTACCCGGTCGGCGGTCTTCCGCCGACGCGATTGGTGCTGACGACGCCGGCGCGCGTGTTCGAACGACGCGTCAGCGTCGCGGAGGAACGCGCGCCCGACGCCGATCGCCGTCGCGACGCCTGGCTCGACACCATGGCGACGGCGCAGTGGATCCACGCCGATCAGGACAGGCCGGCGATGCCGCTGACGCTGCCGGTGCGCTCGGCGCGCGGAACCGATTTGTTGATCATCGTGGAAGAAGGCGACAACGCGCCGCTGTCGATCGCAACAGCGCGCGTGCTGCTGCCGGCGTATCGCATCCGCTTGTTTCGCGAGGCCAACGCGCGGCTGCGCGTCGCCTACGGACGCGGAGATCTGACTCAGCCGCAGTACGACCTCGCGCTTCTTGCGCCTCAGTTGCTCGGCGCGCCGGCGACTGACGTCGCGCTGGACGCCGAGGGGCCATCAGCTGGCGTGGCGAGCACCGCGGCGCTCGTGTCACCGCGCCTGTTCTGGACGACGCTGACGATCGCGGTCATTGTCCTGATTGGCTTGATCGTGCGGCTGTTACGCAAGCCAGCATGAACTTCTGGCAGTTGTTTTGCTTTTTTCTACCAACAATTTCATTAAGCACGAAATTGTGTATTCAGCGAACGCAGTTCTGGGTTTGTCTTGACTGAAAGTAATACAACCGGCGGCACTACCATGCGAATCCGGTTGACCGGGTGGCCGACGGACGGCGACTTCGACGAATTTGACCTGCGCCAGTTTCGCGTCGGGGCAATCTACGATGTGCCGACTCGCCTCGCCTCCTTGTTGATCATCGCCGGCTATGCCGAGCTAGTGTCTTCCGGCCACCAGATCTCCGAAGCGGCGGACTTCGGGCACATTAGGTTCCCCAAGCCTAGGAAGTAGGGCACGTTCGTCGTCGGTGGCGCGCAACGCGATCACCGGATCGACGCCGCTGATGTGTGCCGCCTCAGCAACAGCCAACCCGCCTGGCTATCAGTCTGTCTAAGGTCTCATCTTCTTAAAATCTGCGGCTCGTCCTGATCAACGGGATGACGCTGGCGGTGGTTGGACTCGTCCTCGGGTTCGCTGGACCGCTCGGCCTCACACGGCTGCTCTCGTCGCTGCTCTTCGGTGTCGGCGCGCGCGACCCGCTGACGCTGGCGGCGGCTGCGCGCATCCTCGCGGCGGTGGCATTCCTCGCGTGCTACATCCCCGCGCGGCGAGCGGCGAGCCTGGATCCGCTGGCGGCGCTGCGACAATCGTGAAGGTCTGCGCGCTGCCCTGCGACTGCTGGTTGACCATCACGGCCGCGCCGCCTCCGCCAACTGCGGTGACGTACCACGACGGATCGCCGTCGGTGCGAAGCGTTACGGTCTGACCGGCGTCGATCCGATCGCCGCGGCCGCTGTCGACGATGAACGTCTCCCACACGCCCGCTTGCTCACCGACGGCAGTCATCGCGCCGCCACCGCCGCCGGCCGCCTGAAGAAAGTGCCGGCCGTCGCTCGTGCGAAACGCAACCCGGTCGTGGTCCAGCGCCGGGCCGCCGTCGATCGCCGCGACCGCGAACGTCTCCCACAGTCCGGGTACACTGCGATCGGCGAACACCGCACCGCCGCCGCCGTTCTCCGCGGCGAGGTAGTGAGTGCCGTCGCTCGCGCGCAAATGAATGCGCGGCACGAGCGTCGTCACGAATGTCCACTCGGGCTCGAGCCTCGACTGCAGGCGAGCGCGAAAGGTCGTCCCGCGCAGGTTGAAACCGAGATCGGTGTGAAAGCACCATGCCGCCGCGCCGGCGCGCTTCGCGTTGGCGTGTGCAGTCCTGAAGAACTCCGCGCGATCCGTCGACGGGTTCGGGAAACGCGTCGGCTCCTGCAGATAGACCGGCTTTCCGTTGCGATGGAGCGCATCGACCACGTTCTGGACCTGTCCGGCGACGTACCAACTCGGGATCCGCGGATCGTGATACGCCGTGACGTCCAGGCCGGTATCGATCGTG
Source organism: Vicinamibacterales bacterium (assembly GCA_036848175.1). Taxonomy (GTDB): domain Bacteria; phylum Acidobacteriota; class Vicinamibacteria; order Vicinamibacterales; family CAVVIG01; genus QHWF01. The sequence goes on along the minus strand of DAIUKO010000295.1, from coordinate 1,240 downwards.
AACTGCGCGGCCGCGCTGGCCGGCAAATCCTGACTGTTCGAGGCCGTCACGATCCGCGCCGAATCGATTGCCTTGATCGCGGCGCCGATCGACGCGACGTCGGACGCCGCGAGCGATCGACCGAAGGGTCCGTAGATGTTTCGCTCGTTCTCGATGTCGATGAGGATGTTGCGATACGGAAGCAACGCGTTCGCGGCGGCCGCGATCGCCGTGCGATACACCGACGCGGTCAACCCGCTGATGTGCTCGGCCGTGAACGTGACGTCGACGATGAGGCGACGATCGCGCGCGCGGTCGAGGATTTCGAGGAGCCGTTGCAGCGCCGATGGATCGAGGCTTCCGTCCGCTCGCATCAACTGCGGGCCCTCCGGCGAATTGGGCCAGATGCGCACGCCGTCGAAGCCCGACTCGCTCAGGAATTGAAAGTCCGCCGCGACGTCGAGCGCGCCCATGGCGCCGAAGTACGAGATGAACGTCAGGAAGCGCGGCGACCCGTCGACGGCAAACCGATCGCCGGACACGGTGAGCCGTTGAGCTCGCGCCTCGCTCGTTCCCATCGCGAGGATCGCGATCGCTGTGAGGATGACGCGGGTCGCTCGAGATAGCCCCATCTCAACGTGGACGCATTCAATTGCTATACCGTAGCCCATCCTTTGGCGCGGCCGAGAGCGGCCGACCATCGTTCGCGCAGAACCTTCGTCGTACTGAGCGCCTTTTGCGGTTCAAAGCGGCGATCGACGCGCCATTGACCGGTCATCGATTCGACTGACGGCCAGTAGCCGACGGCAAGTCCGGCGAGATAGGCCGCGCCGAGTGCAGTCGTTTCGGTCACCGCCGGTCGCACAACGGGGACACCGAGCAGGTCGGCCTGAAACTGCATCAGCGTATTGTTCGCGGCCGCGCCACCGTCGACACGCAGTTCCGTCAGCGCGATGCCGGAGTCGGCGGCCATCGCGTCGAGCAGGTCCGCGACCTGATAGGCGATGCTCTCGAGCGCGGCCCGCGCGATGTGTCCTGCCGTCGTCCCGCGTGTGATTCCGACAATCGTTCCGCGCGCGTACGGATCCCAGTGAGGTGCGCCGAGGCCGGCGAACGCCGGAACGAGATACACGCCGCCGTTGTCGCCGACGCTCGCCGCCAGGGCCTCGATCTCCGGCGCCGACCGCACGAAGCCGAGGCCGTCGCGAATCCACTGCACGACGGCGCCGCCGATGAAGACGCTGCCTTCGAGCGCGTACTC
>DAIUKO010000294.1:0-10087 GCA_036848175.1 Vicinamibacterales bacterium | reverse complement strand
GCCGCGGCCGCCCGGCTCTCCCGGTCGACCCTGTGCCACGGTTGGCGAGAGGTTCTGCGTCACTCGAAGGCTGATGGCTTCAGATGAGGAATGCGCGGTCGTCGACACGTGATAGTTCTGGGTGGTTCCCGGCAGATTCGGCGACGGAATGAACGGCAGCAGGCTCGCCGCGCTCGGATCGATGCGGCTCGCCGGGATTTGATTCCCGGCGAAGACCTGACCGCTCGCCGGATCAATCAATGCGATCGGACTCGCCGAAAAATCTCCGTGCCGCATGGCGTCGGTGGGAACGGTGGCGTACTGGTCGAAGATATTGTTCGATTCGTTGCCCGTGTAGTTGAACTGGAAATTCGTTCGCCGGTTGGTGTCCGCATACACGCGTGGAATCCTGAGCGGGCCGCCAAACGTCGCGCCGAATCCGTTCTGCGCGAACTGTGGTTGCGTGACCGGGACATCCGTCCGGATTTGGTACGGCGGCGAATCGAGCACCGATCCGCCGAACGTATACGTGATCGATCCTTGGTACGGCTGCTGCCCGCGCGCACCGCGGCCGCCGAGCGCGAAGCCGCCGCGGCCACCCGGTCTGCCGAACCCGCCGCGCCCTCCGCCAAGGCCGCCCGGTCCTGGAGATCCGGCGCCTTCCTGCGGACCGAAGTCCGGCGCGAACTGGCCGGTTGCCGGATCGAACTGTCCTGACGCGATCGCCTGCAGGCGATCGTTCAACATGCCCCGATCGAAATTGGTCGCGTCGTTTCGGCCGGTGATGGCCACCGCGTCGCCTTGCGCGTTCTCCACGGAGAAGCCTGGCGGCAGCAGCCGCGCCATATCATCGGTCTCGGCCTGCGGCGTGGAGTCGGCTGCCGCGGCTGCGGCGCTCGGCTGCACGTTCAGAGTCTGGAAGCGCGGCGCCGTCTGTGTCGCCGGCACAGCGGCTGCCCGCGCGGTCGTGCGCGGCTCGAGCGCAAGCTCGAAATTGACCGTCTCGGCACACGAGCCGGCATCGAACGTCAACTCATGCGCCACGCCGACAAATCCCGTGAACGCCGCCGACACGCGGTACCGCGCGCCGGGAGCGAGGAGCAGAGAATACCGGCCGTCGATGCCTGTCGACGTCACCGCCGCCAGTCCGTTCAGCGCGTCGCCATCGGCGACGATCGAAACGCCTGGCAGCGGAATGTTTCCGCTCGTGACGCGACCGTCAATCCGGCAGCGGTCCGGACTTTGTGCGCCGATCGCCGCACCCAGCGCGGCGATGGCCGACGCTGCGATCACGACGCGCAGCACGGACGATTTGGCCACGCTCGTCAATCCAACTCGAAGGCGACGAAGCTGTACACGCCGTCCCGCTCGATCTGCAGGACGACGGCGCTGTGCGGTTCCAGCTTGTCCAATGTCGCCCGGAGCTCGACGAGCGACGCCACAGGCTGCCCGTTGACGGCGTGGATCACGTCGCCCGCCGACAGCGCCACGTCGGACGCATGCGGATCCTGAGTGCGCGCCGCGACGACCACACCAAACGGCGCACGGAGGGTGGGCATCATCGATCCCGTTTCTTCGTCGACGGCGACGGCCAGCACGCCGAGCTGGCGGACGAGGTTCTGGTCCGGATCGACGCGGTCGACGAACCCGTTCACCTGCTGCGGCCGATCGACAACGGGCACGTCCAGATCGCGTCGATCGGTGCCGCGCAGCACCGTCAGCTTCAGCCGATCGCCCGCGCCGCGTGTGTAGAGATCGAAGGCGAGCAGCGGCAGGCTGTCCATCGGCTTGCCGTCCACGCTGACGATGATGTCGGCGACGCGCAGGCCGGCGAGATCGGCTGGGCCGCCGGGCAGCAGATCCGACACGATCACTCCCCAGTCCTGTGCGAGGTGGAGTCCACGCGCGAGGGTGGGCGTGATGGTCTGCAGGCCGGCGCCGATCTGACCCTGGTGGAGCTCGCCGTAGGTTCGAAGCTGGCGATACGCGACGTCGACGATGGCGCTCGGAATGGCAAAGCCGAGACCCTGGCTGCCGCCTGACTCGGAAATGATGTAGGTGTTGATGCCAACCAACTCGCCGTTGACGTTGACGAGCGGGCCGCCACTGTTGCCGTGATTGATCGGCGCGTCGGTTTGGATGTACACCATCGGATGATCCTCGTCCGGTTGCCGCGCGACATCGCTCACCACTCCCATCGTCACCGAGTTGCGAAGCCCTTCGGGACTGCCGAACGCGAACACGAGCTCGCCTTGTCTCAGCGCGTCGTAGTTGGCGAGGCGAAGCGCCGGCAATCCCGTCATCTCGATCTTCAAGAGCGCGAGATCGACCTCACGCGCGACGCCGACGACCCGCGCCTCCACGGTTCGGCCGCGCGCGCCGACGAGCGATCGGATCGGCGTGTCGCTCGAGGTCGCCGCCGGGAGCACCACTTTGATCCCGCGGCCGCCGGCGATCACGTGCGCGTTGGTGACGATGTAGCCGTTGGAATCGATGACGACGCCCGACGCGAGGCTTCGCCGCTTGCCGACGACGAGATCGGCCTCGTTCTCGTCGCCGCCGACGGGACCGTATCCGGTCACGAGCACCTGCACGACGCTGGGAGACACGCGCGTGACCAGTGCCGAGATCGATGCGCTGAATTGCTGCAAGGGATCGGTGGCCGCCGATTCTGCCGCCGGCGCGGCGACCGAGGGAACCGCCGGTGCGATCAGCATCAACATCGCGCCGACGACGAGACCTGTGTTGGAGATGCGGGTCACACGCCTGGCCCTCCTCCCGCGAGGTTCATAAGCAGTCCGAAAGCGCTGACATTCGCCGACATTCGATGACGAAGCGCGCCCGTCGCGGAATGACTGCCGGGTGTGGTCAGGGCAACGCGAGTACCAGCGTGGGCGTGATGCGCGATCCGCGCGGAACCATCGGATTCACCGCGCGACGCCGTTCGCGGCCGTGTAAGCGTTTACGCAACGTTGATAGTGCAGTGTCGTCAGAGGAGGGCGTCGTGTCTCAAATCGAGCACGCGACGATGAATCACGCTGTCATCGTTGTTTCATCAGCACGTCTCAATACGTTCACAAAGGATCGATTCAGCAGAGCCGCGCGACGGCATCGCAGGCGGCGGCGCCGACGGTGTTCCAGTCGTACAACTCTCGCACCCGAATCCGCGCGTTGGTCGCGAGCCGGACGCCTGAAGCCGCATCGGACAGCGCGGCGATGATGGCATCGGCGAAGGCGGGTCGCTCGGCGATCGTCAGGTGTTCGCCGTGCGTGACGCGCAGGCCTTCACATCCCACCGCCGTACTCACCACCGGCAGGCCGGCGGCGAACGCTTCGAGGATCTTCAGCCGCGTGCCGCCGCCGGCTTCGAGCGGCACCGCGAGCAGCGCCGACTCATTCAAGTGCGGCTGCACCGCCGCGACTTCGCCGAGCACGTCCACACCCGGGATCTGCGCGAGCGCCTTCACGTCCTCGGTCGCGCCGCGGCCGACGATCCGCAGCCGGGCGTGTGGAATCACCGCCGTCACCTTCGGCATCACGTGGCGTGCGAGATAGACGACGGCGGCCGCGTTCGGCGACCAGGACATCGCGCCCACGTAGAGGATGTTGGCGACGCCGGCCGGACGCCCGGTGGGGAGGTCCGCGTACGCGGAGCAGTCGACGCCGTTTGGAACCAGGACGGTCCGTCCGCCGAGCGAGGTGAACAAGCGGATGTCTTCATCCGATGTCGCAAGGACCGCGGCGCTCTGTCGCATCGCGCGCCGCTCGCGCTGATGCAGCAGCTTCGCCTCTCGCCTGAGATACGCGCGCAGCGGCCAGAAGCGCTGCTCGGACGCGGCGCGATCGGCGAGCGTCGAATAGACGTTGTGCAGATCGATGACTGCGGGAGTGCCCGGCAGCAGCGGCCGGTAGACGAGCGAGTCGAGATGATCGAGATAAAAGACGTCGGGCGATTCGAGCGCTGACTGACGTTCGAGCTCGGCCTGAACCGCTTCCCAGTGGTGGCGCCGGTAGAAGACGTACGGCTGACGGGCGATCGCGGCCGAGGCAGCGCGCCATGCTTCGCGGTGGCGGACTCGCGCACCAACCGGGACCGGGATGACGTCGAGGCCGTGGTCGCGGAGTGCGTCGACCTGCGTCCGAGGATCACTAGTGGCCGGCACCACGAGGCGGACGCGGTAATGCCGCGACAGCGCGCGCAACACGTGAAACGTGCGCAGGTGTCCGCCGGTGTTCAACGGCCACGGCAGCTCGCTCGTGACCGCCAGGATTGAGCGGCGAGTTGGTGTCATACAGGGCGCCATCAGGCGGCGCCGGCCAGGCGCGCGTACAGCTCGCGGTAGCGCGCGCGAAACGCTTCGATGTCGAAGGTCTGGACCGCGAGCGCGCGCGCGCGCTCGGCGTAACCCGCGTAGTCGCCGCGCAGCGTGTCGACCGCCGCGACGGCGGCCCTCACGGTCGACGGAACGACCACGCCGGCGCGTGTCCGCTCGATGAGCGACGCCACGCCGGTCGTCGCGCTGACGATCACCGGCCTGCCGCAGGCAGCGCTCTCGACGATGGAATTCGGGCACGACTTGCCGAAGCCCTCTCCGTAGCAACAGATGGTTGCGTGCGCCGAGCGGTACACCTCGGGCATCGTTCGTGCGCCCCGCGTCTCGATGATGACGTTCCCGGGCGGCGACAGCTTCGCGAACGCGGCGCCTGCGGCACGACGATCGCCCCAGTTGCGCGAGAGAAGGACGATGTCGAGGTCGGGCCTGGCGCGGGCGAGCTCGATCAGAAACGGAATGCCGCGCCGCGTGAACTCCGCCGCGTGAGCGGGGCTGCTTGCGAAGAGGATCCGGAAGCGGCTCGCCAGCGACGCCGGCGGTTCGGGGGAAAAGTACGAGAGATCGACGCCGGGATAAACGACGGCGACCTGGTCCGCCGAAACACCGCTGCGAACGACCGCTTCGGCGAGCGGTTCGCTTTCGGCCGCGAATATCTTGACCTTCCGCGACATCTCGCGGTCGATGGCGCGGCCCGGCAGTGCGACGGTGAACACGACCGGGCGCCGGCCGACTGCGCGAAGCAGATGCCATTCGTCGAGCGCGCCGAACACGTGCGTGACGGTGCCGCGAGGCTCGACAGCCGCCGCCACGGCGCGCAGCAGCGCCCAGCGTTCCGCGGACAGGCGGATGACGCGGTCGACGATCGAAAACGTCGACCGCTGACCCGCCGAGAACGAGACGACCGGCGCACGGCCGCCGTGCAGATCGCGCAAGGCCTGCACCTCGTTCGACAGCGCTTCGCGTCCCGGCTGCCAGAGGCCCGTCCAGTAGGTCACCGCCGACGGCATGTCACGATCCATTCGAGAGGCGGTCCGCCGGCGAAGCGATCGGTGAGCTCCATGGCCGCTCTGGCCAGCATCCGCGAGCGCGGCGCGACCAGGGTCTGCAGCTTCGCCAGCGCCGGATAGCGATGCTGGACGCCTTCGAGCGAGACGACGTCGAGGGCCGCATCGGCGAGCTCGCGCTCAATCACCTCGGGACGCATCAGCGCATCGTAGTGTTCGTATTCGCCAGCGGGCGCAGTCGCGCGCAGCGGCGCTGAGACGGTCTCGTTGACCGCGTCGAAGATCAGCACGCCGCCCGGTTTCAGGACCTTGGCGATCTGCCGGTAGATCGCGCAGCGTTCGGCGGCGCGGAAGTGTCTGATCAGCCGGAAGACGTACACGAGATCGAAGACAGGCGCGAGCGGCAGGTTGAACGCGTCGCCCTGCAGGAGACGACAGCAGTCCGGATCGCCGAGCCGCACGCGCGCCTCGGCCAGCATCTGCGGGCTCGCTTCGACGAGGATCGCCCGCCCGCCTTGACGCTCGACCGCCGGCATCACGTCGACGGTGAGGCGGGCCGGACCGGGTGCGATTTCGAGCACACGCGGCGCGTGGCGGCGGCCGATCGCCCGCACGACGGCGTTGACCTGACGTGCGTGCAGCAGTGCGCCGAGCGGCTCGACGAAGCGCGCGCCGACGTACTCGCGAGCGACGCGTTGGTCGCGATAGGCGTTTCGGATTCCGATGTGACCGCTGATCATGCGGAGGCCACCATGTCCGCCGGTGCGGCCTGAGGCTGAGGCCGCACGCGGACGCGATTCCAGCGTTCGAGCATCCAGATGGTCCACAGTGCGTAGGAGTGATCCCTCGCGCCGCTGGAGTGTTCATGAAACAGCCGCCGCACGACGTCGACGTCGAGAAGCCGGCTGACGGCGGAATCCCGCGCCAGCACGTCCTCGCAGAACTCTTCGGCGTGGGTGGTGCCGATCCAGCGTGCGATCGGCGCCGAAAAGCCGCGCTTCGGCAGCGTCAACAGTTCGGCAGGGAGACGACTGCGCCCGAGTTGGCGCAGCAGCGGCTTCGATTCGCGCATCGAGAACTTCCGCGACGCCGGAATCCTGAACGCGAGCTCGACGATTCGCCGATCGAGGAGCGGACAGCGCACCTCGAGGCTGTGCTGCATGCTCATCCGATCGACTTTGACGAGCACGTCGTTCGGCAAATAGATCTTGAGGTCCGCGTACTCGGACCGCTGTACCGGACTCGAGGACGTGCAGCGGCGGTACGGCGCCGTCACCCGCTCGTAGATGAAGTCCTCCCGCGGGTCGCGCCGCGGATCGCGTCCGAGCAGCCGGTTCGTCAGCGACGGCTTGAGGATGCACAGGTCCGCGTAGTACGCCGTGGCATCGTCCTGGGCCAGGTTCTCGAGCAGCGTGCCGGCGCGCAGCGCCTTCGGCATCCCGCGCCACCGCGGCCACTGCCGGCCGAGAAAGGCCGCGGCGCCGCGTCCGCCAAGACGCGAGACCCACGGCCGCACGTACGATTCGAGCCGGTGCGGCACGTAGCGAAAGTCGTAGCCGGCGAACGATTCGTCGCCGCCGTCGCCGGTCAGCGCCACGGTGACGTGCCGGCGCGCGATCTGCGACACGTAGTAGGTCGGAATCGCCGAGGCATCCGCGAACGGCTCGTCGAAGGCGCGCACGATCGGATCGAGGACGTCGGTCAGCTTCGGCTCGAGCACCGCTTCGTCGTGCCGCGTTCGAAACGCGCGCGCGGTCACTCCGGCGGCGTGCAGCTCGTTGTGGGCCGTATCGCTGAAGCCGACGGTCGTCGTCCGCAGCTCGTCGCCGAGTGCCTCCGACATGAACGACACGACGAGGCCCGAGTCGATGCCGCCCGAGAGAAAGGCGCCGAGCGGCACCTCGCTTTCCAGCCGCTCGACCACCGATTGACGGATCGCTGATTCGAGGTCGTGCATCAGCGACGGATCGTCATGCGGCCGGGTATCGAACTCTTCGACGTCCCAATACTTGCGCGTCTCGATCCGCCCCCGCGAGAGCCGCAGCCAGTGTCCCGGCTCGAGCTTTCGCACGCGACGGTAAATCGTGTCGGGCGCGAGGATGTAGCCGAGTGAGAGATAGCTGTCGAGCGCCGACGGATCGATCGTGTCGTCCCACGCGGGACTCGGCTGCATCGCCTTGATCTCGCTGGCGAAGTGCAGGGCGCCGTCGAGCATGGCCCAGAAGAGCGGCTTCTTGCCGAGACGATCGCGCGCGAGCAGCATCTCCTGACGCGTCGCGTCGTAGACCGCGAAGGCGAACATGCCTTCGAACCGCTCCACGCAGCCGGTTCCGTACTCCTCGTAGGCATGAACGATGACTTCCGTATCGCTGGTCGTGCGGAACTGGTGACCGCGCGACAGGAGCTCGTCGCGCAGCGTTCGGTGGTTGTAGATCTCGCCGTTGAACACGACCCAGCAGGTGCGGTCCTCGTTGGGCATCGGCTGCGCGCCGCCGGCGCGATCGATGATCGCCAGCCGCGCGTGTCCGAGCGCCGCCCGCCGGTCGGCGAACGTCCCTTCGCCGTCGGGACCGCGATGATGAAGCGTATGCGTCATCGCGCCGATCGCATTGCGAACCGCTGGATTCAAATCGCCGTTGGCGCCGATGACGCCGCATATACCGCACATGTCGTGGAATATCTCCTCGGTGAAGGCTCGTCGTAACGCCTACGACTTCACTTGATACACTCGCTAGAACCCCGCCAATCGCTCGTAGACGCTTGCGTAGCGCTCGACCATGCCGTCGATGGCGAACCGTTCCTCGACGCTCAGCCGCGCGACGACGCCGAGCGCGTGCCGCCGCTCCGACGACGCGCTCAGCGCGATGAGCGCATCGGCGAGCGCTTTGGGCTGTCGCGCCGGGACCAACACGCCGGTGACGCCGTCGCGGATCACTTCGGGCGTGCCGCCGACCGCGGTCGCGACGACGGGCAGCTCCGCCGACATCGCTTCGAGAATCGTCAGCGACACGCCTTCGGAAATCGAGCTGTTCGCGTAGACATCGAACGCCGGCAGGAGACGACGGACGTCGCGCCGATCGCCGAGAAAGCGGACGGCGCCGGCGACGCCGCATTCGCGCGTCGCACGCTCGAGCTGCCCACGCTCGGGACCGTCGCCGACGATCACCAGCACGCTTCGCTCGTTCACCGACCGCATCTTCGTGAAGGCTGCGATCAGGGCGTCGAGATCCTTCACCGGATCGAGCCTCGCGACCGTCCCGACGACGAACGCGTCGTCGGGCAGATCGAGCGAGTGACGGGCATTCCGCCGGTCGGTTGCGGTCGGAAGCGGCCCGGGATCGACGCCGTTGTGAATCACGTCGATGCGCCGCGTCGGGAAGCCTTCGGCGACCATCGAATCGCGCAGCGCACCCGACACCGAATGAAGCGATCCCGGCAGCCGGCCGAGCAGTGGATTCACCAGACGCCGTTTGATCGATGCCGGCGCGTCTGAATGGCGGCCATGTTCGGTGAATACCAGTTTCAGCTTCGGATGAAAGAGCCGCGCGATCAGTCCGTACACGAAGGGCGAGTACTGGTGGCAATGGATGATCGATGCGCCGTGCCGCTGCGCCGCCTGCGCGATGCGACGGCCGATCGACGGACGAAATCCCGCGTCACGGTTGAACGCGGCGACTTCGATGCCGCGGCCGGTGAGCTCCGGCGCGAGCACTCCGGGACTATCGAGGCAGCAGACCGCCATCTCGAAGCGATGCTGAAGCTTGGTGCAGATCTGTATAACGAGACGTTCGGTGCCGCCCGTGTCCAGGCTGAGCACCACCTGCAGGACGCGCGGCGCCGTCACGTGGACCTTTCTGCCGGCCCCAGGACGAGCGGGCGTCGCACGACGGGCACGAACGGGGGCGCCGCGACTTGCAGCTCCTGAACGGTTCTCTGGGGCTCCTGACGTGCCGTCTTGGCCTCGGCGCACAGCTGCGCAGCGACACGGTCCAGCGCCGCGAGGATCGCGAACGTCAGCCACGTGACGTCGTTGAGTGCCATTGCGAGAAAGCTCCCGCCCACCAGAAACCCGGCCATCGACACGATGATGCAGGTGGACATCGAATCGAGCAGCCGCGCCGCCGGCGGTGACAACCCGGGAGTCCACGATCGGCGGCGGACGCGAAGCGCGACGATGAACGCGATGGCGAACTCTCCGAACCAGATGAGGATGCCGGGATATCCGAGCTCGGCGATAACCTGGAAGTGGCTGCTGTGAACGGCGCGGCCGTGTCCGAAGCGGCCGTAGGAAAAATCGTACTTGTCGTAGGCGAACTCGTAGTTGCGAAGGCCGACGCCGAGCGGCTGCGCGTCGGCCATCACCATCGCCACCTCCCAGAAGTGCAGGCGGCTGAGCGCCGACCCTTCGTCGTTCTCGTACGAGTTCAGCGTGTCGAGGCGATCGGCGTAGCCCTCGGGCATCGGGACGAAGACCAGGCCGAGTACCACGAGCGCCGACATTGCCAGGCCGAGCCGCACGCGCCTGCGATGCAGCGCGACATACACGAGTGTCGACGTCGCCAGCGCGATAAAGCCGCCGCGGGAGAACGTGCTGACGACCGTGAATGCACACAGCGGCAGCGCCATGTAAACGGCCCGCCGCGCCCACGTGAGCGTTTTCGGCCGATCCGCCGGAATCACGAAATCGAGATTGATCGCCGTCGCGAGGAGGAGCGGCATGATCATCACCGTGCCGCACGCGTAGCCGTTGTTGTCGACGAACGCGCCCGA
>DAIUKO010000293.1:0-10097 GCA_036848175.1 Vicinamibacterales bacterium | reverse complement strand
TCGACTTCCTGCTGTTCTTCCTGTTCTGGGAAGTGATGCTGGTGCCGATGTACTTTCTCATCGGCATCTGGGGCAGCGACCGCCGGCTCTACTCGGCGATCAAGTTCTTCCTCTACACCCTGGTCGGCAGCGTGGTGATGCTGCTCGGCATCCTGGCGCTGTACTTCGCCTATCACTCGGCGACCGGTGAGTACACGTTCGACGTCACGAAGTACCACGCGTTCGGATTCGATCCGGGGCTGCAGTGGTGGGTCTTCCTCGCCTTCTTCCTTGGCTTCGCGATCAAGGTCCCGATGTTCCCGTTCCACACGTGGCTGCCGGATGCGCACACCGACGCGCCGACCGCCGGCTCGGTGATTCTGGCCGCGGTCCTGCTGAAGATGGGCACGTACGGGTTCCTGCGATTCAGCCTGCCGATTCTGCCCGAGGCGTCGCGGCAGTTCGTGCCGATGGTCGTCCTGCTGTGCATCATCGGCATCGTCTACGGCGCGCTGGTCGCGCTGGCGCAGCGCGACTGGAAGCGGCTGGTCGCGTACTCATCGGTCAGCCACATGGCGATGGTGATGCTCGGCATGTTCGCGCTGAACCCGGTCGGCATCACCGGCAGCATCGTGCAGCAGCTCAATCACGGCATCTCGACCGGCGCGCTCTTCCTCCTCGTCGGCATCGTCTACGAGCGCCGGCATACACGCGAGATTTCCGAGTACGGCGGCCTGTCGAAAGTGATGCCGGTCTACGCGACCGTGTTCCTCATCATGACGATGTCGTCGATCGGTCTGCCGGCGCTCAACGGCTTCATCGGCGAGTTCCTGATTCTGCAGGGCGTGTTCGTGGCGAGCAAGGTGTGGGCGGCGTTCGCGGCGAGCGGCGTCGTGCTCGGCGCGGCCTACATGCTCTATCTCTACCAGCGCACGATGTTCGGCAAGATCGAGAACCCGAAGAACGAGCGGCTGATGGACCTCACGCACCGTGAGTTCGCGACGTTCGCGCCGCTGCTGATCCTCGCGGTGTGGATCGGCCTCTATCCGACGCCGTTCCTGCGCCGTCTCGAGACGTCGGTGGCGCACGTCATGTCGCGCGTCAACAAGGACTACGCACAGGCGTACGCGATGGCGGCCGATTGCGGCGGCGGCACGCTCGCTGGAGCGCCGGCGAACGTGCTGGCGCAGGCGGGACAGGCCACGACGCCGGCGGCGACGGCGAGTGCGGCGGAGCCGGGCGGAGCGGCGCCAGCGTCGGCAACGTCCGCGTTCCTCGCGGCGGCGCCATGCGGTCCCGATGGCAAACCCCTTCCGCAGAGCGGAGTGCCGCGGTAATGCCTCCCGGCGTTTCGATCAGCGACTTCTATTACATCCTGCCGGAGCTGGTGCTCACGACGGGAGCGCTCATCCTCCTCATTGCCGACGTCATGCTGCCGCGACGGTCCGGCGGTCCGCTGTCGTGGGTGACGCTCGCCGTCCTCGGCGCCACGTTCGTGTCGATGTTCGTGCCCGAGCCGCTCTTCAACGTCCAGCGCGAGATTGCGCATGGGCTCATCGCCGTCGATCGGTTCGCGTTCTTCTTCAAGCTGCTCTTCCTGATTGCCGCGGCCATCACGGTCCTGATGTCGACGCGCTACCTCGAGGTCGAAGGAGTCAGCCCCGGCGAGTACTACTTCCTGATTCTGTGCGCGACGCTCGGCATGATGATCATGGCCGGCGGCATCGATCTCATCACCATCTTCATCGGGCTCGAGACCATGGCCGTGTCGTTCTACATCCTGGCCGGCTTCATCAAGCCGAGCCAGCGATCGAACGAGGCGGCGGTGAAGTACTTCCTGCTCGGCGCCTTCTCCCTCGGCATCCTGCTCTACGGGATGTCGCTGATGTACGGCCTGTCGGGCACCACGAACCTGCGCGTGATGGCGCCGCTCTTCGCCGGCCAGGAGCGCGATCCCCGGCTCGTCCTGGCGGTGATCCTCGTGGTCGCCGGCGTCGGCTTCAAGATCGCCGCCGTGCCGTTCCACATGTGGGCGCCGGATGTGTATGAAGGTGCGCCCACACCGGTGACGGCGTTCCTCTCCGTCGGATCGAAGGCGGCGTCGTTCGCGATGCTGCTGCGTATCTTCCTCGAAGGTCTGCCGGCGATGCGCGACGACTGGCGGCTGCTGTTCGTGGCGCTCGCCATCCTGACGATGACGATCGGCAACGTCGCCGCGGTGACGCAGACCAACGTGAAACGGATGCTGGCCTACTCGTCGGTAGCGCACGCCGGCTACGTGCTGATCGGCGTGGTCGCGGCGGCGTCCACCCAGCCTGACGTGCGGGAGCGCGGGATCACGGCCATATTGATCTATCTGCTCATCTACTCGTTCATGCAACTCGGGGCGTTCGCCGTCGTCGTGCTGCTGCGGCGGCAGGACGTCGTCGGCGACGAGTTGAAGGATTTCAGCGGCCTGCACTTCCGCCAGCCGTTCGCGGCGTTCGCGATGCTGTTGTTCATGCTCGCGCTCGGCGGGATTCCGCCGACGGCCGGGTTCATGGGGAAGTTCTGGCTGTTCGGCGCCGCGATCGATGCCGGCTACGTCGGGCTGGCGGTCATCGGCGTGCTGAACAGCGCCATCTCGCTGTATTACTACGTCCGCGTCATCGTCTTCATGTATCTGAAGAAGGAGACGATCGGGTCGGAGCCGAAGACGAGCGGCGCGCTCGCGCTGGCGCTGGGCATCGCGGTCGTCGCGACGATCGCACTCGGCATCTATCCGCGCCAGCTGTTCGAGGTGGCCGAAGCGTCGGCCAAGACGCTGGGCGCCGCGGTCACCACGGCGATGCGGTAACGATCCGCGAAACAGCGATTTGAGCCCCGTTTTAATTGAGTGAACTATTTCACAAGGTACGGTATACTACGCCCCGTCGAGGCGGGACCGCGCCCGGTGAGCGATAATCAGCGCCTGGTATGGCTTCGAAGGATCCAAACTTCCTCGCGCGTTCGACGAGAGAGCTGCAGGAGAACGCGGAACGGGCCGGGCCGGCATGGGGCGCGAGCTACGCGCTGATTGGCGCGATCCTCCTGCTCGGCGGCATCGGGTACGCCATTGATGCGTGGCGCGGCACGTCGCACTGGTTCCTGCTCGGCGGGCTGCTGCTCGGAGTCGTCGTCGGCATGTGGGAGATCGCCAAGACCGCCTTTCGCAAATGAAAGCGGCGGCGTGGATGATCGCGGCGAGCTTCGGCGTATGGCTCGCGGCAATCGCGCTCTTCGGCAGACAGACCGCCGTGGACGTGCTCTTCGGCATGCTCGGTCCCCTGGTCGTGGTGACGAGCTCTTGGGTGATGGCCGAGAGGACGTACCGGCGGCGGCCGGAGCGGCTCTCCTCGCTGATGATCGCCGCATTCGGCGCGAAGATGGTGTTCTTCGGAGTGTATGTGGCGGTCGCGTTGAAGGTCCTCTCGCTGCGGCCCATCCCCTTCGTAGTCAGCTTCACGGGTTACTTCGTCGGGCTGTATTTTGCCGAGGCGCTGTGTCTGCGGCGCCTCTTCGCGAACTGAAACGCCGGGAACGATGATGATGTCGGTTCAGGAGATCGCGCATCAGGCGGAACATACTGCGGCCGAGGCCGGCCAGAAGTTCGATGCCAGCAAGGTCATCATCGAGCACGTCTCGAACGCGCCGGAGCATCCGCTGATTCACCTGCCGAGGATCTTCGGCATCGATTTCTCCGTGACCAAGCACGTCTTCATGCTCTGGCTGGTCGCCGTGCTGGTGTTCGTCGTGGTGGTGTGGGTGGTGCGGCGCTACCTCCGCCAGGATCGCCTCGTGCCGTCAGGATTCATGAACGCGCTCGAATTCGTCGTCGAGTTCGTTCGTGACGAGATCGTCCAGCCGAACGTCGGCCGCAAATGGGTGAACACGTGGACACCGCTGGTGCTCACGTTCTTCGTCTTCATCCTTTGCGCGAACGGGATCGGTCTGATTCCGATATTCGACGTCGTCGGCCTGCTCGATCACTACGTGCTGCACACCGCCGAGGATTCGTTCGTCAAGCACATGATCCACGGCGGCACGACGGCGACCGCGAACTTCAACGTCACGGCGGCGCTCGCGACGGTCACCTTCGGCGCGATCATCGTCGCCGGGACGCTGGCGCACGGCTTCGTCAAGCACTGGAAGAACCTCGTCCCGCACGGCATGGCGTGGCCAATCTACATCATCCTCATCCCAATCGAGATCCTCGGCATGTTCGTCCGGCCGTTCGCGCTGACGATGCGGCTCGCGGCGAATATGACCGGGGGGCACATCGCGATTCTCGCGATCCTGTCGTTCGTGTTCCTGTTCGCCGAGCTGTTCGGCAGAGCGATGGCCGGAATCGGCGTCGGGTTGGTGGTCTCGGTGCCGCTTGCCGTGGGCATCTCCGCGCTGGAGATCATCGTCGTCCTGATTCAGGCTTACGTGTTCACGCTTCTGACCGCCGTGTTCATCGGCATGGCCATTCACGTTCATCACTAGAGATGCGGAGGTAGTTCATGACAGGTCTTGTTCAGTTCTTCGCCATTCCATTCGGTCTCGGTATGATCGTCATCGGCGCCGGGATCGGCATTGGCAAGCTCGCGGCGGCGGCCGCCGACGGCATCGCCCGGCAGCCCAACGCGGCTGACAAGATCACCGGCGCCGTGAACCTGCCGCTGTTCCTGCTCGAAGGCGTCGCGATTCTCGGCGAGGTGTTCGCACTGCTCGTGCTGTTCCTGGGAAAGTAGACGATGAATCCCCTCGTCCAGCCCGATCCGGGATTGTTCATCTGGACGATCCTCACCTTCCTGGTGCTGCTGGGCCTGCTGGCGAAGTTCGCCTGGACGCCGCTGCTCCAGGCGCTCGAGAGCCGTCAAGCCTCGATCAAGAAGTCGCTCGACGATGCGGCGCAGGCGAAAGTCGAGCTCGAGCGGCTGCACGAGAAGTCGGCGCAGATCATCCGCGAAGCACGGATCGAAGCCGAATCGATCGTCGGAAAGAGCCGCGGCGATGCCGAGCGCGTCCGCGCGGAAATGAAGGACAAGGCGCGTGCCGAAGCGGATGCGATCGTGAAGAACGCCGAGCGCCAGATCCAGCTCGAAACGACGCGGGCCCTCCAGCAGATTCGTACCGAAGCGGTCGATCTGTCGGTAATGATCGCCTCCAAGATCATCCAGCGCAATCTGTCCAAGGAAGACAACGAACGCCTTATAGACGAGGCCCTGAAGCAGGTCGAAGGCCGCCGGCACTAGCTGCTTCGACACGCTCATCCTGAGCCGGTCGAAGGATGAGGACGCTTATGGTTCGACAAGCGCCATGAGCGGAGCTGACGGTCCCATAATCGACCACTCATCCGCTGTCCGCATTCGGCACGACGGCAATCAATCCGTCAAAATCTTGAATTTTGGGTGACCGATCGGACCGATTGCGGCGTCTCAGTCGTTCCGCACTCGACCGCCGGTGCTAAGCTTGCCGACTGTCCAAACTCACGCATGTGGAGGCCTTCATGAAGGTGTGGTCGCGGTTGTTCGGCGTGCTGGCGCTGCTGATGAGCATCGCCGCCCCGGCCCTGGCCCAGATCGATCAGGGTCGGTTGACCGGAACAGTAACGGATGCGCAAGGCGCGGTGCTTCCCGGTGCCACGGTGACGGCCAAGTCGCCCGCTCTCATGGGCGTCAGGACCGTGATCTCCGAGGCCGATGGTACCTATTCCATCGCGGCGCTGCCGTCGGGCGAGTACGAGCTCACGTTCGAATTGTCCGGATTCGCCACGGTTAAACGCGGCGGCGTGAAGCTCGGTCTCGGCCAGATCCTGACCGTCGATTCGCAGATGCAGGTCGCCGCGCTGCAGGAATCGGTCACGGTGTCCGCGGCCTCGCCGGTCGTGGACATGCAGAACACGAAAGTGGGAACGGACTTCACGACCGACAAGCTCGTTGGCGTGCCGACCGCGACCGACATCTGGGCGGTGCTCGGTCAGGCGTCGGGCGTGCGCATGAACGGCTTCGACGTTGGCGGCAGCCACAAGAGCCAGCAGACCGGATACGAGAGCTTCGGCATCCGCAACCAGAACCGCGTGCTCAACGACGGCGTGGACACGACCGAAGGCACGGGCGGCGCCGGGTTCTATGCCGATTACTTCGCGAACGAGGAAGTCGCGGTCGCTGCGGCCGGCGGCGACGTCGAGATGAACGCGCCAGGATCCGCCGTGGTGAACACGATCAAGAGCGGCGGCAACACGATCAAGATGTTGAACAACCTGACGTATCAGCAGGAGTCGTTCGTCGGCGACAACCAGACCGGTGACGCCGAGAAGACGGCGCGCGGCTATACGGGTCAGCCGAACATCAAGTTCTGGGAAGGGCACACCGACATCGGCGGTCCGTTGGTGAAGGACCGCCTCTGGTACTTCGGGGCCTACAACCACTTCAAGATCGACAAGCAGATCTCCGGCGTGCCGCGCAACATCGCGACCGACCTCGGGCTGTTCGACAACTACACGACGAAGGAAACCTACAAGGCGTCGCAGAAGGACACGCTCGTCTACTACATGCAGTGGGGCCGGAAACAGAAGCCGAATCGCGGCCTGTCGGTCACCGTCTCGCCCGAAGCGGCCCAGCCGCAGGATTCGGTCTCGTGGGTCTTCAAGGGCGAGCACCAGCGCGTCTGGTCGAGCAGGCTGTTCACGGACGTCAAGTTCAACGTGTTCGGTTACGACTTCCCGCTCGGCGTCAGGGCCGACTTCGCGACGCAGCCGCCGCGCCTCGACACCGGCACGAACTTCACCAGCGGCGCGGCGTGGAATGCCTTCGACCTCGCGCGCCAGAAGCCGGCGATCACGGCCCAGACGACCTACTTCGTACCCGACAAGGCGGGCAGCCACGACCTGAAATTCGGATTCGAGTACCTGCTCGACATCAGCAAGTACACGATCGACGGACGCTCCGGGCCGATTCAGTATCGCGATCTCAACAGCGCGACGGCGGAAATCCAGTTCGTCGACGTTGGCAAGAACAGCGACCTCGGCACGACGTGGACCGGCGGCAACAACCGCAATCAGCGCTACGCCGGATATGCACAGGATCGCTGGAACGCCAATAGCCGGACGACGCTGACGCTGGGAGTCCGCTGGGATTACCAGCGGCCGTACTACCTGGACGGGACACGCGATCCGATCATCAAGGACATTCTGCCTCCCGCGGTCGTGAACCCGGCCCTCATCGGCCAGCCGATGTTCAAGGCGCAGACCTTCCCTGAATCCGCGATCATCACCCGGAACTCCATCGCCCCGCGCCTCGGCGTCAGCTACGACGTCAGCGGCAAGGGCAACATGGTGCTGAAGGCGTTCTACGGACGGTTCTACTACAACTACGCGGACGCGTTCAGCGCGTTGAACCCGGGTGGCGCGAACTACAAGACGTTCAAGTTCAACGACCTGAACGGCAACCGCCTCTATGACGGACCGCAGGAGCTCGGCGCGTTCGTCGGCTCGCAGGGCGGCGTCTCGACGACCACCGATCCGAACGTCAAGAAGCCGTACGTCGACGAGTATGACGTCTCGCTCGAGAGGCAGTTCTGGGGCGAGTCGTCGTTCCGCGTCGCGTACGTCAGGAAGAACACGAAGAACGAGATCTCGACGATCGATCTGTCACGCGTCGGACACTTCACCGTGCCGGTGACGCGGACGATCACGCTGCAGGAATACCAGAAGGTCAACGGCGCCAACACGGTCGTGAACACCGGCACCGTCGACGTCAACCTCCTGGACCTCGATCAGGCGCCGCTCGGACAGAACACGGTGACGAATGTGCCCGACGGCCACTATCAGTACGACACGCTGCAGTTCGCCTTCAACAAGCGGTTCGGCAGCGGCCTCTTCATTCAGTCGAGTTATGACTACCAGTGGAGGAACGAGCTGAAGGGCGGCGGCCAGTTGGGGTCGACGACGACGACGACCAACACGCTGGCGAACCCGAGCGGCAGCCCGCTGAACTCGGATCCGATTTCGATCGGCTTCTTCCAGAACGCGAGCCCGACCGTCGGCAACCGGCAGAAGAGCACCAACTGGCAGGGCCGTGCGATGGCGCGCTATGTGTTCGCGCACGACATCGGCGCGGCCGTGAATCTGCGCGTGCAGAGCGGGTTCAACTACGCGCGGATCTACAGCGCGTCGCTGCCGAGAGCTGGCACCGTTCGCGTCTTTTCGGAGGACATCGACGCGAATCGCTCCGACACAGTGCCGATTCTCGATCTGAGAGCGGACAAGGCAGTCGGCATCGGCAGGTACAAGTTCACGCTGATGGCCGATCTGTTCAACGCGATGAACTCGAACGCGGTGACGAATTTCGGACTCGTCAACGGCGGCGCCTACCAGCAGATCATCGCGGCGCTCGATCCGCGGACGTTCCAGGTGGGGGTGCGTTTCAGCTTCTAGCAGCACGTTGCTCACGAAGGACACAAAGGGCACAAAGGGCACGAAGGGCACAAAGGGCACGAAGAACAATAGGCTTCTTTGTGTTCTTTGTGTCCTCTGTGTCCTTTGTGTCTATCGCAGCCACCCCTTCAGCATCTCGATGTCTCGCGCGTACCGTTCCCTTGGGGCCTCACGAACGAAGCGCTCCGCATACGGCCGCGCCTCGGCGGCGCGTCCTCGATCGCGCAGCGTGACCGCGAGGTTGAACAGCAGATCGTAGTTGCGCGGCTCGAGCTCCAGCGCGCGGCGCCACGCGTCGATCGCCGCGGCCGGATCGGTGCCGATGCGCGCCGCCCCCAATCCTTCCCAAGCCTGCGCGAGTCGCGGATCTGCGGCGACCGCCTGGTCGAACGCGCGGCTGGCTTCCGCCGGGCGGCGATCCTGCAGCTCCAACAATCCAAGATTGCTCCACGTCGTCGCCGATCGCGGCGAATGCGCGAGGACCTCGGACAGCAGGTCACGTGCACGATCGTAGCGGCGCTGCTGGGTGAGGACGACGGCGAGCGCGTTCATTGCGTCGAGGCCGCCGGGGACCTTGGGTCGAGCAATCGGCGTCAGCGTTGCGGCCGCGCGATCGAGGTCACCGACGGTCAGATACGCGCTCCCCAGGCGTGACAGCAACTCGGGACTCGTGACGCCGCGCGCTGCTGCTTCGTTGATGAATGCGATGGCGCGGCGAGGGTCGCCTCCGGCGATGTACACCGACGCCAGATTCAGGTAGGCCACGGTGAAATCAGGACGGTCGGCGACAACGGACTGCAGAAGCGCTGCCGCCTCCGCGTACTGCCGCTCGCCTGTGAGCGTCAGCGCCCGCTCGTAGCGGCGATCGAGGTCCAGCAGATGCTTCGGATCGTCGGCTGACGTGAACGACTTCCGCGCCGGCGGTCTCGCCTGGCTCGCGGTATATCCGAGCGATCGCAACCGGGCTGCGGCATCAGCGTCGATGGGAACTTCGCGCGCCGGCTTCGGCGAGAGCGGCGTCCACTCCGAGAGCCGCCGGCCGAGCGCGACGGCGCGATCGCGCTCATCGCCGGCGCGATTCCGGAGCTCGCCAGGATCCTGCGTGAGATCGTACAGCTCGGCGTCGGGCAGATCGATGTACTTCCACCCGTTCGAGACGATGCCGGTCAGCGGCGCCCAGTTTCGCGTGAGGTAGGCGTCGAGCGCTTCGAAGTAGATGGGACGATCCGGCATCGCCTCGCCGCGGATCGCCGGCAGCATCGACTGACCATCGACGCGTGACGGTGGTGTCACGCCCAGCATGTCGAGGACTGTCGGGAGCAAGTCGGCTTGAGCCACGGCGGCGTCGACGACGGCGGGCTGGATCGATGGTCCGGCGACGATGAACGGAATTCGAAGCGTTGCGTCGTAGGCGAACAAGCCGTGCGTGGCCTCGCCGTGGTCTCCCAGCGATTCGCCGTGATCGGCGAGCGCGACGATCAGCGTCGAGTCGAGCTGGCCGGCGGCGCGAAGGCGCTCGAAGAGTTTTCCGAGATTCGCGTCGGCGAACGCCACTTCGTTGTCGTAGGGGTCGGCCGCGCGTTGTTCGGGTGCTCTGTACGGCGCGTGTGGATCGAACAGATGGACCCAGGTGAACCACGGAATTGCGGATTGAGGATTGCGGATTGCGGATTGATTG
>DAIUKO010000292.1:0-10103 GCA_036848175.1 Vicinamibacterales bacterium | reverse complement strand
TCCTCAGGTGCCTCGCAAGGCGCGCCGGAGGATTTCGCTCCGTTCGACGCGCGACAACCCGCCCACCGACGCTTCGATTGCCTGAACGGCGGCGACCACTTTCTTTCGCACTGCGCGCGTAATCGGGTCGCGCGTCAGCTCGAGGACGTAGTGGTGTCCGGTCCACGGCGGCTCGTTCAGCACTGGCAGCCGCCACACGAACGCGTTCTCGAGACCCACGCTGATCCAGTCTTTGCCGGCCGCGAGCGGCCGCTTCGCCGACGGAGCCGCGCCGGCGATTGCGCCGTCAACATGGTCGATGAGCGTCGTGATGAAGAAGTCGCGCAGCGAATCACCGCCCTCGAGCGGCGCGAGGGCGCGCTCCGAATGCAGCCTCCTGGCGATCGCACCATAGGCGGCGCTGTTGATCAAGACGCGCGGGACGGCGACGAGACGGTGCAAATCAACGCTGAGGCGCGGGAGCCCGTCGGCGTACGCGAATTCCTGGAGGCGTCCCAGATACGCGTCCATTTCGCTTTGGATGACGACGACGGCGGTGGGCTGGCGCGCGGCCGAGGCCAATTGGCGCCACAGACGGCGCGCCGCGCGCGCTCTGGCGAAAAATGGGAGGCGCGTGCGCGACGTCGCCTCGTCAAGGACACGTTGTCCCTTCGCCGTCGCCAGCCAGGCGTCAAACGGCGCGCGCGAAATGCGGCCGGTGTACTGTGCGCGTCCGCGCCGATACCGAACCCATGCCTTCATCAGCGATCCGAATTCGCAATGCGAGTGCAAATCTGTCATCGCGCCACTCCCGAGAGCGGCGAAATGACGCGAGTTACAGCTGCGTGTAGAGGACGAGTGCGAAGGTCGTGCCGTCGATCGAACGCGGAACGGAGTGGAGTGTCGTTCGAGATTCGCAGAGCGGCCTGCTGCCGGATCCGTCGCAAGACGACAGCGGCCTGATCGATGAGCGTCCCACCCTGCGACCCGACTCCCGACCATCCATGTTAGTCGGCCTTTAACGCATCGATTGGACTGACACGCATTGCGCGATGAGAAGGAGCTGCGATTCCAATCAACGCGGCTGCGATCAACATGACGGGTACAGCGACGAACACCGTGGGATCGCGCGGTGATACTTCGAACAACAACGCGGTCATCGCGCGCGTCAACCCGAGAGACGCGACGAGTCCGAGCGCGATGCCCGTGAACGTGATGGTCAAGCCGTCGCGAAGAACGAGTCGGTGGACAGCAGCGGAGTCGGCGCCAAGCGCGATTCGAATGCCGATCTCCTTGCGTCGCTGTTGCACCGAATACGCCATCAACCCGTAGACGCCGATTGCGGCGAGTAGCAGCGCGCAGCCGCCGAAGATCGCCATGAGCCACGTATTGAAACGCGATCGGGCCGTCGACTCCGCCATGACCTCGTCCATCGATCGGGTTCGCGCGGTCGGCAATCCGCTGAAATGAGTCAGCGTCCGCTCGATGCTGTTGCGCATGGCCGCACTGTCGTGCGCGGTTCGAACGATCCAAACCAGCGGCAGGAGTTTCACGTTCAGACGTGTGACGCCATCCGGCTCTTGGCCGATCGGTACGTACATCGCCGGCCGTGGGGGACGTGTCAGCGCGGTATCACGGACGTTTCCGACGACAGCGATGACTTGCCGAACCGGCTCCTCGTTGTACTCGGGACGCATGCCGCGCCCGACGATCAGTCGATCGCCGATCGGGTCGCGCGCCGGCCAGAACCGTTTCGCCATCTCCTCGTTGACGATGACGACGCCGGGGGCGGTGGCCGTATCAGCGGCGGTGAAGTCGCGGCCTCGAAGAATCGGCACTCTCAGTGCTTCGAAATATCCGGGCGAGACGAACGTCCAGCCAGCAAAGCCCGTGTAGGTGAGGGAACCACGTCGCGTCAAGGTGTCGGGCGGTCTGCCGTCGACGATGAACGGCAGCTGCCACACGGTTTCGAGCGGCACGCAACACGTCGCGCTCGCCGACTGGACGCCAGGCAGCGACCGCAGTTGCTCGCTGCCGATCCGCGTCAACTCGCTCAAACCAATGCGCGTGTCGAATCGGGTGCCGGCGACGGCCGTGCGCGTCGTGATCACGTTTGAGCGGTCGAACCCGGCATCGACGGCGCCGAGCGCCAGCGAACTGCGAATCAGCAACATCGCGGCGACGAGCAGCGTGAGCGCCAGCGCGATCTCGCCGACGACGAGCGCAGCGCGTGATCGAGCTTGCGATCGGCTGGTGGTGACGCGTTTCAGAACTGCGGCGATGTCGACGCGTGCCGACACCAGCGCAGGCCAGACACCGAACAGCATCGCCGTCGTTAGACAAGTGATGAGAGCGAAGGTAAACACCCGCCAGTCGACAGTCACGGCACCCGCCGATGCGCCGACGCGTGGGATGGCTTCCGGAATCGCCCCGAGCCGATATGGGTTCGCGGACGGGACGATCGCCAGCAAGGCTCGGACGCCGTATATGCCGACCAGCAGCCCGAGCGCGCCGCTCACGGCGGAGAGCAGGAACGATTCGACAAGTACTTGCGACACGATCCGGGCGCGGCTCGCACCGAGCGCGGTCCGGATGGCCATCTCGCGCGCGCGGACATCCGCCCGCGTCAGTGAAAGGCCTGCGACATTGGCGGCGGCGATGAGCAGCAGAAATCCGACCGCGCCGAGCAGGAGCACGAGCGACGGCCTGATGTGGCCCACCATCGCATCCTGAAGCGGTTCGACGGACCAACTCGTCCTCGCGCTGACCGTCCCCGGCCTTTGTTGGCGGTGGGCGGCGAGCGCGACAGCCAGACTGGCATTCCCGCCGGAAAGAGTGATGCCGGCCTTCAGCCGTCCCGTCACCGTGAACAGATTGCCGGCGTCCACTCGGATCGGGTCGATTTGAAACGGCAGCCACACCGCGGGCGGCGCATCGAATTGCTCCGTGTCGAAGCCGGGGGCCAGCACGCCGATGATCACCTGCGCTGCGTCGCCCAAGAGGATTGACTGCCCAATGGCTGCTGACGGTGTATCGGAAAAATGCTGCCGCCAGAACTCATAGCTCAGCACCGTGACAGCCGGTCCGCGGACGCGGTCTTCCGTCGCCGCGAAGGTTCGGCCGGCGACAGTGGAGGCGTTGAACAGGTCGAAGAACTCGCGCGTGACTCGTCCGACCGCGATTTGCTGCGGCTCGGAACCGGACGTGAAGTTGACGTACTCCAAGCGATGCGCCGACACCCGCTCGAAGGCCGAAGTCCGCCGCCACGCTTCGAACTCGGGAACGCCGGCGACAAAGCTTGATACGCCTGTCGTCACGACGAATCTCACGACGGAATCGGGCGATGGCGCGTGAACGGGCCGCAAGAGCACGGCGTTGACGACCGAGAACACCGCGGTCGTTGCGCCAATGCCGATCGCCAGCGTCGCGATCGCCACGGCCGAAAAGCCGGGCGCTTTCGACAGCAGACGAACCGCATGACGCAAGTCGTTGAGTGCGCTCATGGGCCGAGGTGGAGAACGTGCAATCGTCGCTACGCCGACGTCTGATCCGCGCGTCGCGCGGTCCATCGGGCCTTGCCGTATTCGCCGAGGTTCACTTCGCCTTCGATCGTCTGACCATGGACGGTCCCGTCAAACCGGTACGTCAGCTGGGTGCCCTCGCAGGGCAGGGCGCTGCGCAGCCGCACGCGATCGCCCTCCACCGTTCCACTGACCGCGCCCTGAAGACGCCTTCCGATATGACTGCCGTCGACGCGATTGCCACGCGTGACCAGCAGCAACCTGTGCCTGGCCGTTCCACGGCTGTACTGCACGTCGACGTCCCAGCGTCCCGCAACGTCCACAGCCGGCGCTGAAGGAGTTCTCTTCGGCACGCCCTTGGGCGCCTTTCGCAGCACCTCGGCGATGCGGCGGCCCGCCAGCGTTTGATCGCCGGATCGCATCGCCGCGGGACGAACGCGGAACGAGTAGCCGTCGCCCGCCGCGTGCGACATGACGCGAGGCTCGCCGTCGAGCAGTCGATCGTAGACGTCGCCGGCGGTGATGCCGACCTGCGCCGGATCCCACTCGATGATCATCCACGGATACGGCGTGTCGCCTGCAGGCTTCTGGATCGCAGTTCGGACGCCGGGGACCTGCGTCACGATGTCGCTGATTTCCTGCAGCCACGCCGTCCAACGGCGGAAGTCCTCGTCGACCCCGCGGCTCATGAGCACCTCGACGGCCGCGAGCATGCCGACAATTTCTTCCTTCCCCACTTTCATCATCCGGCCGACCGCATGATGAGGCGCGCCGTTCATGTACGCCGCCCACACGAGATCTTTGCGCCCGAGCAGGAGACCGGCGCATTGAGGCCCTCGCATGATCTTTCCACCGCTGTACGCAACGAGGTCGACTCCTCGGGTCAAGTAGGGATCCGGCCGGCGAGGAAGTTCTGCGGCCGCATCGACCAACACGGGTACGCCGGCTTTGTGAGCGGCCGCGACTATCGCTTCCAGCCGGACTGCTCCCCGCGCTTCGCCCGTCCCGAGCACGGCCACCATCGCCGTACGCGGTCCGATCGCGGCATGAAAGGCCTCCACGGTGTCGACTTCGATCACGCGCGCGCCCCAGCTCCGAAATGCGTGGTCGTAGACGTTGCGGGATTCCCTCGGCATGATCACTTCGTCTTTGAGTCCGGATAGATTCGGCAGCTGCTGCATCAGTTCCGGATCGGTGCCGACAATGCAGGCGGCCGTCGCATGACTGAGAGCGGCCGCCGCACCCGACGTGACAATCGCGCCCTCGCAGCCGACGAGCTCCGCGATCCGCGCTCCGACTTTCTCCATCAACTCATCGATGTCGACGGCATAGTCGGCGGCCTGGTGACACGCGTCGCGCACTTCCGGAAGCTCCAATGCGCCGCCGTTGATCGTGAACGTCCCCGTCAGGTTGATGAACGGCCGGACGCCGATCCGCGTGTAGACCTGCGGTCCTTTCGAAGATGTGGAGAGCTGTGACGTGCCGGCCTGTGAGGAAGCCGTCGTGTCGGCCGCGGCGATGCCGCCCACCACGCCCGCTGCCGTCGCCATGCCGCCGACGCGAAAGACGTCTCTCCGGCTCCAGATGCTCCGGTCTGCATGGTCGCGCTTCATGGCTTTCTCTCTTTCTCTGGTCTCACATGGGCGTGCAGAGTATACCGATTGCAATACAATCCGGCGGTGAAACAGTTCGCTCTGAAGAGGGTCCTGCCATGACACGCGTCGCGCTCTTTCTCATCGGCGCTGTCGTCGTTCTCCTCACCGCCCCTGGTGCGGGAGCCGAGAAACGTGCCATCGCGCCTGCCGGTGTCAAACCAATCGGCCCGTACAGTCCGGGAATCCTCGCCGGCGATTTTCTCTACGTCTCCGGTCAGGGCGGCCGCGATGCCGACGGAAAACTGCCGGGCACCATCGAAGGCCAGGTGCGTCAGACGCTGCAGAACGTGAAGGCCATCGTCGAAGGCGCAGGATTGACGATGGAGCATGTCGTGTACTGCCAGGTATATCTGGCCGACATCGCGCACCACGATGCGATGGACCGCATCTGGAAGGAGTTCTTTGCCAAGGCGCCGCCTGCCCGCGCGGTGCTCGGCGTCTACAAACTGCCGACGGACATCGCGGTCGAGATCAACGCCGTCGCGTTCCGTGACCTTTCGCGCAAGCGGCCCGTCGTTCCCACCGGATATCCGCAGACGCTCTCCTGGTCGCCGGGAATGATCGCCGGCAATCGCTTGTACTTGTCGGGCTTTCCGGGATCCAACATCGCGGACGGCAGGATGCCGTCTGACCCGGATGCTCAGGTGCAGCTCGCGCTCGACAACATGAAACAGACGCTGGCCGCAGCGGGGATGGATTTCCGTCATGTGGTGTTCGTCAACCCGTACCAGACGGACAAAGCTTCGAGCCGGATGAACGACATCTACGCGAAACACTTCGAATTCGGCAACACGCCGGCGCGCGCGACGATTCGCGTCACGAGCCTGCCGGGCGGGAACACGATAGAGTTCACCGGCGTGGCCGTGTCGGATCTCTCCAAGCGGCTCGCCGTCAGACCGAAGAACATGAGCCCGAGCGCGACCGCCAGCCCTTGCGTCTTTGCCGACGACACGTACTATTGTTCGGCCAAGGGGCCGTTCACTCCCGGGCCAGGAAAGCTGCAGGGCATCTGGATAGGGACGGTCGAAACGCAAGTTCGACAGACGATGCGAAACCTGCTCGACGGGTTGGAGGAAGCCGGTCTGGCGCTGTCGAACGTCGTCGCCACGAACGTGTACCTGGACGACATCAACGACTTCGCGCGCATGAACCGGGTCTACGCGCAGTACTTTTCCGATACTCCGCCGGCTCGCACGACGGTGGCGCAGATCGCGCCGGTGGACCGCACGCCGCGGAACGAGGACACGTTTCCCGGACTCGAACAGATTTCGTTGATTGCGGTGAAGTAGGAGAAGCCATGAGTGACGATCTGCACGATCTGGACGATCTCCAGAAGGGCTTGACGCGGCGCGAGCTGTTCCAGTTAGGAAACGTGCTGGCGATGCCGGTTCTCCTGGGCGGCGTGAAAGCGAACGCGGAAGAAGGACCACTCAGGCCCGGGCCCGAGATCTATCAGTCGATTGGCGTCGACCCGGTCATCAACTGCCGCGGAACGTTCACGATCATCGGCGGATCGGTGGAGCGTCCCGAGGTCCGCGCCGCGATGGATGCGGCATCGAAGTACTTCGTCCAGATCGACGAACTGGCCGATGCCGTCGGCAGGCGGCTCGCCGAGTTGACCGGCGCGGAGTGGGGCATGGTCTCGGCGGGATGCGCCGCCGGATTGAAGCACGTGACCGCCGCATGCGTGACCGGCGGCAATCCGGAAAAGCTGACTCGAATTCCCGATCTGACCGGCTTCGACAAGACCGAGGTCGTCAGCCCGCTGTACTCGAGAAACGTCTACGACGCCGCCGTCCGCAACATCGGCGTCAAGATGATCACCGTCGAAACGCCGGAAGCGCTGGCCAACGCGCTGAGCCCGCGGACAGCGATGATTTATCTCACGTCCGGCGGTCCCGCCACGTCCGGCCCGCTCTCACTCGAGAACGTCGCGAAGATCGCGCAATCGAAGAACGTTCCCATTCTGATCGATGCCGCCGCCGAAGTGCTGACGATTCCAAACGTGCACCTTCAGAAGGGCGCCACCATCGTCGCCTACAGCGGAGGCAAGGCGATCTGCGGACCGCAGTGCGCCGGCCTGCTTCTCGGCCGCAAGGATCTGCTGATGTCCGCGTGGCAGGCCAGCGCGCCGCACCACGGTCCGGGCCGCGACAACAAAGTCGGCCGCGAGGAAACGCTCGGCATGCTCGCCGCCGTCGAGGCGTGGGTGAAGCGCGATCACGATGCGGAGTGGAAGACCTGGCTCGCGTGGCTCGACAACGTCTCCAGGCGCGTGTCCACCATCGCCGGTGTGAAGACGTCGGTGCGCGAGCCGTCCGGCCTCTCGAACAAGAGCCCCTCGCTGACGATCACCTGGGATCCTTCGAAGCTGCACATCACCGGCGATGAAGTCGCCGAGGAACTGGCGAGGACGAAGCCGCGCATCGCGCTCGGCGGCGACACGCGGGGCAGCGAGGCCGAACCGGGAACCACGGCGATCTCGGTGACCGCCTGGATGATGCAGCCCGGCGACGACAAGATCGTCGCGGAGCGGCTCTACGATGTGCTGTCGGCGAAGCGCAGCCCGCGATCGACCGACATGACCGCGCCGTCGACAAACGTCAGCGGCCGCTGGGACGTGGACATCGAGTTCTTCAGCAGCCACAGCCGGCACACGCTGTTCATCGAGCAGGACGGCAATTGGATCCGCGGCTCGCATCAGGGCGACTTCACGGTGCGAGACATGGTCGGCATGATCGAGGGCAACGAGGTGAAACTTCGCAGTATCGAGCGCCGCCCGGGCGCCTCGGTCACGTTCATCTTCTCGGGCACGGTATCGGGCGACACCATGTCGGGCCCGATTCACATGGGCGAGTACCTCAACGCCAAGTTCACGGCGAAGAGACACGCCTATTCGACCGAACGCACGCGCATCGTCGTGCCGAAGGGGCCGCCGCTGGCAACTTGATCGACGAGAATTGGCGTGTCTCTTCCAGCCAGGTGCTCGATGCGTCGCGTTGCCCTTCACGTCAGGCGGATCGTCTGTGCGTGCGCAGCTGTGTGCGCCTTGGCGGCGCCAATGTCAGCCGCCGATCCGCGCTGGACGATGATCCGGACGCCGACGGTAACGGTCATCGGCGATCAATCCGCCGCCCGGCTCCGCGACGTTGCGAACCAGATCGAGCAGTTCCGCACCGTCGTCGGCGGACTGATCACGAACGCCGGCCGTCCGCTGTCGCTGCCGACGATCGTCTACGTCTTCGGCAGTCGCAACGCGCTGCGCCAGTTCCTGCCCATGTACAACGGAAAGCCGATCGAGCTCGCCGGATTTTTCCAAGGCGATCTCGACGCCAACGTCATCGTCTTGTCGCTCGAGGGCTTCGATCGGGCAGCGGCGGTGATCTATCACGAATACACGCACATGCTGCTGCGGAACACCGTCCGAGCACTGTCGACGTGGCTCGGCGAAGGGCTCGCCGAGTACTACGGTTCGTACGAGCTCGAACCGGGCGGCAAGGTTGCAGTGATCGGACGGCCGGTGGCCGATCACGTGATGCTGCTGCGCGACAGCTACATGCCGCTCGCCGAGTTGATTGCGGTGGACACGTCGTCGCCGCTGTACAACGAGGGCAGCAAACGGTCGATCTTCTACGCTGAATCGTGGGCGCTTACGCACTACGCGATGACGCAGATGCCGAACGGCCGCGCCGCGATCAATCGCTACGCGACCGCCATATCCGAAGGACAGGCGCCGGCCGATGCGTTCCAGTCCGCTTTCGGCGCAGCGCCAGCCGAGTTCGACAAACAGCTGCGCACCTTTGTTCATCAGTTTCGGTTCGCCGCGATGCGCTTCGAATTCAAGGAACGGATCGGCGGCGCCACCGTGGACCCGCCGCGAACGATGAGCGCCGGCGAAACCAGCGCGTGGCTCGGAGACCTGCAGCGTCGGATGAATCGCGCGGGCGAAGCGAAAGCGCGCATCGAAGCCGCGGCGAAGAGCGAGCCCCAGTCGGCGATTGCGATCGCCGCGCTTGGCCTGCAGCAGCTCTCCGAAGATCGAGTCGCCGATGGATTGGCGAGCCTTCGCCGGGCGGCGAGCCTGGCGCCCGACGACTTCTTCGTCCAGTTCGTGGCCGGAGTATGGCCGCTGCGCGTGGATGCCGGCCAAGGGCGACAGGCGGTTGCCGCCGCCATCGAATCGTTGAAGCGTGCCTCGACGCTCAACCCGAACTCGGCGGACGCCTTCGGCTGGCTGGCGTACGCGCAGCTCGTGTCGGATGCGCCGCTCAGCGATGTGCGCAACTCCATCGATCGCGCCGTTCAGCTCGCTCCGGGGCGGATCGATTACGTCATGCGCTGGGCCGACGTGCGGATTCGGCTCGGCGATTACGCGGCCGCGAAAGGTCCGTTGACACAGATTGCCGCACTGAAGATCGAGCCCGCCGCCGCCGAAGCCGCACGGGTCCGGCTCCAGCGTCTAGCCGAGCACGAGGCGGCGCTCGCCGAGACGAACGCCGCGCGTGCCGCGGCCGAAGCCGCACCGACCGAGGCCCTCCCGCCGGCGATGCCGACGCGCGGCGGCGGATCGCTCGGGGTACCTGGCAGTGCCGCGGACAGGCCGCTCGATCCGAACATCACGTTGATTCTGCGCAAGGTCGGTCCAGGCGAGGATCGAGCAACGGGCCTCCTCACCCGCATCGACTGTCGTCCGAACGAAGTGCGATTCGAGGTGCGCTCGGGCGATCGCACGCTGAGCGCGACAGCCAAGCGGATGGAAGACGTCGAGCTGACGCAGTTCCTCGACCTGAAGGAGTTCAGTGTCGCGTGCGGATCGCGGCCGCAGCCGGAGACCGTCGTCCTCACGTGGCGGCGGGAGGAACCGCCGGTGCAGGGCCGCGTCGGCGTCGCGGTCGCGATCGAGTTCGTGCCGCGAGGGTACGTTCCGTAGACTCGCAACCCGTTCCGG
>DAIUKO010000291.1:3502-10137 GCA_036848175.1 Vicinamibacterales bacterium | reverse complement strand
ACCAACGAAGAGCTCGAGACGATGAACGAGGAGCTGCAGTCGACCAACGAGGAGCTGCACACGGTCAACGAAGAGTATCGCGAACGGAGCGACGCGCTCAATCAGGCCAACGGCTTCCTCGAATCGGTGCTGACCGGCGTTCGCAGCGGCGTCGTGGTGCTCGATCGCGAGCTGCGCATCGTCGCCTGGAATCACCGCGCCGAGGATCTCTGGGGCCTGCGCGACGAGGAAGTGAAAGGTCAGAAGTTCCTGAACCTCGACATCGGCCTGCCGACCGAACAACTACGCGCCAGCATCCGCTCCTGTCTCAACGGCGATCGCGACCATGTCGAATCGACCCTCCAGGCGACGACCCGCCGCGGTAAGTCGATTGCCTGCAAAGTGATCGCGACCCCCCTGTTGACCGCCACGAAGGAGATTCACGGTTGCATCCTCCTTATGGAGGAGTACGAGAATGCGCGCGTGATGAGCTGACGGGCATTCGCTTTGCTCTCGGCATGCCTCCGTAGCGCCGGTCCGTGTGGGCCGGTCGGAGGTGTCGACATGGCGAAATACGGCAAGAAAGCGAGCCAGAAGGTCGAGCGCGCGATGCACGAGCGCAAGCGCGGACAGCTGCGCTCGGGCCGCTCCGGCAAGAAGGTGACGAGCCGCAAGCAGGCGATCGCGATCGGCCTGAGCGAAGCGCGCCGCGCCGGTGGGAAGGTGCCGCGCAAACGCGGCGGCCGCAAGCGCAAGGGCGGCCGTCGAAAGAAGTAAGAACGTCGTGGTGGCCGCCCCACGCGATGCGGCGATTTCGTCACGTGCCGTCAGTCGATCGTGAACGGTTTCAAATCCTCGAGGACGCCGCGAATCTTCTTCGCCTGCCGCTGTTTCTCTGCTCCCTGCTCGAGCAGAACGTTCGACGAGGCCGGGACCTGCGCGGCCACCTCGCGCGCGATCACCGCGGCCTCCTCGAGGGCGAGGACCGCCGCCCACAGGGCGCGCTCCTCAGTATCGGAGTGCGCGTCGAGCAGCGCGATCGGCGAGTAGCGATGCAGCACGAGGCAGCGATACTCCAACACGCCGTTCTCGACGACCTCGGACAACGGTCCGCGGCACTCCGGGCAGGTGGCTTCAATGAGGCGCTTCGCTTCCATCATCGATCCTCACCGCTCACTGCCGGGCCGCCGCGGGCACGTCGCCTTCGCCGGTGACCAGATGAATGAGCAACGCGGGCATCCTGGCCACGGGCAGACTGAAGTCGACGTCGACCGTCGACAGCGCCTGCTGCGGCATACTCGGGAACTTCGCGTCGGCGGGATCCTGCACGACCGCGACACCGCCGTATCTTTTGATCCACCACAAGCCGGTGGCGCCGTCTTCGAGTGAGCCGGAGAGCACGACGCCGATCGCCCGCGAACCGTGGCTGACCGCGGCCGACCGGAACAACGCGTTCACGGCCGGCCGCTGGAGATTCTCCTTCGGCCCGCGCCAGAGCCGCATATGGCTGTCGTCAATCATCAGATGGTGATCGGGTGGCGCGACGTAGATAAAGCCGCGCTCGAGAGGTTGGCCGTCGACCGGATCGATAGCCGGCGGACCGCCGGCGCGGCTCAGGATGTCAGCGAGGTGGCTGCGGCGCGAGGCCGGCAGGTGGACTGCGACACAGACGCTGGCCGGCAGATCGCGGGGGAGGCTCGCGGCGATGTGCGTCACCGCTTCGATGCCGCCGGCCGACGCGCCGATGACAATGAGGTCGCGTTCCGTGGTCAGCTTTCGTACGGACGTGTTGTGGATTCCAGGATGCCGCGGGTCGCGAGTTCCCGTTCCGCACGCAGCCAGTCGTCGACGTCACCGCCGTCCTCTCCGCCGCGTTCGAGAAAGAGCTCGTACGCGCGAATCGCGATGGCTTCCTGCATCGGGATTGCTGTCGGCGCGGCCGCGTCGATCGATTCGATCGGCCGTCGCGGTTTTCGTGCGCTCGTATCCTTGATAGCTACGTCCATCGCCACACCTCCAGATGCCGGACGCCACGCAACGCATGTACCGATGCGGACATCCCGATCGTCGGGCGTTTGCTGCGATGGCGCGTCGATACACCGTTCGGTTTAGCTGCGGCGTCTGTCTTCGGCTCAGCCGATCGGTCGGGAAAACGGCGAGAAACCTTCGTCCCTTCACGTGCGTCTCAGACTAAAGTCCTTGACCTCTTCGGTTTGGACCCCGTACCATCTCAAGGTCCTTCCGTCGATCAAACTAAGGAGCATGATGACGCGAGCGATTCTGGCGGCGGTCACGCTGTGTGCGGCGATTTGTGTCGCGGCGGCCACAGTAAAGGCCCAGGGCCCCACAGGCTCCACGCCGACATTCAATAGAGATGTCGCGCCCGTCTTTTATAAGAACTGCACCAATTGCCATCGCCCCGGCGAGATCGCCCCGATGTCGCTCCTGACCTACCAGGACGCGCGTCCGTGGGCGAAGTCGATTGCCGCGCGCGTCGCAGCGGGCACGATGCCGCCGTGGCATGCCGACTCGTCTCACACCGAGTTCGTGAACGATCGCCGGCTGAACGACGTCGAAAAGGCCACGATTCTGACGTGGGCCAGCGGCGGCGCCGCGGAAGGGGATCCGAAGGATCTCCCGCCCACGCCGAAGTACACGGAGGGCTGGACCATCGGCGAGCCGACCGCCGTCCTCGCGATGCAGGAGGACTATCCGATCCCCGCGACGGGAACGATCGCGTACCAGTACTTCGAAGTGCCGACCAACTTCACCGAGGACAAATGGATCCAGGGCTTCGAGGTCCGGCCGGGCAATCGCGCCGTCGTGCATCACGTCATCGTGTACGCACGGCCCCCAAGCGGCGGCGCAGCGAGGGGTGAGCTGCGGCGACCGGTCGCTGCGAACGGAGGCGACGCGAAACCGACGCCCGTGATCGAGTTCGCGGCGAACATGGAGATTCCCGCGGGACAGACCGGTGGGCCGGAACTCCCGGCCGATCAGCGCAGGCCGCCCGGACCGAACGATCGTCCCGCGCCGAAGCTCGGTGCGTTGGTCGGCGGCTACGTGCCCGGCAACGCCTCGCGCATCTATGCCGACGGCACCGCGACGAAGCTCGTCGCCGGCTCGACGCTCGTCTTCCAGATCCACTACACGTCGATCGGCAAGCCGACGACGGATCGGACGCGCATCGGTTTTATCTTCGCGAAGGAGGCGCCCAAGACGCAGCTCGTCAACGCGGCGCTCGCCAACGGTTCGCTGCACATTCCCGCCGGCGCGGCGGATCATCGCGTCGATGCCGAGATGACGATCAATCAGGACGTGACGCTGTGGAGCATGGTGCCGCACACGCACGTCCGCGGGAAGCGCTGGGAGTATCACGCGATCTATCCGGACGGCCGGACCGAGACGATCCTGTCGGTGCCGCGCTACGACTTCGACTGGCAGACCGACTACGTCTACACGCACCCGATCAAGCTGCCGAAGGGGACGAAGGTCCACGCGACCGCGTGGTACGACAATTCGGCGGCGAACAAGTCGAACCCCGATCCGACCAAAGATGTCTGGTGGGGCGATCAGACCTACGAAGAAATGATGTTCACCGGGTTCACGTTCAGCGTCGATTCCAAGCCGGCGGCGTCTACCGCCGGTCAACGGTAGCGCAGGCGTTCAGGCCTGCCATGTTCTAGAGGACCGATCACGATGAGAGCACAACACGTTGTCGTTGCGGCCTTAGGGGCCCTGGCACTGTCGGCTGCGGCGGCATCGCTGCACGCGCAGCAGCCGGCAGCCGCGAACAGAGTCCCCACGTACAGCAAGGACGTCGCGCCCATCTTCTACAAGAGCTGCACGAGCTGTCACCGAGCCGGCGAGATCGGACCGATGGCGCTCGTCACCTACCAGGACGCGCGTCCGTACGCGAAGTCGATTGCGAACAAGGTTGCCGCGGGCGTGATGCCGCCGTGGTACGGCGAGTCGTCGCACGCGTTCACCAACGATCGCCGGCTGAGCGACGCCGACAGGGCGACGATTCTCGCGTGGGCCAACGGCGGCGCGCCGGAAGGCAACAAGGCGGATCTGCCGCCGGCGCCGACCTTCGCCGACGGCTGGCAGATCGGCCAGCCCGACGTCGTGTTCGCGCTGCAGGAGGACTATCCGGTTCCGGCGAGCGGCCAGATCGAATACAAGTACTTCGAAGTGCCGACCAACTTTACAGAGGACAGGTGGGTGAAGGCGTTCGAAGTGCGGCCGGGCGATCGCAGCGTCGTGCACCACATCATCGTGTTCGGCCGGCCGCCGCAGCGGCCGGAGCCGCCAGCACCGGCGCCCGACACCACCGCCGGCGCAGGCGCGGCCGCGCCCGCGGCGCCGCGTCCGCAGCCGCCTTTCACCTTCGCGGCCGGCATGCAGGAACCGCGCGACGAGGCGGTGCAGGCGGCCAAGCGCGCGCCGAACAACGATCGGCCCGCGCCGCGCGCCGGAACGGGACCGTTCGTCGCCGACTTCGCGCCGGGACAGGCGGTGCGCGTCTACGCCGAGGACACGGCGATTAAAGTGCCGGCCGGCACGACGCTGGTCTTCCAGATTCACTACACCGCGTCGGGCAAGGCGACGACCGATCGCTCGAAGCTCGGCCTGGTCTTCGCGAAAGAGAAGCCGAAGACCGAAGTGATGATCGCGGCGCTGCAGAACGCCAACTTCACGCTGCCGGCCGGTCAGCCCGACGCCAAGGTCGAGGCCGAGATGACGCTGAACCGCGACACGACGATCTGGAGTCTGCTGCCGCACACGCACGTGCGCGGCAAGCGCTGGGAGTACCAGGCGATCTATCCCGACGGCCGGACCGAGATGATTCTTTCGGTGCCGAAGTACGACTTCAACTGGCAGACCGAGTACGTGTTCAAGCAGCCGCTGAAGATGCCGAAGGGGACGAAGATTCACTCGATCGCGTGGTACGACAACTCCACCGCGAACAAGTCGAACCCGGATCCGACTGCGGACGTGCACTGGGGCGATCAGACGTGGCAGGAGATGCAGTTCACCGCGTTCGCGTTCTCGTTTGACCCAGTGACGAGTACCACGGCGCCGGCGCCGCGGTAGGCGCCGCTGGACGGGATTCGGGATTTGGGATTCGGGATTTGATTGATCGAATCCCGAATCCCGAACCCCAAATCCCGACAGGGTTACCCCTTACCCCTTCCCAGGCTTCGCCCTCAGCACTCCCACCTGTAACAGAATCCCGGTGAAGTCGTAGATGCGGCGGACGTGTGTGATCGATCCGTTCTCGATGCGCAGCAGGTGGCAGTTCCGGAAGTCGATCCGACGGCCCGTTCCAGGCAGTCCGAAAAAATCATTGGCGTGTGTGGCGGTCGTCATCGTGAAGACGGCGGCATGCGGCGGCTCGACGATGATCGCTTCGACCTGATTGGTTGCGTCGGGAAAGGCATTGAAGAACGTGCGGTAGCCGTCTTCGATGGCCTGACGTCCGTGCAGCGTCCCGAACATCGGGCTCTCGGTGACGCCGTCGAGCGCGTGACATCCCGCCGCCGCGGCGGCGTCCTTCCGTTCCCACGCGTCCAGCACGCGTTCGACCAGGGTCCGGATCGCGGCGACATCCTGAGCACTGGTCTCGATGGTGTCCCTGACGTCCATGGCCGACTCCTTCCCGAAACGACGCGAGTATACTCCCGCGGATGCGGATCCCCGCGCTGGCGGCGCTTTCCTCATGTCTTGTCGTCACGGCGATTGTCGCGGCCGAGCCGCCGCAGCAACCGTTTGCCGCCGGCGTCCTGCGGCGCGACGGCGTCGTCATTCCGTTCGCCGTCTTCGACGGCAAGTCGTGGTCGGCGCGGTGGCCGAAGCCCGCGCTCGATCTGGTCGTGCCAATCAGTCTGGCCAGCGTGCCGGAGAAATGGTGGGGCGCGACGGGACCGCTCGACACGTGGTACGCGATCGTCGGCGGCGCCGCGCCGCGTCCAATAAAGGTTGTCCAGCCCGATTGGGTCGATGTGCAGTGCGTCCGGCAGATCGGATTGCACACCGATTACCGCTCCGATCAACTCCCGCCGCCGCCGCACGAGCAGCCGTATCCGAAGGACGGCCTCGCGATCGCGCCGTCGCGGCCGGTGGAACCGATCGCGATCGTGCCGCCGGGTGGTCTGGAAGCAGGCCCGCTGGTGGCCGAGTTGAAGGACGCCTTCAATCGCGCGGAACGGCAACCCGCGGGCAAAATCGATCATCCGGTCGACCGGGAGCGCCGCGAGCAGATCGATCCGAAGATCGAAGCGCTCTACTCGCACGGCACCGAGCCGCGCGTCTACTACGTCGAAGCGACGCGCGAGTATCTCGCGTTCGAGAGTCACGACTGCACGATCATGTCATTCGGCACCGGGTGGTTCGTCCGTGAGAACGGCAAGTTTCGATCGCTGGCGATGGCCGTCGACGTCCTCGGCTGCAGCCGGCAGGGCGCCAGCTACATGCTGCCGTTCGGCGTCGTCCGTACCGGCACGCGCCTGTTCTGGCTCGTGCAGTTCTCGGGCTGGGACCGCGAGCGCTACGCGGTGATCGAGCCGAAGATCAAGAGTGTTGACGCGGTCGTGAATGTGTGGGGTGGCGGATGCTGAAACTCGGAATGAGGAATTTGACGTTTGGAATGCGCG
>DAIUKO010000291.1:0-3402 GCA_036848175.1 Vicinamibacterales bacterium | reverse complement strand
TCGATTCTCGGATACGACCCGGCGACCGGCGAAGTGGGCGGCGCGGTGCAATCGCGTGTGTTCTCGGTCGGCAACGGTGTCCTCTGGGCCGAAGCGAACGTCGGCATCGTCGCGACGCAGGCAATCGTCGACGTCAGCTACGGACCGCAGGCGCTCGCGCTGCTGCGGAGCGGCGCGACGCCTGACGCGATCGTCAAGCAGGTCTGGGACAAGGATCCCGATCCGCTGCCCGACAACTGGTCGAAGCAGGGGCGGCAGTTTGCGGTGATGAACGCGAAGGGCGAGTACGCGGCCTTCACCGGCCCGAAGGCGACCGAGTGGGCCGGGCACAAAGGCGGAAAGTACGCGACGGCGCAGGGCAACATCCTGGCGGGGCCGGCGGTCGTGAACAACATGATCGAGGCGTTCGAGAACACGACCGGCCACCTGTCGACGCGTCTCGTCGCCGCGCTCGAGGGCGGTCAGCGCGGCGGCGGCGACACGCGCGGTCAGCAGTCGGCGGCGCTCGTCATCGTGAAGAAGGATTGCGGCGTCTGGCTGAACAACGACACCATCCTGCGCCTGCAGGTGGACGACAATCCGGAGCCGATCAAGGAACTGCGCCGGATCGTCGACAAGTGGAACGAGCGCCGGCCGCGCGCCGTCACGCCGGCCTGCAGATAGTCTGCAGAGGGCCCCGTCGGGATTTGGGATTCGGGATTCGGGATTTGATCTCCCAGGAATCCCACTCCATCAAGTCCCGAATCCCGAATCCCCAATCCCGACGGGCGAAGCCCCAGCCCAAACCGCTGCGAGGTGGACAATCACTTCGACGGCCTTCTCCAGGTCCTGAACCGCCACCCACTCGAGCCGCGAGTGGAAGTTGTGCTCGCCGGCGAAGAGATTCGGCGTCGGCAGACCCATGAACGACAGGCGCGAGCCGTCGGTGCCGCCGCGGATCGGCTTCGAGCGCGGCTCGAGGCCGGCGCGGCGAATCGCTTCGCGTGCGCGCTCGACGACCTCCGGATGCCGGTCGAGGATCTCGCGCATGTTCCGGTACTGCTCTTCGATCGCGACCTCGACGCGTGCGCCCGAGAAGCGGGCAGTCGTGCGCTCGGCGAGTTCGGTCAGCATCGCTTCCTTGTCCGTCAACGCCGCGGTGACGAAGTCGCGGACGATCAGCTTGACCGACGTCCGATCCACGCCCGCCTGTACGACGTACGGGTGCACGAAGCCTTCGTAGCCGCCGGTGGTCTCCGGCGAGAGCGAGTCGGGCGGCAGCGCGGCGATGAACGCGCCGGCGACCTTGATCGCGTTGATCATTCGTCCCTTCGCGTAGCCCGGATGTGTATTGAATCCGTGGAACGTCACCGTCATCGCGTCGGCGGAGAAGCTCTCGAACTCGATCTCGCCGCGCGGACCGCCGTCGAGCGTGTAGGCGCAGGCGGCGCCGAACGCCGCGACGTCGAAGTACTTGGTCCCGCGTCCGATTTCTTCGTCCGGCGTGAAGGCGATCCGTATCCGGCCGTGCGGAATCTCGGGGTGCGCGACGAGGTGCGCCGCGGCGGTCATGATTTCGGCGACGCCCGCTTTGTCGTCTGCGCCGAGCAGCGTCGTGCCCGAGGCGGTCACGATGTCGTGGCCGATGTGATCGGCGAGCTCGGGAATGTCGCGCACGCGAAGCACGGCGTTCGGATCGTCGGGCAGCACCAGATCGCGGCCGTCGTAAGCCCGATGGACGATCGGCTTGACGCCGGCGCCGCTCATCTCCGGCGACGTGTCGACGTGCGCGATCAAGCCGATGACCGGCGCGTTCGCATGGCCGGGCGTCGCCGGGATCGTCGCCGTCACGTAGCCGTGCTCGTCGATCGACGCGTCGCTCAGCCCGAGCGCGCGAAGCTCCGCCGCCAGATCGCGCAGCAGCACGAGCTGCGTCTCCGTGCTCGGATACGTCGTCGACTGTTCGTTCGACTGGGTGTCGTACTGGACGTAGCGGAGGAATCGATCGAGAACGCCGTTCACCACCTAACTCTCCGCCACGGAAGACACGGAGGACACGGAGGCAAAATATCTCTGCATGTGGGTGGAGAGCTTGGTGGCGTAAGGCGAAGGCTCGAGCTGAGCGATCACGGTACGATCGCGCTCTGTTCCTCGATGAACGTTTTGTGGAGCAACCGCACCGCGTCCTCGAGCTTCGCGCGATCGATCATCCAGGTGATCCGGAACGATGACGTCGAGACCGCCGCTGTCGCGATGCCGGCGGCGGCGAGCGCATTCGATCCACGGC
Organism: Vicinamibacterales bacterium; assembly: GCA_036848175.1. Classification (GTDB taxonomy): domain Bacteria; phylum Acidobacteriota; class Vicinamibacteria; order Vicinamibacterales; family CAVVIG01; genus QHWF01. The sequence goes on along the minus strand of DAIUKO010000291.1, from coordinate 1,136 downwards.
GCACGTTCTCGAACGACGCGTTGATGCCGGCGCCGACGACGCTGAGCGCGCCGCGCTCGTCGTCGATCCGGACGGCGCCGCCGAACCGCTTCGCGATCGCCTCGCGGACGCGCGCCTCCTCGTGCAGGTTCTCGCGCGACAGGACGAGCGTCAGCTGGCCCTCGGCGACGTGCAGCTGTTTGCCCGCGACGCGATGCTCGTCGAGCAGCTCGAGGATCTCGCCGCCGCTCAGGCCGCGTTCGGGATGCCGAGCGGCGCCCCTTTCAGGGGCGCCGCTCGCATGAATGACGATGACATCGCGCTCGCTCGCGACGCCGACCACTGTTCCCGGCAGCCGCGGCGGATTGCGGCGAACCACCGTGCCATCCGCGGAGGGATCGGGGCCGGGCAGCGGACCCGCCGTCGCGCGGGCGTAGATGGCGATCGATTTTTCTTTGGCGAACTCGACCGCCTGCGCGTTCAGCACCTTCGCGCCCGACTCCGCGAGCTCCTGCGTTTCTTCGTACGAGAGCGTGCCGATGCGCCGGGCCGCGGGCACGACGCGCGGATCGGCAGTGTAGACACCGTCGACGTCCGAGCAGATCTCGCAGTAGTCGGCGCCGAGCGCCGCGGCCATCGCCACCGCCGTCGTGTCGCTGCCGCCGCGGCCGAGCGTCGTCACTTCGCGCCGATACGAGACGCCCTGATAGCCGGCAATCACCACGATTTTTCCGCGCGCGAGCTCGTCCTGCACCCGGAACGGACGGACCTCGACGATCCGCGCATCGACGTGGCGATCGTTGGTGATGATGCCCGACTGACTGCCGGTGAAGCTGATGGCGTCGCCGCCCAGCTCGCGGATGGCCATCGAGAGGAGCGCCATCGCGATCCGTTCGCCGGCGGTCAGCAGCATGTCGAGCTCGCGGCGATCCGGATTAGGGGAGACCTTCTTGGCGAGCGTCAGCAGTTCGTCGGTGGTGTCGCCCATCGCCGAGACGACGACCACGACGTCGTGTCCCTCCGCGCGCGTCTTCATCACGCGCTCGGCGACCTTCTTCATGCGCGTCACGTCGGCGACGCTGGACCCGCCGTATTTCTGCACGACAACTGACATCGGCGTTCACCCGTCGTAAGGCACGAAACCACGAAACCGCGAA
>DAIUKO010000290.1:0-10141 GCA_036848175.1 Vicinamibacterales bacterium | reverse complement strand
TGCGTTGCGCTGGACCCCCATGTCTTCCGACCTCATGGAGGGAACGCCGGCGTTTGCGCTGACGGAGCCTCCGCAGGTGAGCCTGCTGGAGGGCGATCCGTCGCAGGCGGGTGCACCGTTCACCCTCAGGATCCGGCTCGCAGCGGGGACGAGGGTCCCTCCCCATTGGCACCCAACGGAAGAGCACATCACGGTCCTGCAGGGTCGATTCAGTCTCGGCATGGGCGATGAATACAAGGAGGCCTCGCTGCAGGAGCTGCCCAGCGGATCGTATGCATCGATCGCGCGGCAGCTCACCGGCCAGCCGCCGTTTGCCGATACCGAAACGATCAACGCGTCAGACGAAGCGCCATTGACACTGGCCGATGCACTGTTGACGCCGACCTCGGCATCGACCAATAGCTGGGGCGTCGACAGGGACTACGCGCTCGGCATGATTCAGACCTGGAATGCCACGGTCACGCGAAATCTCACGCAGGACTGGACGATTCAGGCCGGCTACACGGGAATCAAAGGCACCGACCTGGACATCCTGCGCGCTCCGGCGCTTGGGCCGGGAGGGGTGCTGATTCCAGGCGCGCAGCCATTCATCTGGGAGTCGTCGGGCGGCCGTTCGATCATGAACGCCGGTAATTTTCAGGTCCGGCGGCGGCTGGCCAATGGATGGAGCGGCGCGCTGTCGTACACCCTCGCCGAGGCGATGGACGATGCCTCCACGCTGGGCGCCGGTGGTCCGGTCGTCGCGCAGAACGATCACGATCTCGACGCCGAGTGGGCGCCGTCGAACTTCGATCGCCGTCAGCAAGTCTCCGGCAACCTCTACGTCGAACTGCCGTGGGGACCAAATCGGCGGTGGTTGAACAACGGAGGAGCGCTCGCCGGATTGTTCGGCGAGTGGTCGGCGCAGCTCACGCTGACCCTGCAGTCAGGCACGCCATTGACCGCACGCCTGTTGGGTGCGGCAAGCGATCTCCTCCGCGGCGTCAACGGCTCGCTGCGCGCGAACTACGACGGCGGTCCGATTCACCTCACCGATCCGACGGTCGACGAATTCTTCAACGTGACGGCCTTCTCGATTCCAGCGCCGGGTGAGTTCGGCAGTTCGTCGCGCAACATGATCATCGGACCTGGAGCGCGTCAACTGAACGGGCTGTTCCAGCGCGACGTGCGCCTCGGCGGCACACGCGCCGTCACGGTGCAGGTCAACGCACTCAATCTGCTCAATACGGTCCAGTGGGCAGCCGTGGACACGAACATCAACTCGCCGACCTTCGGCCATGTGCTCTCTGCGCGGCCGATGAGAACGATCACGATCGCGGCCAGATTGCGAATCTGAAATGCGGCGGCTGAAGACGATCTCGTTCGGGATGTGCACGCTGGCGGCGGGCGCCGTTCTCGCCGGCGCGCCGCTTCAGCAGTCGCCGCAGCCGCCGCCGTTGTTCCGCAGCAGTATCAATCTCATCCTCGTTGACGTCGTCGTCCGTGACAGGAGCGGCGCCGTGGTCAAAGGCCTCACCGCCGACGACTTCGACCTCCTCGAAGACGGCGTGCATCGGCCGGTCCTGACGTTTGCGTTCGAGGAGATCGCACCAACGGCCCGACCGATCGAGAATGCCGCGACGCTCGTGCCGGACTCGATTGCCCGTGCGACGAGAACGGCCGCGCCGGTCCTCGACGATACGCCGAAGCATCCCTTGACGTCCGCGGAAGTCGCGGGACATCGGCTTCTCACCCTCGTCTTCGACACCAGCTCGATGGAGCCCGACGACGTGCAGAAGGCGGTCGAGGGCGCGATGAAATGGGTCGACGAGGAGATGACGCCGGCGGATCTCGTCGCCGTCGCCGCGATCAACTCGCGGCTGCAAGTGCTGACTGACTTCACCAGCAGCAAGGAGCGGATGCGGTCGGTGCTGTCTCGCTTCGCGGCGACCGACGGCACCGCTTTCGCGGCCGTGGACGCCAGCACCGCCGCGACCGACGAAACGGCGCAGTCCGCGACCGACGACTCGACGGCGGTCGATCAAAGCGCGCAGGAGCTCGACACCTTCAACAACGACGCGCGACTGCGCGCGCTGAAGACGCTGGCCGAATCGCTGGCGCCGATTCAACAAAAGAAGGCGATCATCTATTTCAGCGCCGGCATGCAGCGCAGCGGCACCGACAATCAGGTCGAGCTCCGCGCCGCCGTCAACGCCGCGGTGCGCGCCAACGTCGCCATCTATCCCGTCGATGCGCGCGGGCTGCAGGCCGTCGTTCCTTCCGGCGGCGCCCGAACCGGAAGCCGCGGCGGTCTCGCGGCGTTCTCGGGCAGCGCCGTCGCCGGCCAGTTCACCGCCCTCGCCGCGCAGCAGGAGACGCTGACGTCATTGGCATCGGATACCGGCGGCACGGCCTTCACCGACAGCAACGACTTCGGCGAGGCGTTCGCGCGCGTCGAACGCGATATCTCGTCGTACTACATCCTCGGATTCGCCAGCGGCAACACGAACAAGGATGGGCGATTCCGGCGGCTCACCGTCCGCGTCAGGAACCGCACGAACGTCAAAGTCGAAGCGAAGGCGGGCTATTACGCCGACCGCGACTTCGCGCATACCGGGAAGGCCGATCGTGAAGCGCTGCTGCAGGAACAGCTGACGGCGCCGATCCCGGCGACCGACGTGCCGATGTTCGTCACCGCCGGCTGGTTCCGGCTCGCCGCGGACAAGTACTACGTGCCGATCTCGCTGGTCGTGCCGGGTTCGGCCGTGACGCCGTCAACCGACAGCGCTACGCTCGACGTCTCCGGATTCATCCGCGACGAGCGCGGGTTTCCGGTGGGCCGGATCCGCGACACCATCACTGTGCCGGCGTCAAAGGCACAAGGGATCGAGGGGAAACAGGTCCTCTATCAAACCGGGATGACGCTGCCGCCAGGCCGCTTCTCGATCAAGATCGTCGTCCGCGCGAACGCGGACGGGCAGATGGGGAGCTTCGAGACGCCGATCGTCGTGCCCGAGCTCAAGCAGTCGCCGGTGAAGGTCAGCTCGCTCGTCCTCGGCACGCAGCTGCAGAACGTCGCGCCCCGGAAGAACGCGAGCCCGCTCGTCCACGACGGTGTCGAGCTGGTGCCGAACCTGACGCACATCGTCGGACGCGATCAGACGCTGTACTTCTATTACGAGGTGTACGATCCAGCCGCAAGCGACGGCAGCCCGCAGCTTCGCACGAGCCTCGCTTTCTATCGCGGCAAGGTGAAGGTATTCGAAACGCCGGTCGTGGAGCGGACGAAGGTGGACGCAGTCGATCGGCGCGCGGCGGTCTTCCAGTTCGAAGTCCCTGGCGGAAGCTTCAGACCGGGACTCTACACGTGCCAGGTGAACATCATCGACGTGACCGCGAGCCGCTTCGCCTTTCCGCGTCTCGAGATGTACGTCCGGTAGCCTCTCGCGCGCGGCGGCCCTGAAAGGGCCGCCATCGTGCACATTTGAGCGGTAGGACTCGCGAAGGCGTGGGTTTACGACGCCATCGCGCTATCCTGTTGAACCGACGCCGCCACGAAATCGTCCTCCGTGCGCCGACCGAGGACTTCCGTGTACAGGGCTTCGACCCCGCTGACGAACGACGTCGTCGAGAACTGCGCCTGCACGCGTGCGCGGCCCGCGTTGCCCATTCGCAGCGCAAGCTGACGATTGTTGAGCACGCGCAGCATCGCCGACGCGAGGCGGTCCGGCTCGTTTGGCGGGACCAGAAGGCCGGTCACTTCGTCGATGACGGCTTCCGGCACACCGCCGACCGGCGTCGCAACGACAGGCTTTGCGCACGCCATCGCCTCGAGTACCGAGAGCGGCAGCCCGTCGTCGGTCGACGGCCGCACGACGAGGTCCGCGGCACGGAGCACGTCGGCGACATCCGATCGAAATCCGAGGAATCGCACGCGCTCGCCGATGCCCAGATCGGCGGCGAGGCGCTCGTATCGCGCGATGACAGCGGACTCAGTTGTTTCCCCGGGGAAGATAAGAAAGACACACTCATGCAACTGCGCAACGATGCGCGCGGCCGCACGCAGGAATGTCGGATACCCTTTTGCGTCGCTTAGATGGCCCGTCATCAGCACGACGTGGCTCGCACGCCCCCTGAGCTGCTGGTGCACGTCCCAGTTCACGGGAGCCGGCCGATAGAGACGTGTGTCGATGCCCGCGGGAATCGCCACGATGCGGCATCCAGGGCGTGCCGCTCGAACGTCGGCCGCCACGTCCTGTGCCTGCCCCTCATACCCCGCCACGACGGCTTCCGGCCCGAACCGGAAGCTCCAGCCAAGCTCGCCCGGCACCGTCGGACCGGCCAGGTGACAGATCCGAGGGACGAGCATCAGCCGGCCGGCGAGGCCCGCCGAGCGATAGCACGTCGGCGCCATCGCGTGCACGAGACCGACGCCAAATGCGCGGCCGAGTTGTACGAAAGCCCCCGCCCGCCGCAGCCATCTCGCCTTGTCCGTCCAGTCGCCGTTGGGTATCACCTCGACGTCGAGGCGCTGGTCGTTGGCCCACTCCACGAGTGCACCTGGAGCGGGTGTGACGATCAACGGCGCAAACCGATCGCGGTTCAGGCCGCTGACGATGTCCATCAGGACGCGGTTGTCGCTGCCGATGTTCTCGGAGTTGGCGACGTACAGGACGGGAAGTGGTCTAGTCATAAACGGCAAGTGCGCCGTCCGGCGTCGCACGGAGCCGGTCGACGATATGGCGCGCCGCACGGCCGGCGGCGCCGCCCTTGAGGAGAAGACGCTTCAACCGCGTCTTGATCTCGCGCGGGTTCTGCTCGAGCGCCGCGTTGTACCACCGGCGCGCCGCCCCGTCGTCGCCGCCGTCGTGACAGCAGTCGGCGAGAAAGGCGTAGGTCATCGCGCGGATGGTGCGGCGCTCCGAAGGATTCGAGCAGTGCTTGTCGAGCGATTGCTCGAACTGTTCGGTCGAGATGCCGTGACTCCAGTTTCGTGACACCTTGAATCCGACGTGGGTGGCGTAGTACCACGCGATTCGATCGAGATAGAGGCGCGCGATCGACGGAATGGACGCCGATTCAGCGAGCGCCTTCATCGCCCACAACACTCGGAGCTCGTCCTGAACGAGCGCGTCAACGCGCTTCTTGAAGTCGAGCGTCATGTTGCCGGTGTGCACCCGATAGCCGACCATCGGCTCGGCCAGGTAGGCGACGTTCGTGAACAGCGCGAACGCGGACCAGAGATACCAGTCGCCCGCGAACGGCATATCCAACGGGAACATTGAAATCCGTTCGTAGCAGGAACGGCGCACCAGACCGGATGGCGCCGGCACCGCATTGCCGTTGGCGAGCGTCCGCAGGAAGTCGTGGCCGTTGAAGATGACGTCGCGGACGCCGTGTCCGCCGTACACGTGCGTGTCGCCGTCGGACGTGAACTTCATCACCGGACAAAACACGTAGCCGACGTCGGGACGCGCGTCGAGCAGCTTCACGAACCGCTCGGCGACGTAAGGCCGCCGCAGCCGATCGTCGGCCGAGATCAGCCACATGTAGTCGCCGCGCGCGAGCGAGAGCCCTCGGTTGTAATTCTTGAGATGCCCGAGGTTGGGGTCGTTGCGGACGTAGCGCACGCGCGGATCGGTCAGTGTCGCCGCCACCTCGGCGGTGTTGTCCGGCGAACAGTCGTCCATGATCAGGACTTCGAGGTCCGTGAACGTCTGCGACAGGATCGACTCGACGCAGTCCGCCAGCAGATGGCCGAGTCGATAGCACGGAACGACGACACTGATGCGAGGCATCAGCGGCATGCCTCGATGAGCGCGGCGGCAACGCGATCCTGATCCGCTTCCGCCAGTCCGGAGTACAACGGCAGCATCAGGCAACGATCCTCGGCGCGCTCGCTCTCGCGCAGCGTGCCGCTGCTGCTCCACGGCGCGGCGGCGTACGCCGCAGTGCGGTGCGCGTTCATCACGCCGCGTTTGGTGACGATGCCCTGGTTCAATAGCGACTGCATGACAGCGCGCTGATCGCAGTGGTCCGGCAGACGGACGCAGTAGCTCTGCCAGTTGGTGCGCGCCCAGACCGACGGTTCGGGCAGGCGCAGTCCCGCGACACCGCTCAGAAGCGGCCGATAGCGGGCGGCGATTTCGTGGCGGCGCTCGAGAACCTCTGGCAGCCGCCGCAGTTGCACGCGGCCGACGGCGGCCTGCAAATCGGTGAGCCGGTAGTTGTAGCCGATGGTCTCGTAGGTTTCGAAGACGACGTCGGACGCCGAATGGCGGACCGTGTCCGGCACGCTCATGCCGTGCTGGCGCCACAGACGAAGCCGCGCATCCCACTCGGGGCGTGAGGTCGTAATCATTCCGCCGTCGCCGGTCGTCACGATCTTGCGCGGATGAAACGAGAAGCACGCCACGTCGCCGTGCGGCTTGCCGATCCGCTCCCACTTGCCTTGAAAGAACACTTCCGAGCCGATGGCGCACGCCGCGTCTTCGATCACCCAGAGACCGTAGCGGCGCGCCATCGCGACCACGGCCTCGAGGTCGCACGGCATGCCGAGCTGATGAACGCAGAGAATCGCGCGCGTCCGGGCGTTGATTGCCGGCTCGATGAGCGCCGGGTTCATGTTGAGCGTCGCCGGATCGATGTCGACGAACACCGGCGTCGCGTTGCAGTAGCGAATCGCGTTGGCGGTGGCGATAAACGAATGGCTGACGGTAATGACCTCATCGCCCGGGCCGATGCCGCATGCTTTCAGCGCGAGATGCAGCGCCGTCGTGCAGCTCGAGACGGCGCACGCGTGCGGCGCGCCGACGAACTCGGCGAACTCACGCTCGAAGGCCGCCACCTCCGGTCCCTGCGTGAGCCAGCCGCTCCGAAGCGTCCGTGTGACCGCTTCGATTTCCCGATCGTCGAGAAAGGGTGCCGTAATCGGAATCCGCGTCGCGGCGACGGTCGTCATCGGCTTACGCATCCGATCTTGGCGGACTGTTCGTCGTGCCACCAGGCAACCAGCGTGCGCAGACCGTCGGCCAGATTCATCGACGGCTCGTAGCCAATCAAGCGGCGCGCCTCGCTGATGTCGGCGAGACGGCGCGGCACGGGATTCACTTTCCGCTCCGGGCCGTGAACCGGCCTCAGCTTCGAACCCATGACGGTCAGCAGCTGATCGGCGAGCCCGTTGAGCGACGTTTCCGAACCGCTGGCGACGTTCAGGGCGACATCGCTGGCTGGCGCGGCGGCGGCCAGCAGGTTCGCGCGCGCCACGTCCGTCACGTGGACGAAATCCATCGTCTGGTGACCGTCGCCAAAAATGACTGGCGCCTTCCCTTCGGAAATCCCATTCATCCAGCGGATGAAGACTTCCGTGTACGCGCCGTGGACGTCCATCCGCGGGCCGTAGACGTTGAAGTAGCGCAGCGCGACGTAGGGCAGACCGTACATGTCGTTGAAGCTGCGGAGGAGTCCTTCGTTGAACAACTTCGCCGCGCCATAGAGCGTGCGGTTTCCGTAGCCGTGATGCGACTCGCGCGTCGGAAAATCTTCTGCCGCGCCGTAGACCGACGCGGTCGACGCCGCCACCACTTTCTGCACGCGCGCCTTGACAGCGGCTTCGAGCACGTTGAACGTGCCGTCGGCGAGCACTTCGAGTCCCAGCCGCGGATCGTCGGCGCACTGCGTGATGCGCATGCCCGCCTGGTGGAATACGACGTCGATCCCCCCCATCACCTGGTCGAGAACGGCGGTGTTGCGGATGTCGCCGTTGACGATCGTCACGGCGCCGTGCTCGAGCGCCCACGAGACGTTCTCGCGCCTGCCGCGGACGAAATTGTCGAGGATCACGATCTCCGATGCGCCGGCGCGCACGAGCTCGTCGGTGATGTGCGACCCGATGAGGCCGAGACCTCCGGTGACGAGCGCGCGGCACCCGCGCAGCGTCACCGCTGACTGAATGCTAACGGACATGAGCCCTGACTCCTGCGAAGCTTTCCTGATCGTTGGTCCGCGTTCCGATGACGCGCGCCGGCACGCCGGCGACGATTGAAAACGGTGGAACATCCCGGGTCACAACCGCACCGGCGCCGACGATGGCACCGCGGCCGACGGTAATGCCCGGCAGAATGACGGCGTTCATGCCGACGTCGGCCCACGCTTCGATGCGGACCGGTTTGATTTCGAGATCGGTCTGGACAATCGGCACGTCGACGGGAACGCCGGTGTGCGTCGAGCCGAGCACCTTCGCGCCCGGACCCCAGCCGACGTAGTCCTCGAGGATCAAATCGCGCGCGTCGAAGTACGCCTGCGGTCCGATCCAGACGTGGTTGCCGATGACGCACGTCCCGTCGTAGCGCCCCTGGATGTAGGCCTGCGCGCCGATGAACACCGCGTCGCCGATCTCGAAGCGATCGAGGTGCTTGAAGCCGGCGCCGGTGCCGACGACGAGGCCATTGCCGGCCGAGCGTGCAGCAGCGCGCCAGATGGCGCGTCGCATCATGACGTCCACGTGCCCGTCGCCGGTCGCGAAGCGCGTGTACAGCTCGACGAGGCCTTGATAGCTGTACTGCGCGCGGAGCGACGCGGCGAGCCCGACCTCGAAGTCTGGATCGGGCGCGACACGTTCGCAGCCATGCACCGCGCGAACGACACGGGACGAGCCGCTGGTTTTAGGCGTGTACATTGTGGTGCACCGCGGCCGAGACGAACTCGACCTGCATGTTCGACAGTTCGGGATACATCGGCAGCGACAGCACCTCGCGCGCCGCGCGCTCGGTCTGCGGAAACTCGCCCGCGACGTAGCCGAGATCGCGATAGCCGTCCTGCAGATGCACCGGAATCGGATAGTGAATCCCGGTCTGCACGCCGTGGGTCTGCAGCGTCCGCTGCAGCTCGGTGCGATCAGCCGATCGCACCGCGTAGATGTGATAGACGTGGCGCGCGTACGGCATCTCGACCGGCCGCACGACGTCGGCGTCCTCGAGGTGGCGTTCGTACTCGACCGCGCGGCTGCGGCGCCCTTCGGTCCACGCGTCGAGGTGGCGCAGTTTCACGCGGAGGATGGCGCCCTGCAGCCCTTCCATCCGGTAGTTGTAGCCGCGCAGCACGTGGTGATACTTCCGCGCCTGGCCGCCGTCGCGCAGGATGCGCATCTTCTCCGCGTGCTTCGCATCGTTGGTGACGACCATGCCGCCTTCGCCGTAGGCGCCGAGGTTCTTGCCCGGATAGAAACTGAAGCAGCCGAGCGAGCCCAGGCTGCCGACGCGCTTGCCCTTGTATTCCGCGCCGTGCGCCTGCGCCGCGTCTTCGATCACCAGCAGCCCGTGCTTGCGCGCGATCGCGAGAATCGGATCCATGTCGGCCGGCTGGCCGTAGATATGGACCGGCAGGATCGCCTTGGTCCGCGGCGTGATCGCGGCCTCGAGCTGTGTCGTGTCCATCGTGAACGACGTCGGATCGATGTCCACGAACACCGGATGCGCGCCGGTATAACAGACGGCGGCCACCGTCGCCACGAACGTGAACGGCACGGTGATGACTTCGTCGCCGGGGCCGATTCCGGCGGCGAGGAGCGCGAGATGCAGCGCGCTCGTGCCCGAATTGACGGCGATGCCGTGCTCGGCGCCGGCGTATTTCGCGAACTCCGATTCGAACGCGGCGACTTCGTCGCCGAGAATGTATTGCCCGCTGTCGAAGACCCGATTGACCGCCTGCTGAATGTCTTCCTTGATCGGCTTGTACTGCGCTTTCAGATCGAGAAACGGAATCATACGGTGCACCCGACGGCGTCGAGCTCGATGACCCGGCCGCGCGCGGCGATCGACGCGGTGGCAGCTTCGAGAATGCGGACCACCCGCAATCCCGCCTGTCCATCCGTCATCGTCGGCTGGCCCCCTTCGACGCATTTGATGAAATGTTTGGCTTCGGTGTTGAGCGCTTCGGTGATGTCGAGCTGGGGCGCGCACATGTCGCCGGAACGGTAGTCGATCAGCATGCGGTACTTGTTGGAGCCGTTCCCGGTGCCGTTGCCGTTGCCATTCCCGCTGCCGTTGCCGTTCCCGTTGCCGTTGACGGTCACCCCCTTGTCGTAGACCTTGATCTTCTCGCTCGGCTCGAGATCGTCGTAGACGATCATCTTGCGGCTGCCGCCGATGAGCGTGCGCCGCAC
>DAIUKO010000289.1:0-10153 GCA_036848175.1 Vicinamibacterales bacterium | reverse complement strand
ACGGTCAGACCACGGTCAGACCACGGTCAGACCGCAGTCAGACCACGGTCAGACCCTAGCGGACGATGATCCGCAGGTCGACCGGCGCGGAGAAGCTGATGCCGTTGTTGCTCGCCGCGACCGAGACGTTGTTCGTTCCGCGCGGGCACGTCATCGTGCCTCCCGGACTCGTGCCGCATCCGCCCGACCACGACAGCGTCGTCAACGTGCAACGATTCGGATCGGAAAACCCGAGCTGCGCGGCTGAGAGCGTCGCGCTGCCCGACGAATTGGCGTCGACGGTGACGCTCGTGGCACCGCTGAACACCGGCAGCGTGTGCTGCACGGTTGCCGCGGCATCCGCACGTCCCGAACCGGAGACGTTATCGGGCTGACCTGTTCCGTTGAGCGACGTCGCGTTGCCGACGATCAGCTGGCGGAGCACCGTTCGTGCAGAGACCGGATCGAGCGCAGCGCGGTCCGACCCGAGCAGGCAGGGCGCGGCCTGCGCGGCCAGCGCGGCAATGCCGGCCACGTGCGGCGCCGCGGCCGACGTCCCGAAGAAGAGACTCGGAAAGGCGCCGGCGCCGGTGACCGAGACCCCGTCGATCGCCGACACATCGGGTTTCTGGCGTCCATCGATCGTCGGCCCGAGGCTGCTGAAAAACTCCATCGTCGAATTCGTGATGTCGTTGCACGACGCGTTCGGATTGGTCGCGAAGCGATCCGAGGCAGCCGCGGTCGCCGAACAGATCGCGCCGACCGAGATCACCGAGACCGGCGAGCCGCCGGCGTCGCTCTGCGCCGACACGCTGCGCGTCGCCGTGTTGAAATTGTGGCGTTCGTGACCCGGCGTCGCCAGCAGTCTCGGTCCATCCGAGGCGCACTCCGGCTCGAACGAGAAGAGATTCAACTGCTTCGGCTGCGCGGCGTCGCGCACGTTCTGCACGACGATTTCGAAGTAGCCGCCCGGCGCCGTGTTCACGTAGTCGATCACCTCGACCGGATCCTGCGCGCCCTGCTGCACGTCGGTGCTCGACGCGACGATGCGGCCCGAGCTGCGCTCGACGAGATAGAGATCGTAGTTGTTCGCGGAGCCGCCCATCGGATCGTCCCACGACAGGAAGATCACCACCTCGCCGCCGCGCGGCAGCGCGATCACGTTGTACGGCTGCGGCCCCAGACCGAGGACGTCGGTCGTGTCGCCACTTTGCTGGAACAGATGCAGATGGCCCGCCGAGGTGACGGCCGCGATCGCGGTCCCCTCGACGCCGGAGTCGACGTAATTGCCGATGTAGTGCTCGTCCGCCGAGTTGCCGACCGAGGTGACGTAGGCGCGAATCGGATAGGTGGGATTGTTCAGCGCCGCGGCCGTATTCGCGGACACGCTGCTCGTCCCGTCGTACGCGTCGCCGAAAAATCCAAGGTCGTCGACGACGATGTCGTTCGTCGAGGCGAGGAAGGTCACCGCCTGATTGAACGCGAGATCGGTGTCGGCGTTGGCGAACGACAACTGCGCGCCCGGCGCGAGGTCGTGGACGATCTCGAGGAGCGCCGTTCCTTCGGCGCCGGCGCCGGCGAATCCGCACGACCCGCTCGGAAGACCTTCGAGATCGCTGTTCTGTTGAAACGATCGTCCGGTGATGCCGCCGCTCGCCGAGACGAGCACGCCGCCGCGGCGCACGCCGACGGCATCCGGCAGGTCGCCGCTCGCGATCGGACCGCCGGCGACGCCGCCGCAGGTGTCGCATCCGCTGGCGAACACGCCCTTCAGGCCATCCGAGATCACGCCGACGCGAACGCCCGTCCCGTCGAGCGACAGCTGCTGACGAACCGCATCGGCGTGCAGGATCCTGTCGCCTTCGGTCGTGACCGCGCCGGTGAGGTGACGCGCGTACGCCGGGAGCCGGATGAAATCGACGAACGGCAGCGACGCCACCAGGTTGAGACGCGACGCCGGAATCCGCGCCTGCACGCGGCGGCGGCCCACGTCCGAGATCTCAATCGTGGCGCCGGCCGCGGTCAACTGCGTGAGCCGCTCGTCGTTGAGGGCCGACATGAGGATGTAGACCTGGACGTTGTTCGCGTCGTTGAGGCGGAGGCGGCCGCCGCGCACCGCGTCCTGAACCGGCTGCGGCAGCGAGTCGACGGACAGGCGCGGTCCGGGCAGCGCGCGCTGTGTGGTGACGCGCCCATCGTCCTGCGGCACCGCCCGCGCAAGCGCTGCGAGGACCGACGTGAGTTTCGACGAAGGATCGTTCGCCGCCGGCCTGTTCTGCGCGGCGGCGGGCATGACCGCGGCAATCGCCGCCGCTACAACAAAGCCATAAAGGACAAAGCGCCTCATATGTACGGAGCCGTCGAGCAAATTCCGGTCCGGAACCCGTGTCGCACGCGCGGCACCTTCTCCGCGGTCTGACCGTGGTCTGACCTGGGTCTGACCCGAGTCTGACCTGGGTCTGACCCGAGTCTGACCTGGGTCTGACCGCGGTCTGACCGCGGTCAGACCGCTCTGGTGGCAGCGCGAGGGGACAGCCGTCCTATTCCCGGTGGACGCCTCACGCGGTCCGTTACGTTGATTTTCATCAATCGAGACGCCAACGCAACAACCGGTCCCTAGATTTCCTGTGCCGCGGACCGTCCGCCGTGGACCACCCCGCGCGCAGAGGAGACATCTACATGAAAAAGGCGTTCTGGATTTCGTGCACCGCAGCGGTTGCGGCCGCGGCGATCGGCCTCGGGCCGCGACTGCTGGCGGACGATCACGACGACCGTGACGATACCGACTTTGGATTACGCGTGCAGCGCGAGCTGAACGATCGCTCGGAACAGCTGTTCGGCGTCGGCCGGCCGCTGCGAACGAGCGCGCTCGGCCCCTTCACCGACGCCGACAGCACGCAGGCGATTCAGGTCGCGCAGGGCCTGCACGTGTCGCTGGTGTCGTCGGCCGTTCATTTCTCGACCGATCAGATCGTCCTGTGGCCGAACGACGACCAACCAACGCACTTGTTCGTGTGTGACGAGAGCAGTTCGAATCCCGCCGTGCAGAAGGTGGATCTCTCTCTCCCTCCGACGTCGAATGCGTCCACCATCCTGACCGGGATCGTCTCGTGCGATCCGATTCGCCGCACGCCGTGGGGAAGCCTCATCGCCGCCGAGGAATCAACCGACGGCGGTGTCTATGAAATCATGAACCCGATCAGCATCACCGCCCCGATCGCCGTCACGAATCGTGCGACCGGCGCGACGAGCGATCCGCGCGTCGTCAAGCGAAAGGCCCTCGGCCAGCTTGCCTGGGAAGGCAATCCGGTCCTGCCCGACGGCACGATTATCTTCGGCGACGAACTGCGGCCGGGGACCGGCGGGATCGGCAACCCCGGCGGCGCGATGTACAAGTTCGTCCCCACGATGCCGTTTGCCGGCCCGGGCGTCATCACCGATCCTGCACGGTCGCCATTCGCGGCCGGGCAGCTCTTCGGCTTGAGGCTCGGCTCGACCAATGACAGCGGTCAGGGGACCGAAATTGGTGTGGGCCGCTGGGTCGACATCGACGAGATCGCCAACATGGACGCCAACGGCAACATCGTCCTTCGTCGCGCCCAGGCGACCCTGAAATTGAATGGGCACTACCGGCCCGAGGACATGGACATCGATCCAATCGCGCTCTCGAATGACGAAGTGCGCGTGTGCTGGGCCGATACGGGGCGCATGTCGAACGGCGGCGGCAGCGTCGAGGAAACGGCGGCCATCTACGGCGAGATCATGTGCCTGAACGACGAGGCCGACTCCGCGGCCGTCAGCGGCGCGATTCCGACCGTACGCCGGTTCCTCGCCGGCAACCCGCAGTTCAACTTCTTCGACAACGTCGCGTTCCAGCCGCACACCGGCAATGTCGCCTTCACCGAAGATGGCGAAGTCGAGGTCGTCAAAGCGGACGGAACGACCGAGCTGCGCGGCAACGACATCCTGCTCTGCCTGCCCGACGGCGACGACTACGACGTGCAGAGTGATGGCTGCATCCGCTTCGCGTCTCTGCGCGATACCGCGTCCGAGCCGACCGGAATCATTTTCCTGGGATCGGGCGAGAGCATGCTCGTCAGCCTGCAGCATCGTGCGACCAACGTCGGCGCGCTGCTGAAGATCAGCGGCTTCAAGGTCCGCCGCCATCAGCGCGAACGCCGCGACGGCGAGTGGTGGCCGTGGGGCTGGGGCCGAGACAGCAAGTGGCGCCATTGATCGCCACACGATCGTTACATCGCCGACACACGTCTGCGATGCGCGGTTGTTAACGTCAGCGCTCATGCGCCGAAGGTGTGCGCAAATACTCGCGATAACGCTCCTGGTGCGGCTCGGCCCGATGCTGGAGCTGCGGCTCCACGCATCGGGCGAGCCGATCGAGCTGACCTCGCTCAAGCAGTCAGTTGTCGCCAACTACGCCACGCTCGTCTACGCCAGCTATCAGGACGCCCTCGGCGGTGCGCGAACCCTCGCCGACGCGATCGACGCGTTTGTCGAGTCACCGAGCGACGACGCCCTGAGCCGTGCGCGCCAGTCCTGGATCGACGCGCGCGTTCCCTACGCTCAGACCGAGGTGTACCGGTTCTACGACGGCCCGATCGATGCCGTCGAGGGCCTGATCAACTCCTGGCCGATCGACGAGAACCTGATCGACTACGTGGACGGCGACGCTCGCGCCGGTGTCATCAACCATCCGGAGACCTATCCTTCGATCACGAGCGATCTGATCGTCTCGCTGAACGAGAAGGGCGGCGAGAAGAACATCACCGCCGGCTTCCACGCGATCGAGTTCCTGCTGTGGGGCCAGGATCTCAACGACGACGGGCCCGGACAGCGCTCGTATCTCGATTACGTCGACGGCCGCGCCAATCATGCGAGCCGCCGCCGTGAGTATTTGCGGCAAGCCGCGCGGCTGCTCGTGCGTCACCTTGAAACGGTCGTCGATGCGTGGGCGCCGGATCGAACCGCGAACTACCGCGCCCGATTTCTCGCCATGCCGCCCGACCAAGCGCTCGCATGCATTCTGAAGGGCCTCGGGATCCTGAGCGGCGCGGAGCTTGCGGGCGAGCGGCTCACGGTGCCGTACGAAACCAAGGAGCAGGAGGACGAGCACTCCTGCTTCAGCGACATGACGCACCGCGACATCGCGTTCAACGTGCTCGGAACGCAGAATGTGTTGCTCGGGCGCTACGTTCGCGTCAGCGGCGAACGGATCGAGGGGCGGGGCGTGCGCGATCTGGTCGCGGGTGTCAATCCTGCGCTCGCGAAAACACTCGAGAGCCAGATCGAGGTCAGCGTGGCGGCGGCGAAGTCGCTGCCGCCGCCGTTCGACAAGGCGATTCAGGGAACGGACGCCGCGCCCGGCCGCGTCGCCGTCAAACGTCTCATCACGGCCCTTCGTGCGCAAGCCGACTCGATTGCGCACGCCGGCGCCGCGCTGGGATTGAAGCTCAATTTCTGAGCGACGTGGATGGGTAGACGCAGGCTGCATGTGCTCGCCGCGCTGATGTGCTTCGCCATCTGCGGCGTGACGAGTTCGACTTCGTCGACGGGCGACACGCTCGCCGGCGGCGACGGCACCGTCTTCGACACGTCGCGCAACGCCTTCTCGCTGCCGGCGCGCAACCTGAGAGAAGAGCACCGCTCCTCGTTCTTCGTCGGAAACTCTTTTTTCAATCAAAACTGGGTGGTCGCCCCCGCCTCGGTCGCCGGACGCGATGGCCTCGGCCCGCTGTTCAACGCGCGATCGTGTTCCGGCTGTCATTTCAAAGATGGCCGCGGCCGGCCGCCCGACTCCGACGAGCCGATGGACACAATGCTGCTGCGCATCAGCGTTCCGGGGACCGATCGGCACGGCGCGCCGAAACCGGAGCCGGTCTACGGCGACCAGATTCAGAATCAGTCGATTCCGGGTGTCGTCCGCGAAGCCGACGTGTTGGTCAGCTATGAGGAGGCCCCCGGCGAGTACGCGGATGGCGAAAAGTTCTCTCTGCGCGCGCCGTCTTACCGGCTCGCCAATCTCGGCTACGGCCCGATTGCCCAGCCGCTGTTGATGTCGCCGCGGGTCTCGCCGGCGATGATCGGCCTCGGCCTGCTCGAAGCGGTTCCCGACGCGACGCTGCGGCGCCTCGCCGATCCCGACGATGCCGATCGCGACGGGATTTCGGGGCGCGTGAACATGGTCTGGAATCACCTGACGAACACGACGGCGATCGGCCGCTTCGGATGGAAGGCGGAGCAGCCCTCGGTGCTGCAACAGACGGCAGCGGCGTTCGTGGGCGACATCGGCATCACATCGTCGCTGTTCCGTGCGGAGAACCACACGCCGGGTCAGCACGTGGCAGCAGCGCCGCGTGTGAACGGCGAACCCGAAGTGAGCGAGAGAATCCTTCAAGCCGTGGCGCTCTATGCACGCAGCCTGGCGGTGCCTGCCGCGCGGACGAGCGACGACCCGCGAGCCGTTCGTGGACGGCAGCTCTTCATGGCTGCGCGTTGCGGCGCCTGCCACGCCGCGGCGCTCGAGACCGGTGCGTATTCCGATCTGCCGGAGCTCGCCAACCAGACGATCCATCCATTCACCGATCTTCTGCTGCACGACATGGGCGATGGCCTCGCGGACGATCGGCCGACGTTCGCGGCGACCGGAAGGGAATGGCGAACCGCTCCGCTGTGGGGACTCGGCCTGGTCGCGAAGGTCAACGGCCACACCTTCCTGCTGCACGACGGCCGTGCGCGCAACTTCTCCGAAGCCATTCTCTGGCACGGCGGCGAGGCAGCCGCGTCGCGGCAGCGGTTCCGCGCGATGTCGACACAGGATCGCGCCGCGCTGATCGCATTCCTGGAGTCGCTCTGATGCGCTACGTCTCGATGTTCGCCGCGGCGATTCTGGTCATGGTCGCACTCGCGCACCGTCCGGTTCTCGTCGCCGGCGGCGCGGCGGTCGTATCCAAGCAGTCGGCGCTCGACAGCATCGCCAGGCAGGTGATCCTGCCCGCGTATCACGATCTGGCATCGGCGTGCAGCGCCTTCGCGGCCGCGGCGGACGCCCTGACGTCGGCGCCGAGTCCGGCGTCGTTGAAGAAGACGCAGGACGCGTGGAAAGAGGTGCTGCTCGCCTGGCGGCGCACGCAGCCGTTCGTGCACGGGCCAGTCGCCGACCTCGGCGTCTCCGGGAGGATTCAGTTCTGGCCTTCGCGACGGCAGAGCGTCGATCGCGTGCTGCGTGCGCCGCGGCCGATCGACGACGGCTACATTCAGGAGCTCGGCGCCAACGCCGTCGGTTTGTCGGCGCTCGAGATCATGCTGTTCGACACGCGCCAGGACGAAGCGGCCCGCCTCGCCGCGTTCACCGGCGCGCAAGGCGAGCGTCAACGGAAATACTTTCTCGCGCTGGCGCGCGAGCTGGTCAGGCAGACGCGCCTCGTCGAGAACGCGTGGCAGGGCCCGGGCGGATTCGCGGCGAAGTTCGGCACCGGCGGACAACAGCAGCTCAATCTGCTGGTCAACGACATGCTCGGCGCCATCGAGACCGGTGCGCAGGGACGGCTTCGCCTCGTCCTCGACAAACAGCACGAGCAGGCCCCGCTGCCCGAACTGGTCGAAGGCGCGTTGTCGGGAACATCGCAGCAAGGTCTTCTCGCCTTGCTCGAAGGTGCGCGCGCGATGTTCTCGGGCGGAGCCGGGATCGGGCTCGACGACTATCTCGGCCGCCTGAAATTGCAGACTGCTCGCCGCGTGGACGCGCAGTTTCAGAAGGCGATCGACGCGGTGCGCGCCATCGACGGCCCGCTCGAACAGGTCGTCGGCAGACGCGCAGACACGATCAAGCGCGCGCACGACGAATGTCGCGCGCTGGAGATTCTGATCAAGGTGGAAGTCGCCAGCACCCTCGGCGTGACGCTGACGTTCAAATCCACCGATGGTGACTGAGATCGGGCGCCGCCCGGCGATCGATGCCGCCTCGCTGGCGGTGTTCCGAATCCTCTTCGGTCTCCTGATGGCCGTCAGCACCGTGCGCTTCATGGCGCTCGGCTGGGTCGGCGAGTTCTACGTCGTGCCGACCTTTCATTTCACCTGGGATCTGTTGCCGTGGGTGGCGCCGCTCCCAGCCCCATTGATGTACGGGCTCTTCTCCGCACTCGTGGTGCTCGCGCTCGCGGTCGCCGCCGGCTTCCACTATCGCCTCTGCACGGCCTTGTTCTTCGCCGGCTTCACCTACGTCGAGCTGATCGACAAGACGACGTATCTCAATCACTACTATCTCGCCAGCCTGTTGAGCGGACTGCTCGTGTTCCTGCCAGCGAACGCCGTCTGGTCGGTCGATGCGTGGCGCCGGCCGGGCGCGTACTCGCCAACGATTCCTTCGTGGACCGTGGATCTGCTGCGCTTCCAGATCGGAGTCGTCTATGTATTTGCGGGGCTGGCGAAGATCAACGCCGACTGGTTGCTCGAAGCGCAACCGCTGCGGATCTGGCTGGCGGCCAGCAGCGACATGCCGATCGTCGGTCCGCTCTTCGCGCAAGTCTGGGCTGCTTACGTGTTCAGCTGGTTTGGTGCGGCCTACGATCTTGCGATCGTCATCTTCCTGTTGTGGCGTCCGACGCGGCCGGTCGCGTACGCCACGGTCGTCCTCTTCCACGTGATGACCGCGCTGCTGTTTCCGATCGGGATGTTTCCTTGGATCATGATCGCCGTCACGACGATCTTTTTTCCGCCGGACTGGCCGCGCCGGTTCATCGGCGGTCGCGGAACGTCCCAAGCCCATCCTCTGCAACCGATCGGACAGGCGACGTCGATGGCGATGTCAATCAGGACCGCTGCGTTCATCGCGGTCTACGTCGTCATTCAAGTCGCGTTGCCGTTGCGCGCGTATTGGCCGGGCGCCGATCCTGAGTGGACCTGTCGCGGATTCAACTTCGCGTGGCGGGTCATGCTCGTCGAGAAGGCGGGACACACGGAGCTCGTCGCGGCCGATCGCGGGACCGGAAGGCAGTGGCCGATCAGGACGCGGGACTACGTCACCGAGCGTCAGGAGAAAATGATGGCGCAGGATCCGTTCATGATCCGGGCGCTGGCGCGTCACGTCGCCGACGATCTGCGCGCGCGCGGCGCGGGAAACGTGGAGGTCCGCGCCGATTCGTTTGCGGCGCTCAACGGTCATCCGCTTCAACGCCTGATCGATCCCGCCGTTGATCTCTCGGCTGCGGTCCCCCCTAATTGGATCGTCCCGCGTTAGGCAGGGATTCGACCTCGACCGTAGGTTACGGCATGTCAGCGCGGAAGTACTCTGGCGGACACCTCCCGGCGAGTCTCGAGGAAGGCCGCGACACACGGTGACAACTCCGAGGCCGGGTGCTCGTATAGTTCCGCACGTTTAATCCGCGTCCGAAGTCTTCGGTCGGATCTCAACCCGTTCTTATTCGCGGTTCTGGAACGTTCAACGCCGCAGTCGCAGGGGCGCCCAGTGTGCGTGCCCTGAGCGCTCGTCCTTCGACGGCTCAGGACGAGCGTCGAAGGGTCAGGCCCCTGCTTGTGCAATGTCTTCTGGGAAGGGTCATCTCGATGAGGAGGAGTCTCGCAATGACGACGACGATCCGGGGATTCGGCGGACGGCAGTGGTTGATCTTCAGCGCGGTCGTGTTGCTGTCGCTCGTCGGCGTCAGCGCGGCGTTCGCGCAGAGCGTGTCGTCGGGCACGATCGAAGGCACGGTCAAGGACGAGTCGGGCTCCGTGCTGCCCGGCGTCACCGTCACGATCACGAGTCCTGCGCTGCAGGTCGGACAAGTCGTCCAGGTGTCCGACACGGCGGGCAACTACAAGTTCGTGGACCTGCCGGCCGGCACGTATCGTCTGAGCGCCGAGCTCCCCGGATTCGCCTCGTTGATTCGCGAAGACCTGCGCCTGACGGTCGGCTTCAACGCCCGGATCGATCTCACGCTGAAAGTCGGCGCGCTCGAGGAATCGGTCACGGTCAGCGGTCAAAGTCCTGTGGTCGACGTCACCAACACCGCGGGCAGCGTCGCCTTCACCAAGGAAGTGCTCGATTCGATTCCGCGCGGCCGCGACCTGCAGAACATCTTCGCGATGGCGCCCGGCGTCACACAGGCGGTTGCCGACGTCGGCGGCAGCACGATGGCGCAGCGCCAGAACCTCTCCA
>DAIUKO010000288.1:0-10192 GCA_036848175.1 Vicinamibacterales bacterium | reverse complement strand
CGCCTTTGTTACGGCGTGCCCGACGCGCCCGCAGCTGCCGCGATCTCGGCCGCCGTCAGCGCGCGGTTGTAGACCCGCACTTCGTCGATGAGTCCGCGGAAGAACTCACCGCCGAACGATTGGTTGCCGCCGATGCGCAGCGGCTGCGTGCCTATCGTGATGGCGCCGGTCTGCGCCCGGTTCGCCACTTCGACGCCGTTGACATAGATCCGCTGCGTGGCGCCGTCGTAGGTGACCGCGACATGCGACCAGACTCCCGGCGGCAGCGACGACGCGCCCCGGATCGCCTGGTCGACGTTGCCGTTGCGCTGGTAGCCGGCCGGCGCAGCGACGCCGCCAGCCTGCGGCGCACCGTCATTGGCGTAGAGGCCGTAGGACATCGCGTTGATCCCACGCTCCTTCAGCATGACGGTGTTCCAGCCGCTCAGCGATGCCGGGTTGACCCACGCTTCGAGGGTCATGCCGGTCGTCAGATCGAGCGCACCGCTGTCGAGCACGGTCACGGTGTCGCTCGTGCCGTTGAAGGACAAGGCGTTGCCAACCCTGCCCGGCACGCGCACGGCGCCGGTGATGGTGCCGTTGGTACGGCTCGTCGACGAATCGATCGCGGTCGTACCGCTGGCCTCATCGAAGCCGAGAGACAGCACGAGTCCGTCGCTCGAAGACGGCGGCGGTGGCGGCGGCGGTGGAGGAGGCGGCGGCGTCGGTGTCGGCGTGGGCGTCGACCCAGCCGCGACACTCATATCGAGACCGATCTCCGCCGGAGTCAGCGCACGGTTGTAGACCCGCACGTCGTCGATGAGCCCCTGGTAGAACTCACCGCTGAAGGACGCGTCGCCACCGATACGCAGTGGTTGGTCACCAACGGTCATTGCGCCGGTCTGGGCCCGCGCCGCGACCTGAACGCCGTTGACGTACAGTCGTTGATTGGCCCCGTCGTATGTCGTGGCGATGTGAGTCCACACTCCTGTCGCCAGCGGCGCCGTACCGCGCACGCCCCGATCGATGGTGCCGATCCGCGCGTAGCCCGCCGGAGCCGCGACGCCGCCCGCGAGCGGCGCTCCGTCATTCGCGTAGAGGCCATAAGACATCGCGTTGGCTCCACGTTCCTTCAACACGATCGGATCCCAGCCGTTCAGCGTCGTCGGTTTGACCCAGGCTTCGAGCGTCATGCCCGTCGTCAGATCCAGCGGCGTGCCGGCTGCGCCGTCAACGACCGTTACCCAATCGCTCGTGCCGTTGAACGACAACGCACTGCCCAACTTGCCGGGCACGCGCACCGCGCCGGTGATGGTGCCGTTGCGACTGCTCGGCGACGAATCGATCGCCGTGGCGCCGCTGGCCTCATCGAAGCCGAGCGCGAGCACGACACCGGAGGGTCCGGACGAGACCACCAACGAGACGGCGCTTCCGGGCGCGACGTTCGAGCCGGCCGCCGGTGTCTCACTGATGACGCTACCGCGCGCCACTGTCGAACTGCTCGACGTCGTGACGCTGGACGTCAGGCCGGCGGTCGTGATCGCCGTCTGCGCGTCGCTTTGCGACAGTCCGGTCACCGACGGCACGCGGGCGCCGAGCGAGACCGTGAAGTTGACGACGGTTCCGATGTCCACAGTCACACCAGCGTCCGGCGCCTGACTGATGACGATGCCAGCCGGGACCGTCGCGCTGTTCACCCGTGTGATCGCGCCGACCGTCATGCCGTTTTCGGTGATCTGCACGATGGCGGCTGCCTCCGTCAAACCGACCAGTAGCGGTACCGTCGTGCCGACCGAAATAGCCAACGCAACCGGGCTGAAGGGCGGCAGCGTTGTGCCGGCTCGCGGCGTCGCGCTAATCACCCGACCGATCGGGATAGTCGCGCTGTTCGCGAACGTGACGGTGCCGACAGTGAGGTCGGCTGCCACGATCGCGGCGGTTGCTGCTGCCTGAGTCAATCCGACCACGCCAGGTACGGTGTTGAGCGGCTTCGGCACCGGAATCGTGACATCCGAGAACTGCAGCTGCTCGATGTTCCGGAGCGTGTCCGTCCCGGTAAACAAGTGCAGGCCCTTCGCCTTTGCCGGATTGTCGAAGATCGTCACGGTCCCGTTCGCGTTGAGCACGATGTCGTACTCGTCGCGCGGGTTGGCGAAGACCGCCGTATCGCAGTTGAGCGGGACGGCTGCTCCGCAGTCCGGTGGCGGAACCACCGGGGTCACGATGCTCCTCACGATGCGGATGTTTCCCGGGTTGAGCCGCTGCGGATCCGCGAACACGTCGTCGATCAGCGCGCGTGGGCCATCGACCAGCTTCTTGGTGCCGTCGTTGAGCGTCGCTTCGAGCTGCACGTTCAGCCACACGTCGCCGTCGATGAGGTCATCGCCCCCTCCGCCTTCGATCGTGTCGCTGCCCTCGCCGCCAATCAGGATGTTGCCGCCCAGGAATCCCACGCCTTTGATTCCGGGGATGGCAGGAGAGTTCAGGTCCGCGCCGAACGCCGCCATCAGCTCGGTGAGTCCGGAGATCTTGGCGGCGCCGACGACCGTCAGCTCCATGCCGACCAACAAGCACTCGGCCACTTCCCCCGGCGGGTTGCACAGCGTGTTGTTGTCGCCACGGATCTCGTCGTTGAATTTCCAACCCGACGCCCCGTCGATGAAGCGGTACTTGTTACGGAGGTCATTGAAGTTGAGCGGAACCAGCGGGACGGCCAGAATGCTGAGATCGACGGAGGGTCCTGCCGATCCGTCGTTTCTGGCCCCGACCGGCCATCCCCGCATCGTGATCCAATCGAATCCGTAATCGCCGAAGAATTTGTTCGTCCCCTCCGACATCAACATGATGTCGTCGCCACCTTCGCCGAAGTGATTGTCCTGTCCGGGACCGCCACCGAGGACGTCGTCGCCCCCGACAGGGTCGAGGCCGGCGAGGAGGTCGAACACGTTGCCGTTGTCGCCGAATATTCCGCCGTCATGTCCGTCGCCGTCGTCGATCCAGTCGTCGCCGGGGCCGCCGAACATCCCCTCGCTTCTCATCGCGCCGTCGACGATGATGTCGTTCCCCGGACCACCGAAGTACTCGACGCCGTCGTCGCCACCGACCAGGAAGTCGTTGCCGTCGCCGCCAATCGCAATGTCGCCGCCGAACCCGGGTCCGGTGTTGATGGCATCATTGCCGGGTCCGCCTTTGAGGACGTCATCGCCGGGTCCACCGAACATGATGTCATCGCCGTCGCCACCGATCAGCGTGTCGTTGCCCTCGCCACCCGACATCCGATCGTTGCCCGCGTTGCCGATGAGCGTGTCGTCACCGACATCACCCTGCATCCGGTCGTCGCCGGTGCCGCCGTTGAACAAGACGTTCTTGCCCTGGTGCAGCGGATCGAAGAAGAGCTTCGTCCCGTCGGCCAGCGTCAGGAGCTGAGTCCCATCTGCAAAGGTGACGGTCGCAGTCCCCGTCAACGACGGTGGATCGAAGATGTGATCCGCCGTTTCGAAGATGTTGGCCATCGTGCCGCCGGCGTCGGTGTTGCGCCGCGCGAGCTCGGCGAGCGAGTTGCCCTCGAGCGAGAACCTCAAGTTGAGGCCATCGGTGCGCTGCAGGTAGTAGAAGCGGTCGCCGTTCTGCAGATCTTCCAGCTGCTTCTCGAACACGACGTTGAACGTCGAACCGAGAAGACCGCCGAACACCGCCTGTTTCTCGGCGAGACCGCCGACCCAGAAGTCGACGTTGTTGAGACCGCTGGTCGCGGCGGGGGACTGCAGGAACGCGTCATTCGCAGTCACCAGTGCCTGCGCTGCGCTCCGCTTTGCCGCGACGGTCGTTGCGGCCACGATGTTCGGGTGCGTGCCGTAGGCCGCGACGAAGTTGACCAGCGAGTCGAAGTGCTTCAAGGCGAGCCCGAACTCGAACCAGTTCGCGTAGGGCTGAAGGTTCGCGTCTTTCGTCGCCAGGAAAAACTGCCGGCGCACTTCGTTCAGCGGCGGGATGCCTTCGCTGCGGCCGCGCGCCAGGTTGATGGCCGGCAGATCGAGCGGCAGACCGACGAGCGTGTTCCGCACCGAGGCAGTGACGAACTCGTCCAGCTCGTTGCCGACCTGTCGGGTCAGGCCGCGGATGAGCGCGCCGGCCGCCTGAGGGGCGGTCAGCGGTCCCGCGGGCCCTCCGTCGTCGAACGCGACCGGGTTGAGGAACGCCGTGAGCAATCTGATGTCGTTGGTCGACCCGTCCGCGTTGATACGCCCCAACCGTTCGGGCAGCATCGAGTGACCGAGGCGATAGACCGTGTGTGCGAACTCGGCGGTGATCGCCGGGTTGATCGACGTGATGCCGCCCAGGAACGGATTGATCAACGGCTGAATCTTGCGGGCGAATTCCTCGAACACGAGGTGCTGATACTCCATCTCGGTGACGAACCGCGCCGCCTGGAACAGACGCTCACCGTAACCCCAGCCCGAGCCCGGGTGCACCGCGTGCCACGCCGCGATTTCTTGCGGTGTCAACAAGGTGTTGATGCGCCGATCGATGTCGTGAACGAGGCGGTTGTGCTCGGCGTGGAGAAGCTGGTGAACCATCGTCAAGCCGATGTTCTCGTTGCCGCGCCCGTCGCCGGTGATGAAATGCAGGCCGAGCAACTCGTCGTCATATGTACCGGGAGGCTGGACGGTCACGCCGAAGACGCTGACCGTGGTGTCTGCATCCGGGACCAGCCCCGGGTTCGGCGCGGCGTTGTGCGCGATGTCATTGAGGAACTGATGATTGGTCCTGAACGCGCTGGCGGGGATGTCGATACCAGCCCCAGCGTTCGCCGCCGGATCGCCTTCGAGGAGTGTCGGCGTCGTCGGCGTGGGACCCCGCAGCACGAGCTGCGGCATCCCGCGCACCGGGCCAGGTGTGAAATGGCCGTAGGGATCGGTCAGGATCAGCGGCACGTCGAACACGTCCTGGTCGACGAGCTTGATTCCGAGCTTGGTCGCGGCCTGAGCCTTGACCTCGTTCCAATTTCCGATGTTGCAGATCTGGTCGCCGGGGATTCCGGTTCCGCGCGGCGCGCAGGCTCCGCCGTCGAGCACCTTGCCGTCCGGAATCGGCCGGCCGCCGCTCATCACGTACTGCCGCAGGAACACCTGATGCGACGGATGCGAGGTGTAGGTCTGGTTCTGATCGACCCACGGCGTCGTCTGGTTGATCCCGTCCGGGATATCATCGGCGGTCCCGAGGATGCCGTCCGGTCCCGGCTGCATCGTGGCGCGGGTCATGACCATGAAGTTGGACGTGCCGCCGGGGACGAACAGGGGGTCGTCCGGTTGCAGCGGCATGACGACCGAGCCGTTGCCGCCTTTGTTCACGAGGTCGAGGCCGTGATCGAAGAACTGACCGAAGAACGTGAACATCAAGTTGAACGGCGCGGAGAGACCGAAGTCGGGCGTGATGTTCGGGATGAAGAGCGCACCCGAATCAGGGTCCGTGACCTGAGCCAGGCTCGTCGGCCTCGAGCACACGAAGCCGCCGGAGCCGCACGGATTCAACGCCGCGGCAACGGCCGCCGGGTTGTTCGCCGACTGGTCGACGATCAGGTTCGAGATGATGCGCGGCTGCGAATCGAAGACCGTTCCCGACTTCTGCGTATACGAGGTTCCATTCTCCGCAGGGCGGAAGACCGGTGTGGTCGCGCGCGGGAAGATCAGATCCGACGCGCCAAACAGGTGCTGATCGGGCGCGGGCACGAGGTTGTTGCACGACCCGTCGACGGTCCGCAGACCGAGCGGGAGCTGCGGATTCGGAGTACCGAACAAGTTGACCTGGTTGGGTCCAGGCCCGAGGAGCGTTCCGCACGGGTTGGAGGCGGTTCGAGTGACCGCGTGCTCCTGGGCGACTTCGATCGCATGAAAGATGAACCGCAGGTCGCCGGCATCGATCACGAATCCGTTGCCGATCGGGGCGGTTTGTGCGTGGACCTGTGGCGCGAGCATCGGACTGCCGATGCCCGAGGCGAGCATGGCGACGACGGTGACGATCGACCACGATCTCGCCGCACGTATGCGGCGACATGTCAGAAGTTTGGGTGCTCTCATCATCGGATCCTCATGTGAATAGCGATGGCGAATGGCCGTACGTACGCGTGACTTCGCAACGTTCAACTCCTTGGTTCATTGAACGAACCTGTCGCCTCGGTACGGGCGGTGCGCCGGCGGACGACAATCGCGCGCTCCTTCAGCGAAGGAGACGCCGCACCAAATTGTGAAAAGGGACTAAAACGTGACTAGCGAGGAGGGGCGCGGAGGGAGCATTCGCCTGACGCGAACGAGCAGATGTCGTCGAACTCCTGAACGATCAGAACCGAGCATGGACCGCGGCTGACGTCTAGCGAAAAGCCGCCGACTTCCGCGGCTCCGCCGTCATCGCGGTCACCGTCGTCGTTGTCGTCGTCGTCGTGGTCGTCGTCGTCGACACGGACGTCGAAATGCTGATTGCGGTCGAAGTCGGCGGGCGTGTACGAGGGGAGCGGTCGATCAGGCGGACCGCGAGGCGTAAAACGCGCCGATCGCGTCCCAGGCCGAGCGCCGAACTCGAGTTCGGCGAGTGCACGACTCAAGTCGTCGTCGCTCGGCAACGTGCTCCGCGCCGACTGGAACGCGTCAGCCGCCTTGCCTCCGCCGTCGAGCGGATCGCCATCGGGTGCGGCGGCGGTCAAGTAATCCGAGCTCGCCGTGCCGCGAAGGTGGCTGCCATCGAGCGCGGCCGCGTGCGCGTCCGCCGGCAGCGACACGCTGCCGCACACGACGACGGTGAACGCGAGCAGGGCCGGCTCGAGCGCCGACCACCATCCTCGGGCGATCCTCACCATTGGCTCCAGAACTGAACTGCGACCTGTGAAATTGCAAGCCGCAGCCTAGGGCATTGGCAACGTGAGAGGAATAGCTCATCGGTGGGGGATCGCCCACTCCGTTGTGTTGTTTTCTCTGCCGTCAACCGACCAATGGCGTCATTGCACCGATCGAACCTGTCCGATATCGGAGCGGACGCCGGCGAGACGAACCGGCTGCGCCGCGAAATCGGCGACTTCGAAGACGTGCGTCTTCGCGTTGAACGTGATCGTGTCGGCGTGCGCGAGCTTGCCGACGCCGGTGCCGTCGCGGCCGATCCGGATGTCGAGCAGTCCGAACTCGGGCTGCCACGATGTGAAGTCGCGGCCCGACTCGCCGAAGCCCAGATGTTGATCGGCCACGACGACGATCTGCCGCCCGGTCGGTGTGTCGATCTGCTGCGCGTACTTCAGATTCCGCACGCGGCGCAGGGCCGCGCGCGCGCCCAGACCGTGGGCGCCCGGCAGCTGCACGACGCCGTTGCGACGAAACACTTTCCCGAGGCCGACGAGCAGCGCCGCTGGATCGTTCCTGCGCAGGTTGCTCACCAGCGTCTCGCGTTCGGCATCGGTCGACCATCGTTCGATGACGATATCGATCCGGCCGCCGACGACGGCGCCGTCATGCGGCCCGCTCACGGCGGTCGCGACGAGCTGTTCCTCGAATGTCCTGGTCGGCTTGTTGGCGGCGTCGGTCCGCGGACTCAGTGCGAAACACAGAGCCGCCACCGCGAGCGTCGCCACGATCGGTCGAAGGCTTGCGAACGTCATGGTTCTACCTTTCTGGGTTCACGACGAACCGGCCCTTCGTGCTCGGTCGCACGAAGGTGCCGTCATCGATGCAATCAATGTGAAAAATTCCGGACTGCGTCGGCGTGACGTCGATCGTGACGGCCGCGCCGCCGGCAGGAATCCGCGCGTCGAGCTGAAGTCCGTCGACGTGACAGGCTTGACCGCTTTCAGCCGACGTCAGTTGCAGTCGGACGCGCTCGCCAACGTTCATGGTGATCTGGTCGGGCACCATGGCGGATCGCGAGAGCGTGACGTCGATCGTTCGTCCCGAATGCGCCACCGCTGGCACCATCGCCACCATTGACGGCAGCGTTAGCAGCAGCGACGCCAGAAGACGATTCCTCATGGTTGGCTCCGGAAGATTTGAGGATGTAAGGATTTGAGGATGTGAGGATCTATTTGAGGATCTATCTATTGTTGCGGTGCTTCATCGGGGGTTCGGCACCGGAAAATAGATCCTCAAATCAGATAGATCCTCACATCCTCAAATCCTCACATCCTCAAATCCTCAAATCCTCAAATCCTCAAATCCTCAAATCCTCAAATCGGGGAAGACGGGGCGGACGCGGCGTCCGCCCCGTCTTCACCGAACCGTTAGGGTGTCCCGCCAGTGCCGGCAGCGGCCGCGACTTCGGCCGCCGTCAGCGCGCGGTTGTAGACGCGCACTTCGTCGATCAGCCCGCGGAAGAACTCACCGCCGGAGAACGACTGGTTGCCGCCGATGCGCAGCGGCTGCGTGCCGATCGCGATCGGACCGGTTTGCGCGCGGGACGCCACGAGGACGCCGTTGACGTAGATCCGCTGGCTAGCGCCGTCGTAAGTGACGGCGACATGCGACCAGACGCCGAGCGGCAACGCGGTCGTGCCACGAATCGCCTGATCCGCGGCGCCGTTGCGCTGATAGCCCGCCGGCACTGCGAGACCGCCGGGCTGCGGCGCCCCGTCATTCGCGTAGAGACCGTAGGACAACGCGTTCGGCCCACGTTCCTTCAGCATGACGGTGTTCCAGCCGCTCAGCGACGCCGGGTTGACCCACGCTTCGAGAGTCATCCCGGTGGTGAGATCCAGCGCACCGCTGTCGAGGACGGTGACCGTGTCGCTCGTGCCGTTGAAGGACAAGGCATTGCCAACCCTGCCCGGCACGTGCACGGCGCCGGCGATCGAGCCGTTCGTTCCGCTGGCCGACGAGTCGATCGCCGTGGTCCCGCTCGCCTCATCGAAGGTGAGCGACAGCACGAGTCCGGTCGTCGACGGTGGCGGCGGCGGCGGCGGCGGTGGTGGCGGCGGATCCGGAGGTGTCGTCGGCGTCGGCGCGACGTTGTCGGTCACGCTGATGTCGAGCCGGATCTCCGCTTGCGTCAGCGCTCGGCTGTAGACCCGCACGTCGTCGATGAGTCCTGCGTAGAACTCGTTCGGGAACGTCAGATCACCGCCGATGCGCAGCGGCGAGTTGCTGGTCGTCATCGCGCCGGTCTGCGCCCGTGTCGCGACGAGGTTGCCGTTGATGTAGAGACGCTGGTTGGCGCCATCGTAGGTGGTGGCGACATGCGTCCAGACACCCGTCGACAACGATGCGGTCCCGCGAATCGCCCGATCGGCCGCGCCGACTCGAGCATATCCGGCGGGGAAGGCGGTACCGGTCGGATCCGGCGCGCCGTCGTTGGCGTAGAGCGCGTACGACAAGCCGCCAACGCCACGTTCCTTGATGACGATCGGATCCCACCCGTTCAACGTGGTCGGGTTGACCCACGCCTCGAGCGTCATGCCGGTGGTCAGATCGAGCGGACTGGCGCCGGGGTCGGGCACCGTCACCAGGCTGTTGGTCCCGTTGAACGACAACGCATTCCCGATCTTGCCGGCCACGCGCGTTGCGCCGGTGATGGTGATCCCGGGACGCGGCGATGGTGACGAGTCGATCGGCGCGCCGCTGGCCTCATCGAAGCCGAGCGCGAGAACCACGTTCGCCGGCCCCGACGACACAACGACGGCCACGTTGCTGGCCGGCTGCGCGAAGGAGAAGGCGCCCGGGGACTGGCTGATGACGTTGCCGCGCGCGATCGTCGAGCTCGGCGCGGTCGTCTGCGTCATGGTCAGGTTGGCATCCGCGAGCGCCTGCGTCGCCGTCGCCGTATTCAGGTTGACGACGTTCGGCACCAGCGTGCCCTGCGAGATCGTCAAGAGGACCGGCGTGCCGCGCGCCACTTGCGCGCCGGCCACCGGCAGCGTGTTGATGATGCTGCCGATCGGGATCACCGTGCTCGCGTCCTGCGCCAGGTTGTTGCCCAGGCCCGCGGCCGTGAGCGTCGCCTGAGCCGCCGCCAGCGGCTGCCCGACGACATTCGGCACCGTCACGAGACCGGCGACTGCCGCACCGGCCGTGATCGTGACGTCAGCGAACTGCAGCAGCTCGATGTTGCGGAGCTTGTCGCTGCCGTCGGAGCCCGGCACGTCCTTCGGAAGGGCAGGAACGTGCGTGACCTGGATTGTCCCGCCGCCGAGGTCCGTGATGACGTAGTCAGCGCGCGGGAACGCGAACACCGCCGTGTCGACGTC
>DAIUKO010000287.1:0-10336 GCA_036848175.1 Vicinamibacterales bacterium | reverse complement strand
ACATGGCCACCGACGCGCCGGTCGAGCGCGCGGCCACGCTCGACGACGTCCGCGCCGAAGTCCTGGCGCCCAATCGCCTGAACACGATCGTGTTCGGCGGCTTCGCGACGGTCGCGCTCGCCATCTCCATCGTCGGCGTCGCCGGCGTGCTCGCCTTCTCGGTCAGCGGACGCACGCGCGAGTTCGGGATCCGCCTCGCGATCGGCTCGCAGCCGCGGCACCTGCTCGCCGGCGTCCTGACCGAAGGCTTCGTGATGGCGGCGTTCGGCATCGTCGCCGGCGTCGCCGGCGGATATGCGCTTGCCAAGATCGTCGCGAGCTACGTGCAGGACATCGGGCTGCCTGACGTGTTGCCGGTGATCGGATCGGCGGCCGTCCTGTTGACCGCGGCGATCGTCGCGTCGGTACTCCCGGCGGCACGCGCTGCGCGCGTCGACGTGATGCAGGCCTTGCGGTCCGAGTAGCCGTATAGTCCGTGGCCTGCCACGAGAAGCTGACCGTCGTCTCGGACCGTACGAGCTGCTGATTTCGTTCGAGGAACTCAGAAAACGCGCCGCCGCAGATCGATAATCGACGCGGCAGATATCGACGTCATCTCGGTCCTCGCTTCGGAGTAATCCGTCGGTCGACTCGAGTCTTCGCGCTGCGGAAGGTGGCAGATTCTGCACCACGAGTCGACCCCGACCAGTGCAGAATCTGCCCGACCGCGGCGGTTTCGATCTCGAACCTCGCCGAATTCCTCGCGATCCACGACGGCACGCGGCTCGCTCCTTAGAGGCTAAAATGAGCGCGTGCCTGGGAGCGACCGGATGAAACCTGCCCATCCCGGCGTGAAGCTCACCTACGACGACTTCCTGCACCTTCCCGACGACGGGAGGCGGCACGAGTTGATCGACGGGGAGCACTACGTGACACCCGCGCCGATTCGTAAACACCAAGCCATCGTGATGAATCTTGGTTCGCTCATCTGGATATACCTGCAGCAACATCCGATCGGTCGCGTCTTTGGATCACCGCTTGACGTGATCTTGTCTGACTTCGACGTCGTGGAACCGGACTTGTTGTTCATCACGCATCAACGCATGCGTGAGATCGAACCCTCGTCGTGGATCAAAGGCGCCCCGAATCTAGTCGTCGAGATCGTGTCGCCGAACACACGCAAGCGAGACGAAACGATCAAACGCCGGCTGTACGAGCGGTTCGGGATCGATGAGTACTGGGTCATCGACCCTGAACTGGACACGATCAAGGTGTACCGTCGCACCGCCGATCGGTACGAACGCACTGCAGAGCTGAGCGTCGAGAACGGCGACGTCCTCACAACTTCGTTGCTGCCAGGACTCGACCTCCCGCTCGCGAAGATCTTCGAGGACTGACACGACGTGCGTGCGCTCGCGTGCCTGTGCGGGTTTCTGGCGATCGCCGCCGCGGCGCCTTCGCAGGACTACGAT
Source organism: Vicinamibacterales bacterium (assembly GCA_036848175.1). Classification (GTDB taxonomy): domain Bacteria; phylum Acidobacteriota; class Vicinamibacteria; order Vicinamibacterales; family CAVVIG01; genus QHWF01. Next base: position 8,885 of record DAIUKO010000287.1, on the reverse strand, counting down.
CCCGACTACCTCGCGACGTTCTCGATCATCGCGCGCGATCCGGCATCGGGCGAGCTCGGCTTCGCCGTGCAATCCAAGGCGTTTGCGGCGGGCAATCGCGCAGTCCACATCAAAGCCGGACTCGGCGTCATCGCGCATCAGGCGTCAGCGAACCCGATGTACGGCGAGATCGGTTTCGAACTGCTGCGCGCCGGCTTAACGCCGCAGCAGGCGCTCGACATGATGCTGCGCAGCGACGAGGGTCGCGACTCCCGACAGGTCGCGATCCTCGACGTGCAGGGACGCAGCGCCAGTTGGGATGGTCCGGGCGCGAACGACTGGAAAGGCCACACGTGCGGCGTGAATTACTGCGCGCAGGGCAACATCCTCGCGGGACCGCAGGTCGTGGACGCGCTGGCGAAGACGTTCGAATCGACGGCGGGCCGTCCGCTGGCGGAGCGGCTGATGGACGCCCTCGACGCCGCGCAGGCGGCCGGCGGCGATGCGCGCGGCGTGCAGTCGGCGGCGATGATCGTCACGCGCGCCCTCGCCGGCGCCGGCGGCTTCTCCGATCGCGTCATCGACATTCGCGTCGACGACAGCCGTCAGCCGCTCGTCGATCTTCGACATCTCCTGAATCTCTATCAGGCAGGGCAGCTGATCACAGAAGCCAACCGTCAGCTGACGGCCGGCGATGCCGCCGCGGCGCTGAAGACGGCGCTCGCCGCTCGCGACAAGGATCCCAACAACGACAACGCCTGGATTGCGCTCGCGAACATTCACCTGAAGGCAGGACACAAGACGGAGGCGCTGGCGGCCGTTGCAAAAGCCATCGAGTTGAACGGCGCGAACCGGCGCCAGATTCCGAAGAACAGAAACTTCGAATCGCTCTTGTCCGATCCCGAGTTCAAGCGGCTGACGCAGTAAGGGATTCATTTTCGCGGATCGCCTGCAGAAGAATCGCCGCAATCCCTCCAAGTACGAGCTTGCCTACGAAATCCTAACGTTATACTGACGACGTTTTTACACACCCTCACACGTCCTCGTCCAAGAGGAGGTTGGCATGATGGTCTTACTCCTGCTCGCGGCGCTCGCATCGCCGGCCTACGCCCAAGGCGGCCGGGCCGAACTCAACGGCGTCATCACCGATCAAGGCAAAGCGGTCCTGCCTGGTGTCACCGTGACCGTCACGAACGAGGCCACCGGTCAATCGCGCCAGGCGGTGACCAGCGGCGAAGGCCGCTTCGTCATCCCGACGTTGGTGCCAGGCACATACACGGTCAAAGCGGAGCTTCAAGGCTTCGAGACGACGACGCGCACCGGCCTCGTGCTGGGCGTCGGCCAGGAGATCACCGTCAGCCTGACGCTCAATCTCTCAGGGGTGCGAGAAGAAGTGACCGTCACCGCGCAGACGCCGGTCGTGGAGACGACGGCGAGCAACATCGGCACGAACGTGTCGAGCTCGGAAATCGACAATTCGCCGAGCGCGAATCGCAGCCAGTTCAGCCTGATGCAGACGATCCCCGGCCTGGTGCCGACGCTGCAGGTCGGATCGTTCGAGGGCGGCCAGTTCAGCGCCAACGGTCAGGCGACGACGAACAATCTGTTTCTCGTCGACGGCCAGTACAACAACGACTCGCGTCTCGGTGGATCGCAGGGAACGCAGGCACGGGTGACGCTCGACACGATGGCCGAGTACCAGGTTCAGACGCATCAGTACGGCGCCGAGTACGGCGGCTCCACCGGCGTCGTCGTCAACGCCGTGTCGAAGAGCGGCAGCAACAGGGTGTCGGGGCGCGCGTTCGAATACTTCCAGAGCAACAAGCTCCAGGCGACCGATTACTTCCTCGAGCAGGCCGGCGGGGAGAATCCCGAGTCGGGCAGCAACGTCTTCGGCGGCAGCGTCGGCGGGCCGATCGTCAAGAACAAGTTCTTCTATTTCGGGAACATGGAGTACGACCGCGCGCACGAAGCGGCGAACCTCAACTTCCCCGCCAGCGCGGCGCCGCTGGCCGTACCCTACTCGACGACGACCGACTTCACCGGCCCGAACAACTTCCTGCGCTTCGATTACCAAATCAACGGCAACAACGCGCTGAGCTTTCGCTGGACCCGCGAGCGCGTCCTCACCGTCAACGATTCGATCGAAGACGATCTCGCGACGCTCGACGCCGCCCGACACGAGAACGATTCGGGCGATCAGGTTTACAGCTTCTCGTGGACGTCGGTCCTGAACAACCGCATGACCAATGAGTTCAAGGTCGGGCACGTGCGGGAGAATCTGCTCCAGGGCCCGAAAGTTCTCTTCGAAAACACCGATTCGACGTCGGCGTTCTTCGACGACAGCTGGGGGTTCGTTGGGTTCCATGGGCTGGAGCCGTTCGATCTCGGGTCACAGAACCAGCATCCGGACTACCTGGCGAGCAACCGGAACACCTACGGGCAGAACATCATTCGCGACGCCACGTTCGACGATTCGCTGACCTGGCTGAAATCGGGCTGGGGCGGGGAGCACACGTTCAAGACCGGCGTGTCGTTCAGCCGCGACGCGGCGCGGCCCTCGGGCACGGCGACGAATTTCATCGGCAACTACACCTTCCCGACCGACAGGCCGTTCAACGTTGCCGATGCCACGACCTATCCCTTCCGCTTCCAGGTCAGCATGGGACAGTTCGACTTCAACGTCGTCGATCACCGGCTCGGCTCGTATGTGTCGGACAAGTGGACGTTGAACAATCGCCTCACGCTGAACCTCGGCCTGCGCTACGACTGGCAGGGCGCGACGCCGGAGGACAAGAGCGCGTTCGGCCCGCGGATCGGATTCGCGTACAACATCGCCGGCGACGGGAAGACGGTCGTCAGAGGCGGCGCCGGAAAGGTCTACCAGTACACGCAGACGCCGGTCCTCATCACCCTCGCGCAGCGCGAAGTGATCGCGCCGACGCTCGCGTACGACACCGCGCAGGTGACGTCGCCGGCGATTACCGGCACCTTCCCGGTGAAACCGGGCGACGCGAATGCGACGGCGTGTCTCAACCCGGTCGGTGGATCGAAGACGGGCGTCGCGGTGATGAGCGCGGCGTGCCGGTCGTTCCTCGTCGGACTGCGCAATCAGGTCAATGCCGGAGGATTCGTCAACAACGTGACCGCGGGACCGATCGTCGACAGCCCCGATCGGCAGATGCAGTACACGTGGGCGTTCAGCTTCGGCGTCAAGCGCGAGATTGCCAGGGACATGGCGGTGTCGGTCGACTACGTCGGCACCCGCGGACGCGATCTGACGGCCGTCATCGACATCAACGAAGGACCGGTCAACCCCGCGACCGGCCGGGTGACGCGTCTCGGCATGAGCGTGTTCAACCCGGGCAACATCCTGAATCTGCCGCCCGAGGCGCTGAACGCGACCTTCGTGCAGTTCAACCAGGAGCAGACGCGGCCGGAGTTCAACGCCGACTACAACTCCCTCGAATTGGAACTCGACAAGCGCTTCTCGAACAAGTGGTCGGGGCGCGTCAGTTATACACTCGCGCACTGCAACGACGTCGTCGCGCCGCTTGCCGTCGTCGGCGCCTCGGACACCAATCCGCTGCTCGATTACGGCCGCTGCGCCCGCGACAACCGCCATGCGTTCGCGGTGAGCACGAACGTGCAGCCGTGGAAGGGACTCGGCGCCGGCATCGTCTTCCGCCGCTATTCCGGTTATCCGATCAACGAGACCAACGGCGTCGACAGCAACGGGGACGGCACCAACAACGATCGTCCGGTGAAAGGCCGAGACGACCTCACGATTCCGATTCGATCGGCGGTCGATGCAAACGGGATGGCGGTCCGCAACGGCCTGGCAGGCCAGCACAAGCTGATTCTGGACGGCCGCGTCCAGTACATCTGGCGAATCCTGCGCTCCCAGGTGGGACTGTTCCTCGAGGTCTACAACCTGACCAACCACGTGAACTTCGGCGACCCGACCGGCGCGCGGAATTCGGCCAATTTCATGATCCCGATCGTGTCTGACAATCCGCGGACCGCGCAGTTGGGATTCCGGCTGATCTTCTGAGCGTCGATCACGATGACGGATCGGCGGGCAGCGGGAAATCCGGAATATCCAGTTCTCGCTGCACCGATCCTTCCCGTTTTGTTCGAACGACGACGAGCTCTGCTCCCCGGATCCACGTCTCGTCGATCGCCGGCACCGCTTCCTGGCCACCGTAACGCTGCGGGAAACGGATCATCAATCCGCGAGCGATGAAGCCGCTCGATTCTGCCGAGCCGTACGCGAACCCGAACGGCAGCAACCGTGAGAAGAACGGGCCTTCTCGGACGTCCATGACGCTTCCATCGAACGCCTCGCTCGTCTGGCGGTTCCGGAGGTAGAAGCTGTACATCCACGGCAGCGCGCGCTCGAACGGCGAGGATGCGCGCGACTCGCGAGCCAGGACGATCACGCTCCGGGAAGCGCGTTCGATGTCATCGACGACGATGCGATACGAGCCGTTCTGGTGAGCGGCGCCGGCGCGCAGCGGCAACGTCGCTTCGACTTCATGGCGGCTGAGCGTGACGCGGAAAAGGCCTTGATAGCGGCCTGTTGCCGGCGCCGATCTGCCGGCGTTCGCACCGCGCGTCACGAACACGATCGGCGACTCACCTCTCGTTGCCAGGTCATCCATCAGACGCTGCACTCCCAGCACGTCGCGCACGGCGGCCCGCGTCGGATCCTCGTCACGCGCGCCACCAGGAACACCCACTGCGTAACCGGCGCGTGCGGTTCGGATCGGCGCTCCTCCTTCGCGCTGGATCGACGCATTCAACAGCGCGACGGTGGCCGACCACGTTGGTTCGACGCCGGCGAGATGCACGCGCGCCCGAACCGATGTCCACGGCGCGCGCCGCCCGAACATGCCCTCTTCGCGGCTGTCGAGACTCAGGGGATCCGCGGTGAGACGAAGCGCGGATCCCTCCGCCGTCCATTGCGGGACGGCGACATGCGGCCGCAGAAATGGCCATGGCCACTCGTCCGCGATCGCAAACACCAGCAACAGGCCGGCCACGCCGAGCGTGGCGGCGCGGCCGCGCGATCTGGTGCGGTACTGAACGGCGAGGACGCCGAGTCCCACGATCACGACGAGGACGTTCCACACGAACGCGCTCGTCGGATCCTCGTCAGCGAGCGTCGATGGCGTCCCGGATGTCGAGACGGCAAGCGTGGCCGTCGCGAAGTCGGCCCGGCTCATGGCGATCGTCAGCGCGATCGAAATCAGAATCGCAGCCGCACCAGCCGCCGACGCGCACAGCACGGCAAACCGTGAGAAGTTGCGCGTCAGGGCCGCCGCCGTCATCAGGAAGATGACGATGACCGCCCTCGTCAGCGCCGTGTATGCCGCCACCGAGACGGTCTGCCGGGCCGGCACGTGGTACGCGGCCATCAAGACGACGTCGACGAGAAACGGGAAGACCACCATGACGGTGCCGAGCAGCACGAGCTTCGAGGCGAGAAGCGTTCGCGGCGGAATCGGCCGCGTCATCCAGAACGCATCGCTGCCGACGAGTGAGTGTGTCTGCACGACGAGCGCCGTCAGTACGAAGACGAGGATAATTTCGGTCAGCCACAGCAGGCTGGCAACCGCGCCGGCGAGGTTCAGCGCGCGCACATCGGATGCGAGAAGCGGCCGAATGCCGTCGACGGCGGCGGCGCCGGCGACGACGAGCACCCACGCCGCGATCGCCGGCCACGATCGCCGGAGGTCCGCGGCCAGGCAATGGACGAGCAATGTCACGACGTCCGCCGCGCCTGTGCGACGACGATCTCCCGCAGTGACAGCGGGCTGAAGCGCGCGAGCAGCGACGAGACCGGCTCCGCGAACGTCAGCCTTCCGCGATCGATGAACCCAATCCAGGTGGCGAGCCGCTCGAGCTCACCGATGTCATGCGACGACACGAACATCGTCAGCGGGCCCGCGTTGTCGGCGCCGAGCGCGAGCAGGGTACGGATCAGTTCGTCACGAACGAATGGGTCGAGTCCGCTGAACGGCTCGTCGAGGACGACGAGCTCCGGACGGTACGCGAGCGAAGCGACGAGCGCGGTCTTCATGCGCATGCCGCGCGACATCGTTCGCAGTCGCTCGTTCAACGGCAGATCGAGATCGGTCTGCAGCGTCCGGCACAGCGCATCGTCCCACGCCGGATAGAACGGCCGGTAGTAGGCGAGCAGTTCCGCCGCCGTCATCCATCCCGGCAGCCGTTGGTTCTCGGATACGTAGCCGATGCGTTGAAAGTCGCGCGGAGCAAGCCGCCGCGAGTCGGTGCCGAGAACAACCGCCGATCCACGCGTCGGCGCGACGAGATTCATCAGCAGCTTGATCGTGGTCGTCTTGCCGGCGCCGTTTGGTCCCACCAGGCCGAAGATGCTCCCCTCTGGGACGGAGAGATTCAGACCCTCGACGGCTTCCACGCGTCGGAAGCGCCGCGAGAGATCGATGGATTCGATGGCGGGCATCACGATGCTGAAAAAAGGGCCGACCCCCGGTCGGCCCATGTCCAACGATTGATTCGGCGGATACGATCCGCTCGCGGCGCCTTAGAGCCGCCGGATCAGTGCAGCGTGACTCTCTGCACTCGCCAGTTCCACACCTCGCCGACGAGCAGATTGTTTTCAGTCCGGCAGTCGATCGCATTGACCATGCCGAATTCCTTCGGCAGCTTCCCCGCCTTGCCGAATTTGCCGACGACCTGCCCGCTCAACTGAATCTTGTAAATCTCGCCGTGATCCATGCTCTCGGGATCGTTCGAGTTCGAGCTGTAGAGATACTGCGTCGATCCACCTGACACGCAAATCGCCTGCGGTGTTCCGACGTTGGTGATCTCGGACTTGAACGCGCCGTCGCCGTTGAACACCTGAATCCGATTGTTGCCGGCATCCGCGACGTAGATGTTGCCGTTGGCGTCGCTGGCGATCCCGCGAATGCCCTTGAACTGAGCTTGGCCCGATCCGGTTTGTCCCCAGGTCTTGATGAAGTTGCCGTCCTTCGTGAACTTCGCGATGCGATTGTTGGGACCGAATCCGTCAGCGATGTAGATGTTGCCGGCACGATCCCACGTCACGTCAGAGGGCCGATTGAAGCTGTCGCCGTTGATCCCCGCGCCCGGCGTGCCGCCGCCGCGTCCGCCGCCCCGTCCGCCTTCACCGCCGCGTCCGCCTTCGCCGCGTCCGCCGCCCGCCGCGGCCGCCCCTTCCGGCGGCACGTCGAGCTGACGCGCCGGGACGCCGGGGCCGGGACGGAGCGTGATGTTCTCCGGTTTTCGGCCGAGCACGAGCTGATAGCGGCCGTCCGCGTCGAACTTCACCACCTGGTTCGACCCCGCGTCGACGATCCAGACGTTGTCCTGCGGATCGACGCGGACCTGCTGCGCGAAGTTGATGGCGTAGACGCCCTGGCCGATCTCCTTCACGTACTTGCCGTTCTGATCGAACTGAAACAGGCGCGAGCCGCCGTGATAGAACGTACGCTCGTCGCCGAGCGTGGCGACGGCATGACCGGTTCGCGCGTAGACGAAGATGTGCCCTTTGGAATTGGTCGCCACGCCGGCCACTTCGCCGTAGGACGGGAGCTGGAGGAGATCAGCATTCCCGTCGTAGTTGATCTCGCGGACCGACTGCGCGAACGGTACGGCGCCGGCGGCGAGCGCGGCCGACACGACGAAGAACTGAAGCGCGCGCGCCATGGTCTTCGTTGTCTTCATGGTCATCCTCCTTCACTTTTCAGCCGACGTTGACGTCTGCTGCGGGCGCAGGAGGATCTTCTGCACACGCCACTCGGTGATCTCGGCGACGTAGATTTCGTTGGGATTGCGGCAGTCCATCTGATGGATGCTGCTGAACTCCTTGAACGCGTGCCCCGCCTTGCCGAACCGGCCGAGCACCTTGCCATCGAGCTCCATCTTGTAGACCTCGCCGGTCGTCGGCGCCTGATCGAAGTTGTTGCCGGTCGGGAACGAGTTGGAGCTGTAGAGATACTGATGCGGCCCGCTCGAAATGCAGACGGCCCACGGCGCGCCGACCGTGTCGTAGACGGCCTTCTGATTCAGATCGTTGTCGAGCACGACGATGCGGGAGTTGCCGCGGTCGGCGACATAGACCATGCCCTTGGCGTCGACCGAGATCGCGTGCGGTGTGCTGAACTGCAGCGGGCCGTTGCCGCGCGTGCCGGCCGACTTCACGAAGCGGCCGTTCTTGTCGAACTTCACGACGCGCGAGTCGCCGTAGCCGTCGGACACGAAGATGTTGCCCTGCGGATCCCAGCCGATGTCGGTCTGGCGGTGGAACGAGTACGGCCGGTTCGCGCCGGAGTACTGCCCGCCGCCGGGCGTGAACGCGAGCTGCTCGAGCGGATCGGGCCGCTTGCCGAGCACCATCAGCAGCTTGCCGTCGGGGCTGAACTTCTGAATGATGTTCGTCCCTTCGTCGACCGCCCAGACGTTGTCGTCCTTGTCGACGCGCACCGCATGCGCGAACGCGAAGCCGTAGCTGCCGACGCCGAACTCCTTCACGAACGTGCCGTTCTGATCGAACTCGAACAGGCGCGTCTCGCCGCTGCGCACGAACACGAACACATGCCCCTTCGAGTTCGTGGCCACGCCGACCGCTTCACCCATGTAGAGACCGGCCGGCAGCTTGAGGAAATTCGGCACCGAGTCGAACGGGATCTCGGGCGTCGTGGCTTTCGCTTTGGCGGGCGCCCCGCCGCCCTGCGCGAAGGCGGGGCCGGCGCACAGCAGCAGCGCGACGATGGCGATCGAGCTGAGACGTCGCATTCGGGCCTCCTCTAATAGATTTGAGGATTTGAGGATGTGAGGATTTGAGGATCTATTTTTGGATTGAGAATTTACCGCGGATCACTCGGGAGGTCCAGCTA
>DAIUKO010000286.1:0-10393 GCA_036848175.1 Vicinamibacterales bacterium | reverse complement strand
CAGGACTTCGAGTTCACGATCCAGGACGAGCGGCTGTTCATGCTGCAGACGCGCAGCGGCAAGCGCACCGGCCACGCGGCGGTGGTCATCGCCACCGACTTCGTCGCCGAAAAACTGCTGACGCCGAAGGACGCGATTCTCCTCGTCGATCCTGAATCGCTGAATCAGTTGCTCGCGCCCGGCTTCGACGAGAAGGAATGGAAGAGCATTCCAACGGCGACCAGAGGTCTGCCGGCGTCGCCGGGCGCCGCCAGCGGTCAAGTGGTCTTCACGGCCGATCACGCGGTCGAGTGGTCGCAGCAGGGCAAGCCGGTGATCCTCGTCCGCCGCGAGACGGTACCGGATGACATCCACGGCATGTTCGTCGCGCAGGGGATCTTGACCGCAACCGGCGGCATGACGTCGCACGCCGCCGTCGTTGGACGGCAGATGGGCAAGCCGTCGGTGGTCGGCGCCGGAGAGCTCGAGATCGACGAAGCAGGAAAGAAGTTCCGCATCAAAGGCCAGACCGTCAAGGAAGGCGACTATGTGTCCTTCGACGGTCTCACCGGCGAGGTGAAGCTCGCGCAGGTGAAGTCGAAGCCGAGCGAGATCCTGCAGGTGTTGAACGGGTCGCTCGACGCGAAGAAGTCGGACATTTATCAGCGCTTCGACAAGCTGCTGTCCTGGGCGGACAAGTACCGGCGGCTCGGCGTCTATGCGAACGCCGATCAGCCCGATCAGGCGGAGCTTGCCTACCGGTTCGGCGCCGGCGGCATCGGCCTGTGCCGGACCGAGCACATGTTCTTCGGCGAAGGGCGGATTCCGATCGTCCAGCGGATGATTCTCGCGGAAACGGAGCAGGATCGGCGCAAGGCGCTGAACGAGCTGCTGCCGCTGCAGCGCGACGACTTCTACGGCGTGTTCAAGGCGATGCACGGCAATCCGGTCACCATCCGGACGATCGATCCGCCGCTGCACGAGTTCCTGCCCAAGCGCGAAGAGCTGATGGTGGAAGTGGCGCGCCTCGAAGCCACCGGCAACAACGGCAAGGAGCTCGACGAGAAAAAGAAGCTGCTCGCGCGCGTCGAACAGCTCCACGAGTTCAACCCGATGCTCGGCCACCGCGGCGTCCGCCTCGGCATCACCTATCCCGAGATCACCGAGATGCAGACGCGCGCCATCATCGAGGCGGCCTGCAAGTTGAACAAGGAAGGGATCAAGATCGTCCCGGAGATCATGATTCCGCTGGTCGGCATCCCCAAGGAGCTCAAGGATCAGAAGGCCATCGTCGATCGCGTCGCCGACGAGACGATGAAGGCGCAGGGCGTCCGCATCAAGTATCTGGTCGGGACGATGATCGAAGTGCCGCGCGGCTCGATCGTCGCCGATCAGATCGCCGAGGACGCCGAGTTCTTCTCGTTCGGCACCAACGACCTCACGCAGCTGACCTTCGGCTTCTCGCGAGACGACGTCGGGAAGTTCCTGAGGATCTACGAGGCCAAGAAGATCCTCGAGAAAGATCCGTTTCAGTCGATCGACGTGCAGGGCGTCGGCGATCTGGTGCGCGTCGGCGTGGAGCGCGGCCGCAAGGCGCGCCCGGATCTCAAGATCGGCATCTGCGGCGAGCACGGCGGCGATGCCGCGTCGGTGCACTTCTTCCACACGGTCGGCCTGAACTACGTCAGCGCCTCGCCCTACCGCGTCCCGGTGGCGCGGCTCGCGGCGGCGCAGGCTGCGCTGTCGGTGAAGGTGGGAGACTGAGGCGGGGCGGGGTTCGGGATTTGGGATTCGGGATTTGATCGTGCCGAGTCGCGCGACTCCGATTCACGAATCACGACGAATCCCGAATCCCGACTCCCAAGTCCCGACATGGTGACGCTCTTCATTCACCGCGACGGCAAGACCGAGCAGGTCACCAGCATCGATCGCGCGTGGCTGAATCCGGCGGCGGGCGTCACCGTCTGGGTGGATCTCGCCGCGCCTTCGATTCCGGAATCGCTGATCCTCAGCGACACCTTCCGCTTTCATCCGCTCTCGGTGGAAGACGCAATGTCGTCGCTCCAGTATCCGAAGATCGAGGCCTACGACGGCTACCTCTACATCGTCCTCCACGGCATCGAGATCAACGCGCCCGAGCACTGCTTCTCGACGCACGATATCGACTTCTTCCTCGGCCCGACGTATCTGGTCACGGTCCACGACGGCGATTCGCGCACGCTTGCCGAGCTGCGCGAGCATGCCACGCGCAACGCCAAGATTCTCGGCGAGGGGCCGGTCGGGCTGTTCCACCGCATCGTCGACTCGATGGTGGACCACTATCGGCCGGAAGTGGAGAAGCTCGAAGAACGCCTCGACCAGCTCGAGGAGGCGATCTTCACCGACCCGACGCAGGCGCTGGCGCGGGAGATTCTCGACGAGAAGCGCCAGGTCGCGTCGCTGCGCCGGATCATCACGCCGCAGCGCGACGTCATCGCACGACTGGCGCGCCGCGATTTCCCCGACATCAGCACCGAGATGGCGTTTCGCTTCCGCGACATCTACGACCATCTCGTCCGCATCGCCGACGATTCGCTGATCTTTCACGACCGCATCACCGGGATGCTCGACGCGCATCTGTCGAACACCAGCAATCGCCTGAACGAGGTGATGAAGGTTCTGACCATCGTGTCGACCATCTTCATGCCGCTGACGCTGCTCACCGGCGCGTTCGGCATGAACGTGCCGCTGCCGCGGTTTCCGGGCGGCGACAACGCGCAATTCTGGTGGCTGGCGGCGATCTCGCTCGCGGTGATCGTCGGGATGCTCGCGCTCTTCCGCCGCAAGCGCTGGATCTGATCGATGGGGAAGATCAGCCGCCTGCCCTCGGACCTCGCCAATCAGATCGCCGCCGGCGAGGTCGTCGAGCGTCCCGCGTCCGTCGTCAAGGAGCTGGTCGAGAACGCGATCGATGCCGGCGCGCACCGACTGTCGATCCAGGTCGAGCTCGGCGGCAAGAGGCAGGTGCGCGTCGAAGACGATGGGGAAGGGATGGAGCCGGACGACGCGCGGCTGGCCATCGAGCGGCACGCGACGAGCAAGATCAAGCGCGCCGACGATCTCGCCGCCATCCGGACGCTCGGGTTTCGCGGCGAAGCGCTGCCGTCGATCGCGTCGGTGTCGCATTTCGTGCTGCGCACGCGCGCGCGTGGACAGCAGAGCGGCACCGAAATCCGCGTCAACGGCGGCGCGGTCGCATCCGTCGCCGAGATCGGCGCGGCGGAAGGGACGACCATCGAGGTCAACGACCTGTTCTACAACCTGCCCGCGCGGCGGAAGTTCCTGAAGTCGGACGGCGCCGAATCGGCGCAGGTTTCGCGCGTCGTCACGCAGCTCGCGCTCGCGAATCCGGACGTCGGCTTCACGTTGAAGAGCGCCGGCCGCACCGTCCTGCAGTGTCCCCCGGCCGCGTCGCTGCGCGATCGGCTGTATCAGGTGTACGGCGAACGCACCGACCTGATCGACGTGCGCAAGGACGCCGGCGGCCTCAAGCTGACCGGCTTCATCGCCGCGCTCGCCGAGCAGGGTCCGACGCGCGGTCCGCAGAACGTGTTCATCAACCGCCGGATCGTGAAGGACCGCACCATCGCGCACGCGATCATCGACGCCTACAGCATGGCGTCGATCAAGGAGCGCAGTGCCGAGGTGCATCTCTTCATCGAGATGTCGCCGGACGCGGTCGATGTGAACGTGCATCCGACGAAAGCGGAGGTGCGCTTCCGCGATCAATCGACGGTGCACGAAGTCGTGCGGCGCGCGTTGATGGACGCGCTCGGATCGAGCGTGGTGCCGCAGCTTCAGCTGCGTCCGGAGCACGCGAGCCCGTCGTTCCCGGTGGCGACTGCATTGCCCGGTGTCCTGGCCGGCGGCACGTATCCGAGTCGATGGATTCCCGAAGCCGCGCCGCCCGCCCCCGATCTCGCTCGTCCTGAGCCCGTCGAAGGACGAGCGCCGCTCGAGACAGGCGTGCAGCTCGACTCCGGTGCGGGCACCCTTCGACACGCTCAGAGTGACCGCATCGTCGAGATCAAGCCGCTGATTCCGCTCGGCCAGTTTCGCGACACGTTCATCATCGCCGTGGACGATGAGGGCGTCGCGATCATCGATCAGCACGTGGCCCACGAGCGTGTGCTGTTCGAACGGGTGATGGAAAAGCTCAGCGCAGGACGGCTCGAATCGCAGCGCCTGCTGGTGCCGATGCTTCTCGAGGTGGCGCCCTCAGCGCATCAGGCGCTCGTCAGCCGGGCGGCCGAGCTCGAGCGTTTCGGATTCGAGCTCGAGAGTTTCGGTGCCGCGACGCTCAAGGTCACCGCCGTCCCGGCCCTGCTCAAAACCGAGGACTCTTCGAAGGCGCTGCTGGCACTGGCTGAAGATCTCGAGGGCCTCGATCGCGGGGGGCAGGTCCAGGACGCCTTGCAGCGGATTGCCGCCACCACGGCATGCCATGCGGCTGTGAAGGCGAACTACGCACTGACTTTCGAGAAAATGACGCACATCCTCGACGAGTTGCGCGCGACGGCCTATTCGACGGTCTGCCCGCACGGCCGACCCGTGATGCTTCGATTGACAAAGCGTGAAATAGAGAAGAATTTCGATCGCATCTAGGCAGGATGGGCGGGGACAGGCGGGATGGGAAAAACTGTTTTCTACATCGGTCGCTTCGCTCAGCTCGTCGGTATGTGGCTGTTGCTCGTCGATCTGTTCATGGCGGGGCCGCTCGGCCCGAGTCCCCGGTTGTTCGCGCTCGGCGTCGGCGTCTTTCTCGCGGGCTGGGCGATGTCCCGTGCAACGAAACCTTCATCTTAGGCTTGACTGTCAACCCGACCGTTGCTAAAGTATTCGCACTCGCTCTCCGACAAAATGTAAATAACCGGCGCGCTTTCCAAGCGAAAGGGCCATCCTGTCTCTGCGCGTGCGGCGGATGCAGGAGCGCAAAGCTGTAAGCCTCGCTACGAGGCGGTTTAGCTGCCGAACTTGGAGTCATGATGATCTCGGGACGCCTGCTCTTCTTCACGTCAATTCTCGCAACCGCCATCTCCTGTTTCACGCTCGGGATCATGCAGGCTCGTCGTCTGGATGCGCTCGAGTCGAGCGCCTACGACGCGAAGATCGACGCCATTCGCGCAGAAGTGCGCAGCGAGCTCGGGAAGGGGCGCCGCAACGAGGCCGCACTGCCGGCCGGCACGACCGGTCACATGGCGCGTGACGGTTCCACGACGGCGTCGGCACGCGACAAGATGGTGCGCGAGATCAAAGAAGAGCTCCAGAACGAGATGGGCCTCCTGCCGGTGCACCTGCTGCGCGATCGCCGTTCGAGCTTCGTCGAGCTGTATTCGACCGACAACTTCGGCAAGACCAGCTATGGAACGGCCGGCTATCTCGGTCGCGGCTACTTCGTCACGGTGAAGCATGCCGTCGTCGCTCTCAAGGATGAAGACGATCGCCAGAGCACCCGCAAGATCACGTCGGTGCGCGTCGTCTACGGCGGCAAGGAAATCCCCGCGAAGGTGATCGATACGGGCGATGCGGACGTCGAGGTCCACACCGGCGATTGGGCAATCATCAAGACGCGCGAGCTCGACCTGCCGGCGCTGCACGTCGACACGGCGTTCGCGTACGATTTCGCCGAGCCGCTCTTCCGCCTCGGCAATGACTACTCCAAGGGCATCATTCTCTCGACCGGTTACGCCGGTCAGCGAACCTCCAACGGCCTGGTCACCTGCCTGACCGACGGCCATCCCGGCGTCTCCGGCGGCGGCGTGCTCAATCAACGCGGCGATCTCGTCGGTATTCCGATCGGGCGGATGCAGGGCGATTACCGGTTCTCCTTCATCCTGCCGATGCGCGCGGAAATGCTGCGCAAGCTGCCGGTGGCCGACCCGCCCGCGCAGCCGACGGCCGTGCTCGAGGAACAACAGTAAGAGCCGGCAGCCGACGGCTGCGTCTATAATCGCCTCCGTTTTTGGGTTTGGTACGACACGGAGGCGACAATGGTCCGCGAATTCCGCGAATTCCTGCTCAAACAAAACGCACTGGCGCTGGCCGTTGGCGTCATCATCGGCGCGGCAATCGGCAAGGTCGTGACCTCGCTGGTCAGCGACATGCTCATGCCGGTGATCAGCCTGGCGCTGCCCAGCGGCGAATGGCGCGCGGCGAAGATCGTCCTGTCGCAGTCGGTCGGCCCTGACGGCAAAGAAGTCGTCAACGCCATCAACTACGGCGCGTTCATCGGCACGATCATCGATTTCGCGATCGTCGCGTTCGTGGTCTTCCTGATCGTGCGTCAGCTCATCAAGCCGGCGCCGGACGCTCCGACGAAGGTCTGCACGTTCTGCCGCGAAAAGGTTCCCGCTGAAGCGACGAAATGTCGCGCCTGCACGAGCTCGATATGAGCCGCCGGGCCGTACGCGTTGCGCGGACGGCCACCATCGGCGTTGCCGTCGGCCTGTGTGCCGCGTCCGTTCCGCTCCAGCCGCGCGCGCAATCGGCCGTGGCCGACGCCCGTTTCGAGCAGATCGTTGCGGCTGTGTCGCAGGCGATGGAAAAGTACCGCGTGCCCGGCGTGGCGCTCGGCGTCGTGCAGGAAGGCCGGGCGATGACTCACGGCTTCGGGGTCACGAGCCTCGAGGATCCGCGGCCGGTGACGGCCGGCACGCTCTTCCCGATCGCGTCGATCTCGAAGACCTTTGCCGCGACGGCGATCATGCGGCTCGTCGAGCAGCAGAAAGTGGACCTGCGCGCGCCGGTGCGGAAGTATCTCCCGGCGTTTCGCGTCGAGGACGAGAAGGTGAGCCGCGAGGTCACGGTCTGGAACCTCCTCACGCACAGCAGCGGGTGGGAAGGGCAGATCGCTCCGGCCGATCGCGGCGACGAAACCCTGGCGCAGTTCGTCGACGGGATGATGCCGTCGAACATGCAGCTCGCGCCGCCCGGTGCGGCGTGGAGCTACAACAACGCCGGCTTCACCGTGGCCGGACGACTCATCGAAGTGGTGACCGGAAAGTCGATCGGCGCCGCGCTCGGCGATCTGGTGTTCAAGCCGCTTCGGCTGACGAGGACGGTCACGAGCCCGCGCGAGATGATGACGTTTCCGTTGGCCGTCGGCCACACCGGCGGCAGCGCCGGTGCCCCCGCGATCGTGCGACCGTTCGCGTATTCGACGAGCGTGACGGCGGGCGGCGTCTCCACGAGCGTCGAGGACCTGCTGGCGTACGCGCGCTTCCATCTCGGCAACGGAATGGCGCCCAACGGCGAGCCCCTGATCTCACAGGCAACGCTCGACGAGATGCGCACCCCGCAACTTCAGAAGCAGAGCACCGACGACGAGATGGGTATCGGGTGGCATCTGCGGACGGTCGGCGGCGTGCGGACGGCTGCTCACGGCGGCACGTTGAACGGCCACATCCTGCTGCTGGAGATCGTGCCCGAGCGTCAGTTCGCGATCGCGATCCTCACCAATACGAGCAACGGGTGGCGCCTCATCCAGGACGTGGAGCGGATGGCGCTGCAGACCTACTTTGGCGCCAGTTTCCGGCCGAACCAGGCGATCGCGCATCGCGGTCTCGTCGAGACGCTGCCGCGCGTCGAGCCGCTCGCGCAGCAGCCGCCCCTCGCGCCGTATCTCGGGCGATATGTCCGACCGATGGTGACCGTCACCGTGGCGGAGAGCGGCGGGCATCTCACGATTCGCCAGGAGCCGACCACCGGCAGCGGCGCGTCGACGTCGATGCCAATCGCGTTCTATGGGCCGGACCGCGCCGTGGTCACCCAGGGAAACGACGAAGGTCAGTCGGTCGAGTTCATCCGGGGACCTGACGGCGCGGTCGCCTGGATTCGCATCGTCGGCCGCGTCGCCCGACGGGATCGTCGTTAGTCATTGGTCGTTGGGCGTGACCAAAGACCAACGACTATACGCGCGCCGCTGAAAAGCTGGTGACGGCTTCGGCTTCGTTGTCGAAGGTATCGAACACCGTCAGCAGCTTCGTGATGGCGAGCAGATCGTGGATCCGCTTCGTCATGTTCAGCAGCTTCAATCCACCGCCCTGGTTCGTGACGGTGGTGTAGCTCTGGACGATCGCGCCGAGGCCGGAGCTGTCGATGTAGGTGACGTCGGCGAGATTCAGCAGCAGCTTACGGTGCCCCTGCTGAACCAGGCTTCGCAGCTTGTCTTTCAAGATCGTGTCGCCGCCGTCGGTGAGCGTAATCTTGCCCGAGACATCGACCACGACCACATCGCCGACCGTCCGCTCTGAAATGTTCATATCGTCAGCCCCCCCGGCCCTTAGCGCGTTTGCTCGAGACACGCGTTTGCGTGAAAGGGCGGTCAGTATACTTGGACATGCTTTCCTCGTTCACGAGGAGTTTTATCGTGGCGTCGCTGGCCGTCCTCGTCACGGGGTGCGGCCGCGGGCCCGAGCCCGCGGCGTCGAAGCCGCAGACGGAATCGGCTGACACGCGCGTCCGCACGCTCGCCGACGTATATCTCCAGGGGTATTTCGACCGGAATCCGGAAGCGCGGACGCTCTACGGCATTCCCGGCGCGCATCACGATGAGCTGTCCGACAACTCCCTGGAGGCGCTGAAAGCATGGCAGGCGAGGGAAGACGGCTGGCTGGCCGAGGCGAAGCACATCGATCCTCCGTCGATTCACACGGCGCCGCTCCGCGCCACCTACGCGATCGTTCGCGAGGCGCTCGAGGGTTCGATCGGAACACGTCTGTGCCGCTACGAATTGTGGAGCGTCAGCCAGTTCGTCAACGCGTGGCAGGTGAATTTTGGCTACGTCGTCACGATTCAGCCGGTCGGCAGCGATCAGGCGAGACAGGAGGCGCTGGCGCGCTGGAGCAGGCTGCCGAAGTACATCGACACCGAGATCGCGAACCTGCGCGCCGGCCTGAAGGAGGGCTACTCGGCGCCGAAGGGCAACGTCCGGCTGGTGATCGATCAGATGAACACGCTGATCCGCTCGCCGCTCGCTGACTCGCCGTTCGACTCGCCGTCGGTCCGCGACCAGACGCCGGAATTTCGGAAGGCGTTCGATGCGCTCGTCACGGGTCAGATCGTCCCGGCGTTCGTTCGCTACAAAGATTTTCTCGAACGCGAGTACTTGCCGGCGGCGCGCGACGCAGTTGGCGTTTCGGCCAACCCGAACGGCGCGGCCTGCTACGACGCGTCGGTGCGCTATCACAGCTCGCTGCCGGTGCCGGCGAAGCAGGTCCACGAGACCGGACTCCAGCAGATCGACAAGTTGACCGCCGAGATGACGACGATCGCCGAGCGGTCGTTTCACACCAGCGACGTTCCGAAGCTGCTGCAGCAATTGCGGTCCGACCAGAAGTACCTGTTCAGGAACCGCGCGGATCTGATCGCCTACTCGCAGGCCGCGCTCGAACGCGCCAAGGCCGCCATGCACGACTGGTTCGGCCTCCTCCCGAAAGCCGACGTCGTCATTCAGCCGTACCCGAAGTTTCGGGAGAAGAGCGGACCGAACGAATACAACCCGCCCGCCGAGGACGGCAGCCGGCCCGCGGTGTTCTTCATCAACGCCTACATGGCCGAGACCAAGAGCCGCGCGCCAGCCGAGTCGACGGCGTTTCACGAGACGATTCCCGGTCATCACCTGCAGGGCGCGATCGCGCTGGAGCGGAAAGAGATCCATCCAATCGGCCGCTATCTCGCCAACTCTGGATATGCGGAAGGATGGGCGCTCTACACCGAACGCCTGGCCGACGAGATGAAGCTGTACTCGTCAGATCTCGATCGACTTGGGATGCTGTCGAGTCAGTCGCTGCGCGCGACGCGCCTCGTCGTCGACTCCGCGCTGCACACGATGAACTGGACGCGTCAGCAGGCGATCGACTACATGCTCGCGCATACGGCGGAGCCCAAAGACGACGTGGTGTCGGAGATCGATCGCTACGTCATTTATCCGGGCCAGGCGACCGCCTACATGCTGGGGCAGCTCGAGATACAGAAGATGCGCGACGATGCGAAGCAGACGATGGGTCAGCAGTTCGACATCAAAGGCTTCCACGATCGCGTGCTCGAAGACGGGGGCGTTCCGGTGACGTTCCTGCGCGACAAGATCCGCGACTGGTCGACCGCCCGGTGAGCAGGTTCGAGCGCCTGTCACAGATACAAGCAGGCCACGAAGGCACGAAGGCACGAAGGCCGGAAAGGCGCGAGTCGCTGATCGTGTGGTGGAGTTCGACGCGCGCCGCGGAGCGGCGCTCGAACGGTCGACACGGACGACGGACGTGACCGCCAGAAGTCGAATGCGGTTACGTCCGCCGTCCGTGTCGACCGTTCGGGCCGGCCTGCGTTGCAGGCCGGCGCGTCGAACGCGTGTCCGAGATGAGCGATTTTCGTGGTTTCG
>DAIUKO010000285.1:0-10430 GCA_036848175.1 Vicinamibacterales bacterium | reverse complement strand
TTCGCCCGAAAGTAACTTCTAAAACTGGCGCGACACGCTGCAGCACCTCGACCGCAGCGCCTATACCCTGGTCCCGACTTCCCCGACTACGCGGGCGACGATCCGACCGGGCAACCAGCGCATCGGAGAGGAGACCTCCGGACAAATCGGCATCGTCAAATAGGCCTCGTTCATCCGAGACCGTTTCTCTCACGAGATTGGTGCCTCCGTGTGTGACCACGATGGTCGCACCGGAGATGATTCCTCCGGTACTGTCGTGGACGCGCCGTACAACGTGGCGGTGATCACCTGATCGCCCGCATTCGCAGACGGAAGCAGAAACGCGCGAGTGATCACACACGCGCGAAAGAACTCTCATAGGCCCTCCGGCCCTCCCGAAAGTAGCGCGTTCTTTTCAACAAGCTCTGCACTGTCAATCCGCTTTTGCCTGCCGCAGTGGTGGAGTATGCTGCCGCCGCCACTGCATGTAGTCACACCTTCGGAACCCGGGACGCTCGGAGAGAGGAGAACGATCATGCGATCTCCAACTTTGTCAATCGTCGCCGGAATTTTCCTCTTGTGTACCGCACCAGCCTACGCGCAACAGACAACCGCGAGTCTTGGCGGGAACGTCGTTGATTCGAACAACGCCGTTCTGCCGCAATCGCAGGTGATCGTGCGCAACGTGGGCACCGGGTTCACTCAGAGCACGACGACCGATCAGAGCGGCGCATTTCTGTTTCCCAGATTACCGGTCGGCAGTTACGAGCTGCGCGTAGAGATGACCGGCTTTTCGACGTACGTACAAACCGGCATCACGCTCACCGTCGACCAGGCGGCAACTCTGACGGTCGTCATGCAGATCGGCCAGATCACCGAGGAGCTCACGGTAGTCGGGGACTCGCCGCTCGTCGGGACACGGAACGGGACCCTCGGCCAACTGGTCGATCAGAAGCGCGTCGTCGAGCTGCCGTTGAACGGCAGGATGGCGCAGTCGCTGGTATTCCTGGCCGCGGGCACTGTAGACCTCGGACGGAACGGCTGCCGGATCTGCAGTCACGGCGGCGTGTACCCCGGTGAACAAACCGCCGGTGTGAACGGCGCCGGCATGGCCCAGGTCAACTATCAGCTGGATGGGGCCGGCCACAACGATACGTACTTGAACGTCAACGTGCCGTTTCCCAATCCGGACGCGGTCCAGGAATTCAACCTGCAGGCCAGCAACTTCACCGCGGAGTACGGCAATGCTGCGGGCGGCATCGTGAACATCGTCACGCGCTCCGGGACGAACGACGTTCGGGGCAGCGCCTTCGAGTTTTTCCGCGACGGCGCGCTGAACGCGCGCAATTTCTTCGCGCCGAGCAAAGACACGCTGAAGCGGAACCAGTTCGGCGGCAGCGTGGGCGGTCCGGTCCTGACGAACCGGCTCTTCTACTTCGGCACCTTCCAGGGCACGCGCATCCGCAGCAAGGCCGCAGGCAGGGTCACGTTCGTGCCGACGGCCGCCGAGCGCGCCGGCGATTTCTCGTCGCTGTCGCGGCAGCTCGTCGATCCGGTGACACGGCAGCCGTTCGCGGGCAATCTGATTCCGGCGGACCGGATCAGCCCGGTCGCGAAATATTTCCTGAAATGGATTCCGCTGCCGAACCGCGCCGGGCGCGAGCTGAACTTCGTCGGCACGGAACAGATTGACACCGAAAATCAGTTCATGACCAAGATGGACTACAACCGTCAGGGGCAGCAGATCAGCGGCCGCTACTTCTTCACCGATTACGACCGCCCGGCGGTGATCCCGAGCGACAACATCCTCGCCGCCAGCAGCGCCGGCAATGCGGTCCGCGTGCAGAACGTTTCCGTCAACCACACGCTTTCAATCGGCCCGACGATGCTCCTGAACAGCACGTTTGGATTCAACCGGCAGCGCGGCGGGTCGCTCTCGAGCGGGCCGTTCAGTTATCCCGATGCCGGTGTTCGCATCGCGTCTGCAGCCTCGTCGGCGCTGAAGGCTCCGCCGGAGCTCGTCATGAGCGTGACGGGTGGATTCAGCATCAACACGAATCATCTCGGCGACTTCGATCGCGGCGACTTCACCATCCGCGAAAACCTGACCGCCATCGAAGGTCCGCACGAGTTGCACTTCGGTGGAGAAGTCGTGCGGCTGTCCAACCACATCACCAACACGTTCCGCATGGATGGCAACTTCACCTTCAATGGCAGTTTGTCGGGCGACGGGCTGGCGGACTTCCTTCTGGGCCGCGCGTCGACGTTCGTGCAGGGCGGCGGCGAGTTCAAGGATCTGAAGGGCACGCGCTGGGGCTTCTTCGCGCAGGACAACTGGCGCGTCAACCAGGCGATGACCTTGAACCTCGGCGTGCGCTGGGATCCCTACTTCCCCTACTACGATCGACAGGGCCGCGTGGTCTGCTTCCGGCCGGGCGAGAAGTCACAGCGTTATCCGAACGCGCCGGCCGGGATGCTGTACGGCGGCGACAATCACGATCCCGGATGTCCGGTCGGCGGATCGGATCCGAACATCTGGAACCTCGCGCCGAGAATCGGCTTCGCCTACCGCTTGACGGAGGACGGCAGGACGAGCCTTCGCGGCGGATACGGTCATTTCTATACGCCGATCCAGGCGAGCGCGTTCAATCCATTCACGAACATCGCGCCGTTCGCTCCGGGATTCTCGTTCGACGGCGTCTCGTTCGAGGATCCGTTCGGCAGCGCCGGCGTGCGCAATCCGTTTCCGGAACAGTACGGCCCGCGCGTGCCGGGCGCCGAAGCGACGTTCGTGACGCCGACCGAGCTGCGCGCCGTCTTCGCGCAGGACTTCCGCACGCCGCTGCTCGCCTCGTGGAATCTCTCGATCGAGCGGCAGGTCGGCGCCGACTGGGTGCTGCGCGCCGCGTATATCGGCAACCGAGGAAGCTACTTCTTCGGCGCCGCGGAGAACAGCCGCGAGATCAATCCGGCGATCTACGTGCCGGGCGCGTCTACTGTGGCCGATACGCAGGCGCGGCGCACCTACCAGGATTTCAGCCGCATCGGGTTCTACGAATCGACGAACATCAGCACGTACGACTCCCTGCAGGTGAATGCCGAGAAACGGTTCGGCAAGGGACTGGCAGTGCTGGCCAGCTACACGTTTTCGAGAAAGCTCGACGACTATGGATGGACGACGCCGAACGATCGGCTGTTCGACTACGGCGTCTCCCGAGAGGACGTGCCGCACAATTTCAAGCTGTCGAACATCTGGCAGCTTCCACAGATCGGCGACGCCGGCCCGCTGAGCCGGTTCGTGAACGGGTGGATGCTCAATTCAATCGTGACCTGGCAGAGCGGATTCCCGTTCACGATCACGAGCGGACGGGACAACTCGTTCACCGGCATCAATCGCGACCGCGCCGACTTCCTGGGCGGAAACGCGAATCTGGGAGCGGATCGCTCTCACGGCGAGATGGTGGCGCAGTATTTCGATACGTCGAAGTTCGTTGCGAACGCGATCGGCACCTTCGGCAATTCCGGCAAGAACATGATCCGCGGGCCCAGGTATTTCAACACCGACCTCGTGCTGTTGAAGGCCACGAACGTCACCAGCACCGTCGGCCTGCAGTTCCGTGCGGAGTTCTTCAACATCTTCAACAACGTCAACTTCAATGCGCCGACCAGTGCCGTGTCGTCGGCTCAGTTCGGACGAATCACCTCCGCGCTGGATCCGCGCATCCTGCAGTTTGGAGTGAAGCTGCTCTTTTAACCTCGCCGGAGCGGTGCGTAGCCGACGGGCCGGTTTCGCCGACCGGCCTTGCCTCGCTGCGTCCGCGCCCGCTATTCTCTCCGCCACTCCAGAACCGTTCCAATGCGCTCGAGGAGTCTCGCATTCGTCGGGCTCTCACCGGTGAAGGCGAAATGACGCGATGATAGGCCGGACGCTGCAGCATTACCGCATAGAAGCGAAGCTCGGTGAGGGCGGAATGGGGGTGGTGTACAAGGCACAAGACACACATCTCGACCTGTGCATGCAGATAGGCGCGGGCCCCGTCGAGCAAGCGGATGACCGTGGTGTCGATGCATCTCGTTAGCTCGCGTCGTGCGAAGTCCCTGGGACCCCGAGATCCGTGGTGATGGTCACGTCCCGGTGCCCCGGACGAGATCCCGAAGCCGGTGGTCGTCGCGCTGCTGAAGGCGCCGCGTGGTCGTCATGGGCATGATCATCCGCCGTTCGCTTACACCGCTCAACTCCTCCAGGACACTGCGGGCTGTCCGCCAACGTGAGACGGTCCGCGGCAGTGACGACAACTCACCCCCGAAGGTGCAGAATGTCCGGACACACAGCTCGGCTATCAACGGGAGATCGGGCGATGAGGACACATGGACGGATCACCGCGGAAACCTGGCGACAGTGGCGAGTTTTCACCGCCGCCACATGCGTGCTGTTCGGGATGTGCGGCACGCTGCTCGCGCAAAGCGTCGGATCCGGCGCGCTCAACGGCATCGTCACCGACGGTACCGGCGGGGCGCTGCCTGGCGTCACCGTGACGCTGACCAGCCCTGCGCTGCAGGTCGGCCAGCTCACGACCACGACGGCGTCCGACGGCAGCTACCGCTTCGTCGACTTGCCTCCAGGCCTGTACACCGCGCGATTCGAGCTCTCCGGTTTCAAGCCGTTCCTGCGCGACGGGCTGCGCCTCACTGTCGGATTCGTTGCGCGCGTCGACGCCACGATGCAGGTCGGCGGCATCGAGGAGTCGGTGACGGTCAGCGGTCAGAGTCCGGTGGTCGACGTCACCTCAACGAGCGCGAGCGTCGCATTCACGAGAGAAACCCTCGAGGCGGTGCCCCGCGGCCGCGATCTACAAAATGTGTTCGCGATGGCGCCCGGCGTCACGCAGCCGATTCCCGACGTCGGCGGCAGCAACATGGCGAATCGCGTGAACATCTCGAGCTACGGCGTCGCCGCGCAGCCAAAGCTTCAGGTCGAGGGCATGAATGTCGCGCTTGGCGCGGACATGAGCGCCGGCGTCTATTTCATGGACAACACGCTCGAAGAAGTTCAAATCAAGACCTCGGGGACCGATGCTGAAGTTTCGGTGCCCGGAATTTCGTTCGTCGGCGTACTCAAGTCCGGCGGCAACGACTTTCACGGCGCCTACACGGCGGCGGCGGAATCACCGAAGCTGCAGGCGGACAACCTCGACGCGGCGCTCCGAGCGCAGGGGTTGACCGCGACCTCGCCCCTGAAGAGTCTGTACGATCTCTCGGGCGATCTTGGCGGCCGCATCGTTCGCGACAAACTGTGGTTCTACGTGGCACAGAGCCGGCAGAAACGAGCGCAGGGCACGGTGGGCTTCGTCGCTGGTCCCGGCGCCGACGGCACGTATCTGACCGGTGACGAGCCGCCCGCGGATTTCCATTCACAGCTCGATCAGTCCACCGCGAAAGTATCGTACCAGGCGACTCCGCGAACGCGGCTCATCTACGCGATTCAACGCGACGTCAAGCGGGAGCCCGAGAACGCCGCCGGCCGGTTCGTACCGCTCGAGGCGACGCGCGACTACACCGTGCCCCATTCCATCCAGAAAGGGGAGGTCCAGAGCGCGTTGAGCAACCGCACGCTCGTCAACGCGGTCGCGGGATATGTCGGGTACCTCACCGACTACGACGCGGCGCGTTCGTACGCGCGCGCCGACGCGCCGCCGCGTCTCGATCTCGAAACGGGGCTGGCGACCGGGTCGAATCCACTGCATCAGGTGAAACCGCGCAACCGGTACACGGCCGACGGCGGCATCAGCTTCTTTCCGGAGCGAACGCTCGCTGGCACTCACGAGCTGAAGGCGGGCGGGAACTTCTACCTCGATTACACGACCGACGCCTACGAGAACAACGTCTCCGCCAACTACATCCTTGAAACGGACCGGATCGGCGGCGTATCGGGAACGCCGTCGCAAATCATCTTCTACAACACGCCGTCGATCCCCGACGACCGCGAGAACACCTACGCGCTGTACCTCAAGGACACGTGGCGCCTGAAGCCGAGTGTCACGCTGAATCTCGGGGTGAGATGGGAGCGGCAGCACTCGTTCCTGCCGGCGCAGTCGCGTGACGCCGCCCGCGACGCACCGACGGTCTTTCCGGCGGGAAGCTTTCCGTACACCGAAGTCGGCACCTGGTCGCGTGCCGTGCCGCGCGTCGGTTTCGCGTGGGACATCGGCGGAAAATCGGTCGTGAAGGCGTCGGTCGGTGAATACAACTACATGTTCGGCGACACGTTCGGCGACCAGTACAACCAGAACGCGACCGGCACGGCGACGTTCAGGTGGCACGATCTGAACGGCGACAAACTCTTCGACCCGGGCGAAGTGAACCTCAGTCTGAACGGCCCCGATTTCATCAACATCACCGCGGCCAAGAACGCCCAGATCAATCCTGACCTCGCCCAGCCCTCGACGTGGGAGGGGACGGTGAGCTACGAGCGCGAGCTTGCGGCGAATCTCGGCATCCGCGCGATGTACGTCGACCGAACGCTGATCGGCTACTTCAGCGGGACCGGTCCGAATATCCTGCGGCCCTACAGCGCCTACAGCATCCCGATTACCCGCCGCGATCCGGGTCCGGACGGCGTCCTCGGCAACCGGGACGATGGCACGCCGGTGACGTTCTACGACTACACCGCAGCGTACCGCGGCGCCGCGTTCGTCTCGACCCGATTGCAGAACACGCCGCAGCACGATCACTATCGCACGGTCGAAATCACGGCGACGAGACGCTTGTCGGGACGCTGGTCGGCGCAGGCGTCGTACTTCCTGACGCGCAACCATCGATTGATCCAGCAGACCGTGAACAGCCCGAATGACGAGTTCTTTCCGTGGGACGATAGATGGAATTGGGCGGGCATCGTCACCGGTACCTATCGCCTGCCGTACGACATCTCGTTGTCCGCATTTCTGCAAAGCAAGAGCGGGTTGTACGGCCAGCGAACCAATCTCTTCCGCCAACAGGACCCCGACGGCGGCACGCCGATCGCGCAGCTCAATACCGTGACGCTGCGGCTCGAGCCGTTCGGCTCGCGTCAGCTCGCCGCGCAAAACATCTTGAGCGTCAGATCGAGCAAGGAGTTCTCGCTCGGCGGTTCCAGGCGCTTCGCGGTTGACTTCGATCTGTACAACCTGCTGAACACCAACGCGCCGCTGTCGGCGACGTTCGCGTCGGGGCCGACGTTCGGCTACGTGACGAACGTGATTCCGGCCCGCGTCGCCAAGTTCGGCGCACGGTTCCGCTTCTGAGGAGACGACGATGACGCGCACGCGATCGTATGCGGCCGGCTGCGCCGCGGTCGTCCTGCTGGCCGGCGCCGGGGCGGTTCAACGGGCGCCGGCGACGATCGACGTGACGGTCACCGAAGGCACGTCGATGTCGGTGGCGGTGTCGCCTGACGGCCGGTCGCTCGCGATCGACCTTCAAGGCAGCCTGTGGATTTTGCCGGCGACGGGCGGCGCCGCCAAACGCATCACCGACATCTTCGACGATGCACATCAGCCGGCGTGGTCGCCGGACGGGAAATCGCTGGTGTTCTTCGCCTACACGGACGGCGGCTACGACATCTGGAGCACTGCACCCGACGGCAGCAACCGCCGCAAGCTGACCTGGGGGCCGTTCGACGATCGCGAGCCGGTCTGGTCTCACGACGGCACGCACATCGCGTTCTCCTCAGATCGCGGCGATCCGCTGGGGAGCGACTACAACGTCTGGATCCTCGACGTCGCGACGCAAGCCTTGAAGCAGCTCACGAAAGATCGTGCCGATGACTTCATGCCAAGCTGGTCTCCTGACGACAAGGAGATCGCGTTTGCGTCCACGCGTGGCGGCGTGTGGGCGGTGAATGTCGCGGACGGCACCGAACGCCAGGTGATGACCGCGGCCGGCCGCATCGACGCGCCGTCCTGGGGGCCCGGCGGTCAGATTGTCTACTACAGCGCGCAGAACGGGTCGAGCCTCATGGCGGCAGGGAGGCGGCTGACCAGCGACGAGAACGCCGCGCCGTTCCGCGTGAGCTGGGCGTCGCCATCGGACTTCTACTACGTCGGCGACGGCAAGATCAGACGGCGATCGATCGACGGCGGCGACGCGCGCACTATTGCCTTCACCGCGACGCTGCCGGTGACGAAAGTCAACTACACGCGTCGGCAGCGCGATTTCGATTCCACCACCCCGCGGCAGGCGCTCGGGATCGTCAGTCCGGCCATTTCGCCCGACGGCACCAGGATCGCCTTCGCGGCGCTCAACGACATCTACGTGATGCCGGTCGGAGGCAAGCCGGTCAACATCACGCACGACGCGGCGTTCGACACCGACCCTGCGTGGTCGCCGGACGGAATGCGGCTGGCGTACTCATCCGACAAAGGCGGCAACCAGCTGCAGCTGTGGATCCGGGACATGCCCACCGGTGACAGCCGTCAGGTCACGCATCTGACGACGCAGCCGGCAGGCGCGACGTGGTCACGCGACGGCAAGCGGATCGCGTTCCTCAACATCACCAACAACTACGGCGTCGCCGAGGTCGCAGTGCTCGACGTCGCCACCGCGCAGATCCAGAGAGTGCACGACACCTTGCCGCAACCGGGTCATCCGGTGTGGTCGGCCGACGGGTCCCGTCTCGCGGTTGCCGCGATTGCACCGTACTCGCGGCGTTATCGCGAAGGCACCAATCAGGTGCTGACGATGCCGACCGCCGGCGGCGACGACAAGTGGTACGCGCCGGTGCCGACGCTCTCGATCGACTCGCGCGCCGACTGCGGGCCGGCCTGGTCGCCGGACGGATCGAAGATGGCGGCGACGTACGAAGGCATGCTCGCGGTGTGGCCGGTCGGGCCGTCAGGGGAGCCGATCGGACCGCCGCGCCGCGTCACCACCGAGCCGGCGAATACGCCGAGTTGGCAAAGCGACTCGCGTCATCTGCTCTACCAATCGCACGACAAGCTCAAGATCGTCGATATCGTCACCGGACAGGTGCGAGAGGTGCCGGTCGATCTCACGTACACGATGGACGTCCCGAAGGGGCGCATGGTCGTTCATGCCGGCCGCCTGGTCGACATGAAGAGCCCGGCGCTGCAGACCAACGTCGATATCGTCGTCGAGGGCAACCGGATCAAGAGCGTCGCGCCGCACGCTGCGGCAATGCATACCGGCGCCCGGGTCGTCGACGCGGCAAATCTCACGGCGATGCCCGGGCTGATTGACTGGCACACGCATCTGCAGTCGATGTACGGCGAGGCGCAGGGCCGTGAGTACCTGGCGTTCGGCATCACGACCGTCCAGAGCCTCGGCGGCGCGCCGTACGAGGCCGTCGAAGAGCGCGAAGCGATCGACGCGAACGCGCGAGTCGGTCCGCGGGTCTTCTCGACTGGATATCTGCTCGAGTACCAGCGCGTTTACTACCGGATGGGAATCGCGCTGTCGAGTCCGGCGCATCTCGAGATGGAGCTGCAACGGGCGAAGGCGCTGCGCTACGACCTGCTCAAGAGCTATGTGCGTCTGCCCGATCCGCAGCAGAAGCGCGTCGTCGAGTTCGCGCACAGCATTGGCATCCCCGTCACCACGCACGAAATCTACCCAGCCTCGGCAGTCGGCGTCGATGCGACCGAGCATTTCGCATCGACGAGCCGGCGCGGCTATTCGATGAAACAGGGTCCGCTCAATCGCGCCTTCGAGGACTTCTATCTGCTGATCGGACGCAGCGGACGCGTCTTCGACGCCACGCTCGGCGAGGACGACTTCGGAACGTCGAAGTTGTTTGCCGACGAGCCGACGCTGAAGGACGATCCACGGTTCAAGTTGTCGCCGGCGTTTCTGCAACGGCAGGTGGAAGAGCTGGACGCACGCGGTGCAGATCAGCGCGGGCGGCCGATCACGCTGCCAATGACGCTGCGCGGCAACGGCAAGATGGTTCTCGATGCGATGCATGCCGGCGCGACGATCGTCGGCGGCACTGACCGACCGCTGCCCATCAAAGTGCACGGCGACGCGGTCAGCAACGTGCTGATCGGCATGTCGCCGTACGAGGCCTTGAAGATCGTGACCGCGAATACTGCGCGTGCACTCGCGCTCGACGCCGGCACGATTGAGCCCGGCAAGCTCGCCGATATCGTAATCGTCGACGGCAATCCGCTCGAGGACGTGGCCGCGGCGCACAAGGTCAAGCGGGTCATCGCCAACGGCCGCCTGTACGAGCTCGACGAACTGCTCAAAGGCGTTCAGCCGAAAGCGACATCGCCGACCACGTCCATCGCTGGCCGCTGACCAGGGCGTCGTCGACCGTTCGGGGCGTGGTTTCGCCGTTGCTCAGTAACGTCCACCTCACCGAGGTCGACATCATGCTGGAGCGAGCGAAGGCCGCGACACGCGACCAGCAGGAAACACGCATTGATTACGCGCGGTTCGCTGACGATCTGGTCGTG
>DAIUKO010000284.1:8115-10430 GCA_036848175.1 Vicinamibacterales bacterium | reverse complement strand
TGCTGCCGCTCGCCATCAGCATCGGCGCCGCGATCTTCCCGCACGACGGCGACTCGTACGAGACGCTGCTCGCCACCGCCGACAGCCGCATGTACCGCGACAAGACGCGGCGCAAGCGCCACGGGACCGGCCGCGACGAGCCGTCGCCGAGCGGCAGCGGCACGCACAGCGTCACCGAAGTCGATCTCCACAAAGCTGCGACCGGGATTCTCTGAGTACCTCTCCACCATGGTGGAGAGGTGTTTAGTTCTCGTCGTCCACCCAATCAGGACTCGGTCCGGCCAGGCCGGTCCACAACACCGCGAGGCCGGTTGCGCCGGCGACGAGCGCGAGACCGTTCACCCACCACGTCTCGTCGCGGCCGATGAATTCGACCCAGGCGGCAGGAATCACGAGCGCGAGACCGACGACGATGGCGAGCGGGCGGCGGCGGACCAGCCGCAGCAGCACGCCGCGAACGCGGCGCAGAGCCATATCGAGCGGCGGTAGCATATCTGCGTTGCCGTGCTGACGCTGCCGATTCGCGAAGTGCTGCCCGCGACGCCGCGCGCCCGACTGCTGCGATTGGATCTCGCCGGACATGCCTTCGCCTATACGGCCGGTCAGGCCGTGACGGTCGGCACGCACGGTCTCGACACGCGCCGTCCGTATTCATTGGCCTCGGCCGCGGAAGACGCACGGCGCGACGGCTGGCTCGAACTGCTCGTCGGCGTCGACGCGAGCGGGCAGGCAGGTCCACATCTGGCACTCGCGCCGCAGACGCGCGTCGACGTCGACGGCCCGTTCGGGACCTTCACCTTTCCCGCGGATCCGTTGGAACACCACTTCGTCTTCATCGCCGGCGGCACCGGCATCGCGCCGCTTCGCGCGATGCTTCGGCATGCGCTCGCGATTCCGCATCACGACATCGGCCTGTTCTACAGCGCGCGGACGCCGGACGAATTCGCGTTCGAGTCGGAGCTGCGCGAGATGGCGGCGTCGGGCACGATTGCGCTGCGGCAGACGGTGACGCGCGCGAACCAGACCGATTGGAGCGGCGGGCGGGGACGCCTGGATCGCGCCGCGCTGAGCGAGCTCGTCCACGATCCGGCGACGCTCTGCTTCGTGTGCGGTCCGCCCGCGCTCGTCGCGGAGATGCCCGCGCATCTCGGCGCGCTCGGGATTTCGCGCGAGCGGATCCGGATAGAGGAGTGGGGCTGATGCGACTGCGAACCTTGTCGGCGGCGCTGAGTCAATACGATGATCAACTTCCGGTCTGCAGCGTCGACTTCACGTCCTTCACCCCGGGAGTCTGCCGCGCCACTTCGATCGCGCGCGCTTCTTCCGCGCGGCTCCTCACCGTACCCGACATCGTCACCACGCCGTTGCTCGTCGTGACGTCGATCTTCGTCGCGGAAATCTGTTGATCGTTCAGCAACGCGGTCTTGACGCGCGCGGTGATCGTCGCATCGTCCATCACGCCGGCGGTGTTCATGCTGCGAACGGACGCGCCGCACGCGGGGAACGTGCAAGACGCCAGGAGCAGGAACAGCAAGAGTCTTGGAATCATGACCGCGATCGGTGCAACAAGCGGACCGTCCAACGACCTGCTACAGACCGCCGCTGACGTGGAACCCGCTGTCGACCATGAGGATTTCGCCGGTGATCGCTCGGGCGGCCGGGCTGAGCAGGAACATCGCCGCGTCGGCGACCTCAGCCAGCTCGACGTTGCGGCGCAGCGGCGCGCGATCGCGGTAGACCTGCAGAATGCTCGAGAAACCGGAGATGCCGGATGCCGCCAATGTCTTGATCGGTCCGGCTGAGATCGCATTGACGCGAACGTTCTGCGGACCCAGATCGGCCGCGAGATACCGCACCGACGATTCGAGCGCCGCTTTCGCGACGCCCATCACGTTGTAGTTCGGAAAGACGCGATCGCTGCCGATGAACGTGAGCGTCAGGATGCTCCCGGCGCCGCGCTTCTGCATCAGCGGGACGACCGCGCGCGTCAGGCCGATGAGCGAGTAGGTGCTGACGTCGAGTGCCACGCGAAATCCTTCGCGCGACGTCTGCACGAAGGGATTCGACAGCTCGGGCGGCGGCGCGAACGCCGCGCCGTGGACGAAGAAATCGAGGCCGCCGAACTCGCGATCGAGCGTCGCGGCGAGATCGGCGATCTGCTGATCGCTCGCCACATCGCACGGCGCGACCACGGGGTTTTCGAGCTTCGCCGCGAGCTCGCGGACGTTCTCTTCGAGCCGCTCGCTCGGATACGTGAGCGCGAGGCGCGCGCCCCCGGCCGCAGCCGCCTGCGCGATTGCCCACGAGATCGATCG
>DAIUKO010000284.1:0-8015 GCA_036848175.1 Vicinamibacterales bacterium | reverse complement strand
GGTTGATGCTGACCGCCGCGCTGGTGACGCGGGCGGAAACGATTCGGCCGCCCGCCGGGCTGACGGATCGTGAATTCAGGGATCGGCCGCGTCGGCGGCGGCTGCCCTTCGGGCCGGGGGAGCGACGCGCGAATCAGCGGACGATGTACGGGCCCTTCTTCTTCCCCCGTCCCCGTACTCTCGTCGGCTTCGACAGATTCGACCGGCACGCTGTCTTGATCGGCAAATTCGACGTGAGCCGCGGCGTCAATCGCTTCGGTCGCAACAGGCGCCGCCACGTCCTCGCCGCTGGTTTCGAACTGTTGATCGGCGACGGGTTCGTCGTGCGGAGTCTCGACGGCTTCCTCGACGGCCGCTGATTCCGGCGCAGTCGTGTGATTGCCGTTGTTCCCCAATTCCTCGTGGGCGACGCGTTTGGGTCCGCTCGCGAGCACCTGCGAATACAACGCCGCGGGCGTTTCCGCCTTGCGCCGCTGCCGCGGCACTTTGGCGTGCTTGTATTCGTGCTCGGCGTCGCACGTCGTGCAACGCGTCTGCTTGACGTCCTCACCGATCATCGCCACGACGGCATGGTTCGTCACACGCCGCTCGCGCGGACAGTAGTCGTCCAGAATGTCACCAAGCCGAAGCTGGCGCTGTTGCATCAACGCTCCCGAAGAATCACCGCTGGCGGGGAGAGGGAATTAACGAAAGGCGCAGCCATATTAGCAGAGCTATCGCGCGCCGTCCAGCCAATGTCGAACCTCCATCAACCTGGCTTCGACCGCCGCCGGCGCCGTCGACTGCGGCGTCCGTTTCGCGGCCACGGATACGCGGGGCGTCACCCGCGTGACGACGTCCGCATCGAACCGGTCACTGGCGGCGCGCCATTCGTCGAGCGACAGCGAGTCGAAGTCGCGGCCCTCCGCGACGAGCTTGCGGACCAGCGCACCGACGATTTCGTGCGCGCGACGGAACGGCACCCCGCGGCCAACCAGGTAGTCGGCAACATCTGTAGCCAAGAGCAATCCGGATGCCGCGGATGCCGCTCGTTCCCGATTGAGCGAAAGTCCGTTGACGACGGATCGGACGACAAAAAGGCAGCCGCTCAACGTGTCTTCGGCACCGAAAACAGCCTCTTTGTCTTCCTGAAGATCCTTGTTGTAGCCGGTCGGCAGGCCCTTGATGGCGGTCAACAGACCCACCAGGTGCCCGAGCGCGCGCCCGCTCTTGCCGCGCACGAGCTCGAGCGGATCCGGATTCTTCTTCTGCGGCATCATGCTGCTGCCGGTGCTCATCGCGTCGGACAGATCGAAAAAGCGATGCTCGTCCCCGCAGAAGATGATGAGGTCCTCGGCCAGCCGGCTGAGATGGACCATGGCCATCGCCGTCGCGTAGAGGAACGTCGCGGCGAAATCGCGATCGGACGACGCGTCCATGCTGTTGGCGACGACCCGCGAGAACCCGAGGTCGCGCGCCAGCGCCTCGACGTCGATACCGTAGGCGGTGCCGGCAATCGCACCGGATCCGAGCGGCAAGGCGTCCGCTTCTTCGCGCGCGGCGCCCAGGCGCGCGTGATCGCGCCGGAGCGGCGCCACGTGCGACAGGAAGAAGTGCGCGACGAGCACCGGCTGCGCCGGCCGGAAATGCGTGAACGCCGGCATCAGCGCGTCGCCGGCGGCGGCCGCCTGCTGCGCCAGCGCGTCGACGACGCCCGCGATCGCGCGCTGCAGGAGCGGAATCCGACGGCCCAGATAGAGCCTGAGATCCAGCGACACCTGCTCGTTGCGCGATCGGCCGGTATGCAGACGCCGTCCCGCATCGCCGAGCCGCTCGACGAGCACCCGCTCGACGAAGCTGTGCACGTCTTCATCGTCGCCGTCGATCATCGCCGGATTCGATCGGCCTTCCTCGAGGATGGTGGCCAGCGTCCGTTCGATGTCGCGCGCGTCGGCGGCGGCCAGCACGCCGGCCTTCGCCAACGCTCGCGCCCACGCGATGCTGCCGGTCACGTCGTCTTCGAACAGGCGGCGATCGAAGCGGAACGAGGATCCCCAGTCGAGCGCCGCGGCATCGGGCGCCGTGTCGAAGCGTCCCGACCACAGCGTGGTCATCACGCCTTGGCCGTCGCGATGAAGGTGAGCTTGCGGACCGGCGCCGCCGCGCCCGCGTCTGCGGCGTGCGGCTTGCGATCGACGATCGAGCAGCCGCCCTTGAACAGTTCGAGGCGGATGACGCCGCCGACGCAGCCTTGGATCGTATCGACGTACGCCGCGAGCGCTTCGCGCAGCGGCGTGAACCACGCGCCCTGGTCGATCACGTCGGCAAACTGACGGCTGACGCTGCGCGAAAAAACATCAGCCTGACCGGTGATCGTCAGCATCTGCAGGTCGCGGTGGGCCGTATCGAGCACGATCGCGGCGGGCGATTCGAGCGCATCGCTGCGGCCGACGCCGTGAGCGCCGGCGATGATGTCGAGGCTGCCAATGAGATCCACCAGCGGCATGGCAATGCCGTTGATGGCGGCGGGTGCGCCGCGCGTGAAGGTGATGTCGACGAACGCGGGCTCGTCGGGACACTCGCCCGGCGATCGCGTCGCGGCGGCGAGACGGTCGAAACCGCCGTCCAGCATCTGTCCGAATACCTGGGATGGAAGGACGAGGATGTCCATCTCGGGTGCGAGCGCGCGGACCGCGACGTTGATCTGATCGCCCGATTTCGCCGCGTGCGCGACCGCCGACGCCCCCTCGATGGCGGCAATTTCCACGAGCTTCTGCGCGATGAGCGGACGGCTGAGCCTCTCGGCGCGCGAGCGGCCGTCGTCGTACAGCGCATCGGCCTTGAGCGCGGGCACGAGATAGTGGCGGACGAACTCATCGCGCACGTCGAGCACGTGCGCGCGAATCGCGCCGAGCGCGAGCGCCCGGTCGCGCGTCCCTTCGAGATCCCCGCCCTGGCCGACGTCGAGCGTCAAGGTGACGATCTCCGCGCCCGAAGTTTCGGCCAGCCACGCGACGGCCGCCGTGCTCCGGGCACTGCCTGAGTATGCGAGCAGAACCCTGTTCATTCCGATGAGTACTCCTTCAGTCGTTTCACGAGCGCCGCGGCGCCGCGGGCGCCGCGGGCGATGACGAGAATCGTGTCGTCGCCGGCAATCGAACCGACCTCTTCGGGCAGTTGCGCGCGGTCGATCGCTTCTGCCAACGCCTGCGCCTGTCCCCGGCCCGTCCGGACCACGACGAGCTGCTGCACGCGCTCGACGCTGCGCAGGAACGTCGCCACGGCGCGCTCCAGCGAGGTGAGCGCCGTCGCCGGATTCGGCGCCTCGGCGCCCGGGAGCTGATAGGCGCCATCGCCGGCGCGCTTCACCAGTCCGAGGTCCTTGATATCGCGCGAAATCGTCGCCTGCGTCGTGTCGAAGCCGCGCTGATGGAGCCGCCGCCGCAGGCGCTCCTGGCTCTGCAGCGGCTCGCGATCGATCAGTTCCAGGATGACAGCTTGCCGGCGCGATTTCATCTGACCGAGCGATCAGTATACATCGATTTTTGTTGATCAAAATCGCTCGTCTGTGTATAAGTATTCTTTCCCATGCATAGTGTTACGCCGCCTGTGGCGGCCCGTGCGGGAACGACGACGGTGGCGGTGGCCGGCGCGACCGGCTACACCGGCCAGGAGCTGCTGCGGCTGCTCGCGCGGCATCCGTCGGTGCAGATCACCGCGGCCACCTCGTCGGGATCGACGAACGTGCCGGCGCGAAGGCTGCCGGCGCTGACGCGCGTATGGAACGGCACGATCACGCCGCTCGCATCCGACACGCTCGCTCGCGATGCGGAGCTGGTGTTCCTGGCACTGCCGGATACGGCGGCGGCCGAGCTCGCGCCGGCGCTCGTCGACGCCGGCGTGCGCGTCGTCGATTTGTCGGGCGCGTTCCGGCTGCGCGACGCGAGCGCGCGGGCCCGGTGGTATCCGGAGACGCACCGGCTGCCCGCCGGCGTCGCCTACGGGCTCACCGAACTCGAGCGCGGCGCGGTCGAGGGCGCGCGGCTCGTGGCGAATCCGGGCTGCTACCCCACGGCGACGCTTCTCGCGCTCGCGCCATTGGTCGACGCGGGTCTGCTCGTCGCCGGCGCCGACATCATCGTCGATGCGAAGTCCGGCGTATCGGGCGCGGGCAAGACGCCGTCCGAGCGGACGCATTTCTCGGAATGCCACGGCAGTCTGTCGGCGTACGGCGTGTTCGGTCACCGGCACGGCGCCGAAATCGATCAGGGCGTCGGCCGCACCGTGACGTTCACGCCGCACCTGGCGCCGCTCGACCGCGGCATCCTCGCGACGATCTACGTCCGCGTCGCGCCCGGCACCACGGAAGCGGCGATTGGCGACGTGCTCGAGCGCACCTACGGCGGCGCGACGTTCGTGCGGCTGGTCGGATCGGCGCTGCCGGAAATCAAGCACGTCGCGCACACGAACTTCTGCGACATCGGCTGGCGCGTGGACCCGTCGGGGCGCGCCATCCTGGTCTCGGTGATCGACAATCTGCTCAAGGGCGCGTCGGGGCAGGCCGTGCAGAACATGAATGTGATGCTCGGTCTCGACGAGACCACGGGGTTGTTGTGAGGCTGGATCGACGCTGATGGCTGCCCGTTCGCTGGTCATCAAGTTCGGCGGAGAGCTCCTCGAGGATCGCGCGCAGCTCGCGGCCGTCGTCTCAGGCGTGGCCGCGATCGCGAGGTCCGGCCATCCGCTCGTCATCGTCCATGGCGGCGGGAAGGAGATCGACGCGGCGTTGAAGCGTGCCGGCATCGAGAAGCGTCAGGTCGACGGTCTGCGGATCACGGATGACGCGACGTTGGACGTCGTCGTGATGGTGCTCGCCGGCGCGATCAACATCAGGGTCGTCGCGGCGCTCAACGCGGCCAACGTGCGAGCCGTGGGATTGACGGGCGCGGACGCGAACTGCGGTCTGTCGGACGCGGCCCCGCCGCACCAGACAGTCGACGGACGGGTGGTCGACCTCGAACGTGTCGGCGTCCCGTGCGCCGATGCCGACATGCGGCTGCTGCAGACGCTGTTGAAGGACGGCTTCGTGCCGGTCGTTGCGTGCATCGGCATCGGGCGCGAGGGTCAGCTGTTGAACGTGAACGCCGACACGTTGGCCGGCCACCTGGCGGCGCGGCTCGGCGCGCGGCGGCTGGTGATCGCGGGCACGACCGCCGGAGTCCTCGACGACAACGGCGCGACGCTGCCGGTCGTCGACGCGGCGGCGATCGCAGATCTCGTGTCGAAGGGAACGGCCACGGCCGGAATGATCGCGAAGCTGCGGGCGTGCGAGCACGCGCTGGGCGGCGGCGTTGACGAAGTGGTGATCGTGGACGGCCGCGACCAATCGGCGCTCGTCGCGGCGGCAACGAATGACGTGCCGAAAACCGCGACGGTCATCAAGGAGAGCGTCGTAGGGCGGGCCTGTTAGGCCCGCTGGCGGAAAAGGGCCGCCCCACGAGTGAAAAGGTCGCCCCACCAGTCATGGGGCCGCCAGTGAAGGGAAAGCGAGAAAACTTCTTATGACGATGGTTCTCGACGATGTGGTGGCACGCGAGTCCAGGCATGTGCTGCAGACGTATCGCCGCAACGCGGTCACGTTTGTTCGCGGGCAGGGCGTGCGTCTGTGGGATGCGGACGGCCGCGAGTACCTCGATCTGCTCTCGGGGATCGGCGTCGCCGCGCTGGGACACGCCCATCCGGCGCTGACGCGCGCGATTTCCGACCAGGCGCAGACGCTGCTCCACACGTCGAACCTGTTCTACCACCCGTATCAGGGTCAGCTCGCCGAGCGATTGGCCAATCTCTCAGGACTCGAACGCGCGTTCTTCTGCAACAGCGGCACCGAAGCGGTCGAAGCGTGCTTGAAGTTCGCCCGCCGCTACTGGCACACGCGCGCCGAGCCGCGCGCCGAGTTCATCGCGCTCGACGAATCGTTTCACGGCCGCACGTTCGGATCGCTGTCGGTCACATCCGACGAGCATTACCGCGCGCCGTTCGAGCCGCTGCTGCCGACGGTCAAGTTCGTGGCCGTCAACGATCCGGCGGCCATCAAAGCGGCCGTGACGGCGTCGACCGCCGCGGTGATCGCCGAGCCGGTGCAGGGTGAAGGCGGCGTCCGTCCGCTCACACCCGCGTTTGCCGGCGCGATCGCCGAAGCGTGCGCCAAGACCGGCGCGCTGCTGATTGCCGACGAAGTGCAGAGTGGACTGGGCCGCACCGGCTATCCGTTCTATTTCGCCGCACTCGGGATGAAGCCGCACCTCGTCGCGGTCGGCAAGGCCCTCGGCGGCGGCGTGCCGATAGGCGCCGCGCTGGTCAGCCAGGAGGTCGCCGACACGATCAAGTTCGGCGATCACGGCAGCACGTATGGCGGCAACCTGCTCGCCTGCCGCGCCGCGCTCTGCGTCCTCCACGAGCTGGTTGGCGGTGGTCTGCTGGCCCACGTCGCGCGCGTCGGCCGCCACTTCGAACAGCGGCTGCGATCGATCGCGGCGAAACATCCGATGGTGAAGGAGGTCCGCGGCAAAGGGTTGATGTGGGGCCTCGAGCTCGATCGCGATGCCACCGCCGTCGTCCCCGCCGCGCTGCAGCAGGGCGTCATCGTCAATCGGACGGCGGAGAAGGTCGTCCGCCTGCTGCCGCCGCTCATCATCACGGAGGCCGACGCCGACGAAGCGCTCGGTCGTCTCGATGCGGCGCTCGGCGCCGTGGGAGCTGCCGGATGAACAGAGGCCGCATCACGCTCAGGACTGCCGACGCGTCTGAAGCGAAGAAGCTGCATACGCTGATTCAGGCGAATCTCGAGGAAGGGCATCTACTGCCGCGGACGCTCCTCGAGCTGACGACGCACGCCTCGCGCTTCGTCGTCGCGGTGCGCGGACGCAAGATCATCGGCTGCGCCGAGCTCGCCGCGCTGAGCGCCCACGTCGCCGAGGTGCGATCGCTGTCCGTCGACGTCAACGCGCGCGGCGCCCGCGTCGGCGTCATGATTGTCGACGAGTTGCGGCGCCGCGCACGACGCGAAGGCTTCGAGAGACTCTGCGCCTTCACGCATGCGCCGCGCTACTTCATCCACATGGGGTTTTCGATCGTCCCGCACCTCTGGCTGCCGGAAAAAATCTACACGGACTGCGTGAAGTGCCCGCAGTTCCGCCAGTGCGGTCAGTACGCGATGGTCGTGCCCCTCGATTCGGCGTTCGACGCCGAGCGCGGCTACGGCGTGCCGGCGTCGCCCGCAGCCCTGGGATGATGGCCGGATCCGTCATCACGGCGCCTTCCGGCGTGACCGTCGCGAAAGAATTTCGCGCGGCCGGCGTCAGCTGCGGCATCAAAGCGGTCAAAGGCAACGGGGCCCTCGATCTGGCGCTGCTCGTCTCCGAGACGCCGGCGACGGCGGCAGCGGTTTTCACCACCAACCTCGCCAAGGCAGCGCCCGTGCTCGTCTCGCTCGAGCATCTCAAGCGATCGGGCGGCATCGCGCGCGCCGTCGTCGTCAACAGCGGCTGCGCCAACGCCTGCACCGGCGAGGACGGGATGCAGGTCGCGCGCGAGATGGCGAGCGAAACCGCACGGCTGATCGGCTGCCCCGTCGAACAGGTGCTCGTGGCGTCGACTGGCGTGATTGGCGTCGCGCTGCCCATCGACAAGGTCCGGAGCGGGCTGCCGGAAGCGGTGCGCGCGTTGGCGGCGGAGCAGGGATCGGCCGCCGCGCACGCGATCATGACCACCGATCCATTTCCGAAGGAAGCGGCTGCCAGGATCGTGATCGACGGACGCGAGGTCGCAGTGGGCGGCATGGCCAAGGGCTCGGGGATGATCGAGCCGATGCTGGCGACGATGCTCGGGTTCGTGACGACGGATGCGGCGATGCCGCAGGGGCTCGTCGACCGCGCGCTGCGCGAAGCGGTCGACGACACGTTCAACGCCATCACCGTCGACGGCGAATGCTCCACGAACGACTGCGTGATGCTGCTCGCCAACGGCGCGAGCGGCGT
>DAIUKO010000283.1:9473-10441 GCA_036848175.1 Vicinamibacterales bacterium | reverse complement strand
CGATGATCCGCGATCCGCGGATGGCGTTCGATCAGCTGTTCGGCGCCGGCGGCTCCGCGAAGGAGCGCGCGTCGCGCCGGCGATCGACCGCGAGCGTGCTCGACTACATTACCGCGCAGGTGGCGGATTTGAACCGCCGCCTCGATGCCGGCGACCGGCAGCGGATGGACCGCTATCTCGAAGACGTGCGCGAGATCGAGCGGCGCATTCAGCAGGTGGAGGCGCGCAACGCGAGCGGCGAGAGCCGCGAACTCCCGGGCGCGCCGGCCGGCGTGCCCGACTCGTTCGACGAGCACGTCAAGCTGATGTTCGATCTGCAGGCGCTCGCCTTCCAGGCCGACATCACCCGCGTCTTCTCGTTCAAGATGGGCCGCGACGCCTCGAGCCGCGTCTATCCCGAGAGCGGCGTCGCGAGAGGGTTCCATCCCTCGTCGCATCACGGCAACCGGCCGAGCAACATCGTCGAGTTCGGACAGATCAACCGGTATCACGTCAGCCTGCTGCCGTACTTCCTCGAGAAGCTGCAGACGCTCCAGGACGGCGATCGGTCGCTGCTCGACCGCAGCGTCGTCATCTACGGATCGCCGATGGGCGACGGCAACATCCATAACCACAAGCGGTGTCCGTTGATCGTGCTCGGCGGCGGCAACGGTCAGCTGCCGGGCAACGTGCACGTCAGAACTGCCGCGGGAACGCCAATGGCGAACGTGATGCTGACGTTGATGCACAAGATGGGGATGACCGAGCTGCAGCAGTTCGGCGATTCGACCGGCGAGGCTTCGTTGACGTAGTGGGCGCGAGGCTTCGCCTCGCGTGGAAAAAGCGCCTGCGGCCATGCTGAGCGAGGGACTGAGCATCCCGAGCGAAGCATCAGCGTTAGTACCCGGCGGGGGTGGGGCCCCGCCGGCATTGGAAAAGCGCCTGCGGCCATGCTGAGCGAGGGACTGAGCATCCCGAGCGAAGCATCA
>DAIUKO010000283.1:0-9373 GCA_036848175.1 Vicinamibacterales bacterium | reverse complement strand
GCGTTAGTACCCGGCGGGGGTGGGGCCCCGCCGGCATTGGAAAGAAGTTGGCTGAAATGCCTCAAAGAACCTGTTTGTCGACAGCACTTCTGAGTCTTTGTCTTACCCTCGTGTGGCAGACCGCTGCGCCGCGCGCCCAAGGCGACGGGATGACGCCGCTGCACCAGGCGGCGGAGCGCGGCGATCAGCAGATGACCGCGTCGCTCCTCGCGTCGGGCGCGAATCCGGCGGCGGTCACGCGCATCGGCCGCTACACGCCGCTTCACATCGCCGCGAAGGGTGGTCACGCCGAGGTCGTCCGGCTGCTCGTCGCCGCGAACGCCGACGTGAATGCGCTGACGACGACCGGTGCGGCGGCGCTGCACTTCGCCGCGGCGTCCGGCAGCGCCGAGACGGTGACGATGCTGCTCGACCGCGGCGCCGACGTGAACGTGCGCGAGCCGGTCTGGGGACAGACGCCGCTGATGTTCGCGGCGGCGGCCGGGCGAACCGCGGTCGTCAACGTGCTGCTCGCGCGCGGCGCCAACGTCGGCGCGACCGGCAAGGTTGTCGACATCAGCGCGCGCAACCGCGAGGACAGCGCCGAAAGCCGCGCGCGCAACGCGCGCGTCGCCGAAATCCAGAAACAGCTCGCCGCCGCCCGCGCCGCCGCGCCGTCAGGCGCCGCCGCTCCGCGTCCCGCGCGCGCCGCCAACGGCGATTCAGGCGGCGAACCGGAGCCGCTCGGCTACGCCGATCTGGTCGGCGCACACGGCGGGCTCACGGCGTTGCTGCTGGCCGCGCGCGAAGGGCTCGACGACACCGTGTTCGCGCTCGTTGACGGCGGCGCCGACATCAACCAGGTGAGCGCCTCGGATCACACGAGCCCGCTGCTGATGGCCGCGATCAACGGCCACTTCGATCTCGCGGCGCGGTTCGTCGCGCGCGGCGCCGACGTGCGCCTCGCGAGCGACGCCGGCGCGACGCCGCTGTACGGCGTCCTCAACATGCAGTGGGCGCCGAAGGCGCGGCATCCGCAGCCCGCCAAGTACATGCAGCAGAAGATCGGGTACCTCGAACTGGCGGAGATGATTCTGAAAGCCGGCGCCGATCCGAACGCGCGCCTCACCAAGACGCTGTGGTACACGACCTATAACCGCGATCTCTTGAGCGTCGATCGAACGGGAGCGACGGCGTTCTGGTGGGCGGCGTACACGCTCGACGTGCCGGCGATGCGGCTGCTTCTGAAGTACGGCGCCGATCCCAACATCCCGACCGCGAAGGTGCCCGAACGCTACGAGGAAGGCGGACCGGATCCGAACGCGCCCGATCGATCCGGCCTCGCGCCGGTTCCCTGGTATGGCCCCGCGGTCTCGCCGATCCACGCGGCCTCGGGCGTCGGCTACGGTCTCGGATTCGCCGGCAACACGCATCGCCACGTGCCGGACGGCTGGCTGCCGGCGGTGAAGTTCCTCGTTGAGGAGCTCGGCGCCGACGTCAACGCGCGGGATCACAACGGCTACACGCCGCTGCATCACGCCGCGTCGCGCGGCGACAACGAACTGATCCGATATCTCGTCTCGAAGGGCGCGGACGTGAAGGCGGTCGCGCGCAGCGGTCAGACCACGGTCGACATGGCCAACGGTCCTGTGCAACGCGTGCAGCCGTTCCCGGATACGATTGCCCTGCTCGAGAGCCTCGGCGCGAAGAACAATCACCGCTGCGTGAGCTGCTGAGTCGCGGCGATCGCGGGCGGATACCGTCGGGTAGCGTCTGCCGCGCATGCTGTTTCTCTACGATCTTCCCGACTGGCTGATGGCCGTGACGATCGTCGGCGCGATCGTTGTCCTGTCGTTACTTCACCTTCCAGCGCCTGTGCCGAGCGTCGTTTACCGACGACGAGAGAAACGTGTCGAGGCACGAGAGATGATGCCGATGGGAAGACAATCGTGACGCGTTCGATCCTTGCCGTTTCTCTCGCCGTTGCCCTGGCCGTCGCGACGCTCTTCGGTCAGCCTCGTCCCGTCCAGGTCGGCCTGTGCACGCCGCTGCGAAACATCGCGGCGGCGAAGGCGGCGGGCTTCGACTATCTCGAGCTCGGGACGACGGAGGTCGCCGGACTGGCGGACGCCGATTTCGAGAAGGCGGCCGCGGACATCAAGCAGCTCGGCCTGCCGATTCCCGTCACCAATCTGTTTCTGCCGGCGACGCTCAAGGTGACCGGGCCGGACACCGATCGCGAACAGCAGATGGCCTACATCCGCAAGGCGTTCGGCCGGCTGTCGCGGCTCGGCACCCAGATCGTGGTCTTCGGGAGCGGCGGCGCGCGGCGTGTACCCGACGGCTTTGCGAAAGACGACGCGTTCAAGCAGCTCGTCGACTTCGGCCGCCGCGCCGCAGCCGAGGCGCGCTCCCGCGGCATCACGATCGCCATCGAGCCGCTGCGCCGCGAAGAGACGAACATCATCAACTCGGCGGCCGAGGGACTGCAGCTCGTCGACGCGATCGCCGACCCCAACTTCCAGTTGATGATCGATTTCTATCACCTGGCGAGCGAGCACGAAGACCCGGCGATCGTGCTGCGCGCCAACCAGCACATTCGTCATCTGCACATGGCCAACCCGCAGGGGCGCGTCTATCCGGCGGAGTGGGAGGAGTTCGACTACGCGCCGTTCTTCGCGAACCTGAAAAAGATTGGATACGACAAGCGGATCAGCATCGAGGGAACCGCCAAGGATTTCCCGCGCGAAGCGCCGAAAGCGATCGCGCTGCTGCGCCGAGCCTTCGAGCGTTAGCCTCCCAGGACTTATTCGGCGCGTAGCGCGATGAGCGGATCGATTCGCGACGCGCGCATCGACGGGACGAGACACGCCAGACTGGCGATCAGCGTGAACACGACGGCGACGCCGGCGTAGACGAGCGGGTCGAGCGGCTGGACGTTGAACAGCAGCGTCTGAATCAGGCGCGCCGCGCCGGCGGCGCCGACGAGGCCGATCGCGAGACCGAGGGCGACGAGCTGCAGGCCGTTCGCCATCACGAGCCGGACGACCTGTCCGGGCTGGGCGCCGAGCGCCATGCGGATGCCGAGCTCCGATGTCCGCTGAGACACCGCATACGCGAGCACCGAATACAAGCCGACCGCCGACAGCGCCAGCGCGAGGGCGGCGAAAATCGCGGTCAGCGAAGCCACGATGCGCTGCGCGCCGAGACTCTGCGACACGTTGGTCTCGAGCGTCGCGAAGAACGAGATCGGCTGATCCTTGTCCACGTCGGCGACTGCGGTCCGAATCACGGCCTGCAGCGCCGCCGCATCCCCGTCCGTGCGCGCGACCACGGCCATGCCGGGACGGGCCATCTGACGGAACGGATAATAGACTTCGTCGGGCGCCGGCACGCTGGGACCATTCGTCTTCACGTCGTGAATCACGCCGACGACTTCGGCCCTGATCTCGGCGTCGCGGCCGCGCAGGATGATCTTGCCGAGCGCCGGTTCACCGGGAAACAGCCGCTTCGCCAGCGACTCGTTGATGATGCACACCCCCGGCGCGCCGTCGCGATCGTCGGCCGTGAACGCGCGTCCCGCGACGATCGCGATCCGCATCATCCGGAAATAGTCTTCGCTGACGATCCCGAGGTTCGCGAGCGGCCGCTGCGACAGCGGCAGCACCGGCCGTCCACCGACGCCGTACGGAAAGCGCGGGTTGAAGCCGGAGAGCGGCAGCCCGATGGCGACGGCGGCGCCGCTGACGCGGCCATCGGCGCGCAGCCGCTCGATGACCTGACTGAAGAACTGCGCTTGCTGCGCGGGCGTGCCGTAGCGACTGGCCGGCACGCCGACGAACGCCGCGGCGGCCCCCTTCGCCTCGAATCCGGGCGGCAGCTGCTGCAGCCTGACGAAGCTGATGAGCAGCAGGCTCGATCCGACGAGCAGGACCACCGACAGCACGACTTCGCCGACGATCAACGTGGCGCGCATGCGGCCGCTGCCGCCGCTGGACGATCCGCGC
The DNA here is from genome assembly GCA_036848175.1 of Vicinamibacterales bacterium. Lineage (GTDB taxonomy): Bacteria > Acidobacteriota > Vicinamibacteria > Vicinamibacterales > CAVVIG01 > QHWF01. The sequence continues at coordinate 5,387 of DAIUKO010000283.1, read as the reverse complement.
GCGCTGTCCTTCAAGACGCCGATCAAATCGGCGCGCGATGCTTGCAGCGCCGGCGCGAGCCCGACGAGCAGCGCCGTGACCAGCGTAATGGCGGCCGTGAAGATCAGCGCACGCCAGTTCAACTCCACGTCCGCGTTCGGCGGCAGCTGCGAGCTGACGATCGACTGGACGGCGGACAGCGCCCACAGCGCGAGCAGCGTCCCGACCGTCGCGGCCACGCACGAGAAGGTGAGGCTCTCGACCAGGAACTGTTTGACGACCTGCACCCGCGTGGCGCCGAGCGCCTGCCGCACGGCGATCTCCTTGTGCCGCGCCGTCAGCCGGCCGAGAAAGAGCGAGGCGACGTTGGCGCACGCGATGAGCAGGACGAAGCTGACGGCGCCGAGCAGCGTATAGAACGTCGGCTCCAGATTCCCGACGAGCGAGGCGACGAACATCAGCGGCTCGCTGGTGCTGGTGGCGTCGAGCTTTGCGGCGTACTGCTCCTGGTAGCTGCGGCTGATCGCCGCCAGCTCGCCCGCGGCCTGCTTCAGCGAGACGTCCGGCTTCAGCCGCGCGATCGGCTGCGCGTAGCCGGCGCCGTTCTGCACCTGGATCGGCGTCAGTCCGCCGACCTCGAACACGCGCGGGGCGAACACCTGCACCTGCGCGAACGGTGGACTGAGCCGCGGCGGCATGACGCCCACGACCTCCCACGGCTGGCCGTTCAACGTGATCGTGTCGCCGACCAGCGACTCGCGTGCGCCGAAGCGCGTCTGCCACAACTCGTGACTGATGATGCAGACCGCGGGTCCGTTGGGCAGATCCTCGGCCTCGGTGAAGTTGCGGCCGCGGGCCGGCAGGATGCCGAGCGTCGGCAGGAACGACGCGCTGACGCGCTGACCATTGAGCTGCTTCGGCTCGCCGTTGCCGGTCAGCGTGAAGTTGTCGAAGGCGGAGATCCCGATCGATCGAAACGACCGTGCCTCGGTGCGCAGCACCTCGTAGCGCGGCCACGAGACGGCCGGCGCGTTGAAATTCACCTGCGGGTTGTTCGTCCAGATGGCGACGAGCGACGACGGCCTCGGGATGGTGACGGGATTCAGCACAAGCCGGTCGTAGACGGAGAAGAGCGCGGCGTTCGCGCCGATGCCGACGGCGATGGTAAGGATCGCGACGAACGAGAAGCCGGGAGTCTTCCAGAGACCCCTCACTGCCGCAGTGAAATCAGACATCGGTAGGGCCGGAAATGGAGCAACGAATATGCCGCGCAGGATTCCCAATGATCCGAGCACGCTGCACGCAACGATGACCGAGCGCGGAACGGCGGTGTCCCGGATTCGGGATCTGCGCTGACGATCGCGCCTGCCGCGTGACACGATCGAGTGCGCGGACGCACTTAGTTACGACCGACCACGATCTGAGGCGCCATCCGCGCGATCGATCTCCGCGCGAACGCCGCTGTTGACCTGTGACTGATGACTTTTGTCCACGCGATGCCGACATCGCGCGTTTGCCAGAACGGGTTCAGCGCATCGACGCTGAGAGCGAATCGGTGTCGGGCGGGAGGAAGTTGTACTGGTCGATCGCGACCGCGGAACCGGGACACGCGTACTCGTCGGAGGGAGAAACCGTGCGAACGACTCGACCCGAGCACAGCACCTCGCCCCCGTCGGATTCGGTACTCCTGACATCCAGGACGACCAGGAGTTCCACAGAGGCATCCACTTCGAGCGGATCTTCACCGCGGATCAGGATGCCCGATCGCGAGATGTTCTCGGTCTCGCCGCGGAGCCACTCCGGATCGCCGATGCGCCGGTAGCGCACCGAGAGATGAAGGGGGAAGCGCGGCGCCCTCATGCGCGATTCACCATGACGAAAATGTAACGCACAGCAATGCGGGTTCCGGTGGCAAACGGCATGCCCGTTTGCCCCATTCCGAATTATCGAGATTGCACGCAAAAATCGGTAACAGAAAATTCGCGTGCACTCTGACGAGCTTAGTGGCACAATGTGCGACTCCTGCACAGCTGAGACGACAATTGGCGCGGTCCGCCGACGCGGACGCGCACGCCCGATGCCGAGCATCGAGGACACGACGATGACGACGACTGCCGAATCGATCACGACCACTGCGACGCGCGTGCTTGTCGCGGACGATCATCCGCTCTTCCGCGAAGCGCTGCGTCATCTGCTCGAGACCGATTCGGACGTGCGCGTCGTCGGCGAAGCGAGCGATGGTCGTGAAGCGATTCGGATGGTCACCGATCTGCGGCCCGACATTCTGCTGCTCGATCTGGTGATGCCGGTCAAGGGCGGGCTGGAGACGCTTCGCGAGCTGCACGCGATGTCGGCGCCGACGCGCACGCTCCTGCTGGCGGCCGAAGTCGGCGACTCGGACATCGTCGACGCGCTGCAGCACGGCGCCCGCGGCATCGTCATGAAGCAGACGGCGAGCGATCTGGTGTTCAAGAGCATGCGCGCCGTCATGGCCGGGCAGTACTGGGTCGGACGCGAGTGCGTGGGCGAATTGATCGACAAGATGCGCGAGCGCGCCACTGCGCCGCCCGTCGAGACGCGCCGGGCGACGTTCGGGCTCACCGCCCGCGAGCTGGAAATCGTCTCGACCGTCGTGAACGGCTATGCCAACGGCGAAATCGCGGAGAAGTACTCAATCAGCGTGAAGACCGTCAAGCACCATCTCACGAACATCTTCGACAAGCTTGGCGTCGCCAACCGCCTGGAGCTGGCGCTCTTCGCGGTGCACCACCGGCTCGAGACGGCGGCGCTGAAATAAGTTCGGCGTAATCGCGGCGGCGTCCACCTTGCTGGGCGTCCGTTGCGAGTCGCGGGACCCTTCATACTCCCCGGACGCCATCTAGGACGTTGGTCCCATCCCTCAGACCTTCGGATCATTTTCCACCCCACCCCCGGTTGCTATCCTTCACGCGGGTGGGGGACAGAGTGGAACTCACGATCGACAACCTGATCGGAACCAGTCCGGCTATGACGACCATCCGGTCGGAAGCGGAGTGGGCCGCGCGGTCGGACGCCAAGGTGCTGCTCACCGGCGAGAGCGGAGTCGGCAAGGACATCGTCGCGCGCGTCATTCATCAGCAAAGCCTGCGGCGGCACATGCCGCTCGTCACGATTAACTGCGTCAGCGTCGCGGATTCGCTGCTCGAATCGGAGCTCTTCGGCCATGTGCGCGGCAGCTTCACCGGCGCGTACCGCGATCGCGTGGGGCTGCTCGAGACGGCGCACAAGGGCACCATCTTTCTCGACGAAGTCTGCGAGATGACCCCGCGCATGCAGGCGCTGCTGCTGCGCTTCATGGAGACCGGCGAGATTCAGCGCGTCGGCTCGGATCGCGTGCAGAACAATCTCGATGTGCGCGTGCTGGCGGCGACCAACCGCGATCCGCAGGAGCTCGTCGCCAACAAGCTGTTCCGCGAGGATCTCTACTATCGGCTGAACGTGATCGACATCCGGATTCCGCCGCTGCGCAACCGCAAGGAAGACATCCCGGTGCTGTTCGAGCACTTCCTGCGGTACTACTCGGAGCGGCGCGGGATCGCGGTGCCGTCGCTCGCGCCCGACGTCCTGAACGCGATCGTCGAGTACGCGTGGCCCGGCAACGTCCGGCAGATGAAGAACGTCGCCGAACGGCTGATCGTGCGCGCGCAGCAGGCGATGGTGCTCACGCTGGCGGATCTGCCGCCCGAGATCTCCGGCCAGGCGCGGCCGGCGACGGCGATCGCGCCGCCGCCGCCGAAGGAGAAAGCGGCGATCGAGCAGGTGTTCGATCGCATGGTGAAGCAGCGCGAATCGTTCTGGTCGGTCGTCTATCCGGATTTCATGGCGCGCGATCTGACGCGCAGCGATCTGCGCTTCATCGTCAAACGCGGACTGCAGGAAACGTCGGGCAGCTACAAGATGCTGGTCGAGCTGCTGAACATGAAGCCGACCGACTACAAGCGGTTTCTGAACTTTCTGCGCAAGCACGAGTGCCACGTTCCGTTCGAGCGCTTCCGCTCGGCCTCAGTCGGGGTCCGGCGGCGCGCGCTCGAGGAAAACGTGTACACGACACCGCCGCTCGTCGATACGACATCGGCCGCGGCGGCGCCGCAGTCACCACCGGTCGCTGGAACTCAGTAGCTCTTGGCTGTCAGCTCTCAGCTGTCAGGCCGATGCACGGAGAGCTGAAAGCTGATAGCTGAAAGCTCATAGCTGATCTTTCGCCGGGGACGTATGCGTCGATGCCCGCAGCCGATGACGGCCGGCTGAGCGTCGCGATACTGCGACTCACAGGTCCACCCGGCGTCCATTTCCTCAGGCGGCAGACGGCGGCGCGCCCGGCTTCGCGAGCGGCGCCTGCAGATAGACGAACGTCATGCCGCTGCGCAGATAGTCCTCGATCCGCTCGAGGACGGTCGAGTTCCGCAGCCACTCCGGTCCCGTCTCCCGCACGCGTTCTTCAATCAGCGTCGACAGAAACTCGAAGCCGGCGGCGACGGCGCGCTCTCGCAGGGCGTCGAGCACGTGGTTCTCGAGCTCGACGTCGTTCTGCACCGTCGGCAGCGTCGCGGTGGCCTGCAGGTAGAACGTGTTGTTCTCACCGAAACGGGGATCCGAGCTGACGCCCTCCTCGTCGTGGTTCTCGAGCGCGCTGCCGAGCGCGTAGGCGAGGAACCGTCCGGAGACCTTGTCGCGCAGCGCCGCGCCGATCGCGCGCGGATTCGCGACCGTCGTCTCCAGCGTCGCGAGCGGGAACTGCAGCAGCGGCCGCCGCCCGGCGCGGAGCACGTCGGGGGGCAGCGTCGCCGCGCCGTAGCGCTCCTGTTCGACCGTCAGGATCTCCTGCTTGTTCGCCTCGAAGGCCGCCGGCGTGAGCTCGACGACCTCGACGGTGTCGAGCGGAATGGCGAGCGTGCCGACGCGAATCTTCGGCGGCGCTTCCGCGGCGACGCGGCCGCCGCCGACGAGATCCTCGATCGCGAGGCGCAGAATCGAGAGGGCTTCGTCGATCGCCGACGCTTCCATGTCGTAGCGCGGATAGAAGCGCACGGCGCGCTCGCCGGCGGCCAGGAGCACGAGGCCGCGCCGGAACGCGCGGTCGAGCAGTGCGTCGCGCGAGTCGGCGCGCAGGACATCGAAGCCGAGCATGACGCCGGCGCCGCGAACGTTGCGCAGAATCTCGCGGTACTCCTTGGCCAGCGCGTCGAGCCCGGATCGCGCGCGCTCGCCGGTACGCCGCACCTGATCGAGATCGAGCTTGTCGAGCATCGCGAGGAGGCGCACCATGCCGACCGAATCGCCTTCCCACGTCGTGTTGAACTTCTTCTCTTCCTGAAAGAAGGTCGCGAGCGCTTCGCTGACGAACAGGACGCCGTTCTGCGCCTTCTTCG
>DAIUKO010000282.1:0-10462 GCA_036848175.1 Vicinamibacterales bacterium | reverse complement strand
GTCGCGTCGCCGAACGAGTCCGTGGCCGTCGCGCGCACGATGAACGAGCCGGGGCTGTTGAAAGTGTGCGAGACACTGGTTGGAGCGCCGCTGAACGTTTGTGCCGGCGTTCCATCGCCCCAATCGACGACGACGCGCACAACTGGCGTCGTCGTCGAGCCGGTCGCACCGTATGCGAGGGTAAAGAGCGCCGTTTGTCCGGCAGTGACCGCCGCCGTTGGTGCTGTGATCGTCAGCGCGGGCGCAGCGTTGACGGTGACCGTCAAGCTCGCGCTTTGCGCGCTCGACGTCGGGCCGGTGCTGCCGGTGCCGCCGGACGCGGCGCCACCTCCACCAAGGTTGCCCGCGCTTGCCGTGACCCTTGCAGTCCTGTTTGTCGTCAGGGTCGATTGAGAGCGCCCGCCCGAGTCGGCCGGCACCACCGACGGCGAGACCGTTCCGGCGTCGGTCGTGAACGTCACCGAGACGCCGGCGAGCGGATTGCCATTCGTATCGAACACGAACGAGGTGATGGTCGAATTCCCGCCGCTGGCCGAGATTGTTCCAGGGTTCGCATCGATGGTCACGCGACCAACGGCCGCTGCGCCGATGGCGATTCTGACGGCGTTCAGGCCGCTAGCGCTCGTGCCTCCCGAAGTCGCAGTAATCGTCGCTGTCCCGTTTGTGCCGCCCGCGTTGAAGATGGCGATGGCCCGTCCCTGGACGTCGGTTTCCACCTCGGGCGGCCGAACGGAGCCAAGGTTCGTCGTAAGCGTGACGTGCGTGCCTGAATGCGGCGGGGTCCCGCTCGCCTCGACCACTTGAACGAGGAGCTGCGTGGTACCGTTTGCCGGAAGCAAAGTATCCGTCGCGGTGAGCGTGATGATCGATCCCGCAGGAGCAAGCAGCGGAACCCTCTCGCAGGACAGCGCGAACAGACTCATCGGCACGAGAAAAACGAGCAGGGAGCGGCGAACCATTCGTGATACCATGAAAGAACTTAACATCTTAATATCCATGCAGTTAGCTGGTCAAGCGCGCCGCGGTGAGAAAGGGTATGCAATGGCCGCCCTTCTCGTCGCGATGGCGGTCATGACGATCATGATGAGTGTCGCGATGCCGGTCTGGAAACAGTCCGCCCAGCGCGAAAAAGAAGAGGAATTGATCTTCCGCGGCACGCAGTACGCCCACGCGATTGGTTTGTTCCAACGCAAGTACGCGAACGCGTATCCGCCGACCATCGACGTGCTCATCGAGCAACGGTTCCTGCGGAAGAAATTCAAGGATCCGATCACGAACGACGATTTCCTGCCGCTGCTCGCGGGGCAGGCGATGCCAGGCGGCGCGTCGACCCCTGGCGCCAATCCATCGCGTTCGGGCACCAGCGGCGCCGGCGGGGGAAGCGGGCGAACACAGACCACCGCGCCGGGCGCGAGCACGGCTGGACGCAGCATGTCACCGAGCACGTCGCCCGCGACGTCGACGCCGGGCGGGATTTCGTCCGGCGGCTTATCGCCGACCGGGACTCCCGGCGGCGGCGTCGGCGGCGTGATGGGTGTCGTGAGCAAGAGTAAGGACAAATCCATTCGTCTCTACAACGGCCGCAGTCATTACAACGAGTGGGCGTTCGTGTTCACTCCTCAAATGCAGACGCCAGGCGGCGGAGCGCCTGGGAGCGCCGTGCCTGGTGCAGTGCCCGGACAGCCAGGCGGCGGACGTCCCGGTCTGCCGGGAGGTGGACGTCCCGGGCAACCTGGTGGCGGACGTCCCGGGCAGCCTGGCGGCGGTAGGCCGGGCTTCCCAGGAGGCCCAGGCGGAATGGGTCGTCCCGGCGGGCCCGGCGTCTCGGACCCATTCGCACCCCAACCGCTCTTTCCTTCTTCGCCTCGCGGACGGTCCGGAGGTTAGGACGTCGGCAGATTGGATGCGGCCGAGTACGGCTGCACTTCGACGTCGAGGTTTCGGGCAATCGTGATCGCCGCCAGGGCGGCGATGATGAGCAGCACGATGCCGAGTGCAACGCTGCGCAGCAGAATCTCTCCGACACCAAACAACGACGCGTAGATGAGCACGCATCCGACGAGCGCGTTGAACAGATCGCGCCGCAGCGAGCCGACTGCCGACACGACGCCGACTGAGCGTCGAACCGGACCCCATCCGGGCCCGTGTGGACGCACGCGCCGATAGAACCGCTGCAGCGTCTCAGCCGGTTCGGGCGGCGTCAACCACGTCACCGCCAGCCATGCCATCGTCGTCGCCGCGACGGTGACGATCATCAGGTACGCGAAGTCGCGTGGACGGTCGCTGTCCCATTTGAGCGCGACTTGCAGGTACAGCGAGACGGCCGCGGCGACCGTCATCGCCGATACTTCCGACCACGCGTTGATGCGCCACCAGAACCAGCGGAGCAGGAGCACGCCCCCGGTTCCCGCACCAGTCACGATCAGCAGCTTCCAGGCTTGCTCGATCGACGCCAGGTGCAGCGTCACGTAAATGGAAACGAGCATCAGGCCGACGGTCACGAGCTGAGAGACGACGACGTACTCGCGTTCGGCCTTGTCGCGGCGCAAGAACCGCCGATAGAAATCGTTCACGACGTAGGATGCACCCCAGTTGAGCTGAGTGCCGATGGTCGACATGTACGCAGCCGCGAACGCCGCGAGCATCACGCCGCGCAGCGCCGGCGGAAATACGCCGGGATCCATCAGCGTCCGCACGTATCCCGATTCCTTGTCCGCCAGCGTCGGATAGAGAACGAGCGACGCGAGCGCGGTGAGAATCCACGGCCACGGTCTCACCGCGTAGTGCGCGATGTTGAACCAGAGCGTCGCGAACAGACCGTGGCGTTCATTGCGCGCCGAGAAGATCCGCTGCGCCACATATCCGCCGCCACCGGGCTCCGCGCCGGGATACCAGCTCGCCCACCACGTGACGCCGAGATACACGAAGAGCGTGATCGCCGGCATCCACGCCGAGTCGGTCGAGGGAAAAAAGGTGAGCCGCGAGCCGGCGCCCGCCGCGGCATCGAGCTTCTCGACCTGCTGCTTCAGCGCATCGAGTCCGCCAACCGCGCGGACGGCAAAGTAGGCGAGCGCCACGACCATCCCCATCTTCAGGACGAACTGCACGAGGTCGGTCACGAGCACGCCCCACAAGCCGGCGATCGTCGTGTAGAACGCCGTGAAGGCGAGCATCGCGATCAACACCCACAACGCGCCCGACGCATCGAGGCCGAGGGTGACTTCGAGGATCTTCAGCATCGCCAGGTTCACCCAGCCGATGACGATGCAGTTGATCGGAATGCCGAGATACAGCGCGCGAAAGGCGCGCAGAAACGCCGCTGGCGTGCCGGCGTAGCGCAGCTCCGCGAATTCGACGTCGGTCATCACGCCGGCACGCCGCCACAAGCGCGCGTACACGAAGACCGTCAACATCCCGCTCGCCGCCATGTTCCACCACAGCCAGTTGCCGGCGATGCCGTAGCGCGCGACCATGCCGGTCACGACGAGCGGCGTGTCGGCGGCGAACGTCGTCGCCACCATCGACGTGCCGGCCAGCCACCACGGCACATCGCGTCCGGAGAGGAAGAACTCGGTCGTGCTGCCGCGGGCGCGGCGCATGTAGTACAGGCCGATGGCGAGGTTCAGCGCGAAGTACGCGGCGATGACAACCCAGTCGATGAACGTCAAAGTCATCGGGTGTTCGCGTCCGATCCGAGCGCATCGTGGAAGGCGCGGCGCACGTCGCGCATTTGATCGATCGTTCCGCCGCCGCACACGCGATTGGTCAGGAGCACGAAGTACCGATCACGATCTGGATCGATCCACAGCGATGTGCCGGTGAACCCGACGTGACCGAACGCCGAGGCTGACATGTGCGTGCCGCACGATGAAGTCGGGAGCATCGTATCCCAGCCCAGCGCTCGTGAACTGCCGGGGACGCGACTTTTCGTCGTGAAGACGCGGACCAGCTCCGGCGAGAAGGGAGGCGGCAGCGCGGACTCTCCGCGCGCCGCGCGAAGCATCGTACGCGCGAACCGGCCGACCGCCGGCGCTGAGCCGAAGAGTCCGGCGTGGCCGGCGACGCCGCCCAGCGCAGCAGCATAGTTGTCGTGCACCTCGCCGACGAGCATTTCACCGCGGCGAAGATCCTCGTCCATCGCGATCGTCGGCGCCGCGCGCCGTCGCACGTCGGGCTCCGGGCTGAACGTGATACCGCCGTCCGTCGCGTTGAGGACGCCACGATCGGCCGCGATGAAGCCGAGGAGGATGAACCCGAGATCGCTGTAGATCGATCGCGATCGCGGTTCGTATTCGAGCTTCATCGTGCAGATGTCGTGCTCGAACTCGCGTCGACCCTGGCCAGGCGGATCGAAGAGACGCGCCGACAAGCCCGAGGAATGTTCCAGCAGATCGCGGATCGTCACCGGTTTGCGGTCCTCGCCGCGCCATTCGTCGAAGAAGGACGACACCGGTTCGTCGAGCCGCAGCACGCCGTCGTGAATCAAGCGCATGATGCCGGTCGCTGTCGCCATGACCTTGGTCAGCGAGGCGAGGTCGAACGGCGTCTCGATGCTTGTCGCAGCGGACGCTTCGACGAACGTGAGAGTGCCGAGCGCCTGCTGCCACAGCGGGCCGTCGCTCGAGCCAACCTGCGCGGCGGCCGCCGGAAACACGCGCGCCGCGATCGCATCGCGCAGCACGCGAGACGCCGCATCGAACGCAGTCATGCCGGCTGCGAACGGCCGCTCGCGATGTGAATCAGCCACGCCATTGCGACGGTGGTCGCAGCGCCGATGAACACGTACCAGGTAAAGGCGATTGGCGTCCACCCCCAGACCACCGTCATCACGACGAGGCCGGCGACCATGCCGGCGAACGTCTGGCCTTCCGTAATCGATCGCGCGAGCGTTCCAAGAAGGAACGCTCCGAGAACCGCGCCGGACGCATACGACAGGACGGCAAGACCGGCATCGAGCACCGATCGCTGCATCCACTGCGCCGCGACCGCGATGCCGATTTGCACGACGCCCCAAATCACGGTCCACAGGCGGGAGACACGCATGAGCGTCTGCTCGTCGGCGTCCGGCCGATAGTACTTCGCGTAGAAGTCGTTCACCGTGGTGGCGGCCATCGCGTTGATCGATGGCGAGAGCGCCGCGGCGACGATGGCAGCCACGATGAAGCCGGCCGCACCGTGCGACAGCGCGGTGACGATGAACGTCGGCAGCAATTCGTCGTTACGGGCGAGCGCGCGCGGCAGCGGGACAGTTCTGTAGTAGGTGAACAACATCACGCCGATGAGCAGAAAAAGCACGAACTGCGCGAAGACGAGAAAGCCGCTCAGCACCAGCCCGCGCGAAGCTTCGCGCGACGAACGGGCTGCGAGGAGACGCTGAACTAAAAACTGATCCGTCCCATGCGTCGACAGCGTCAACGCGATGCCGCCGATGACCCCGGCCCAGAGCGTGTACGGCCGCGCCAATGTGGTGGAGAAGTCGAACACACGAAACTTGCCCGCGGCAGACCCGACGCGAATCACCTCCGACCAGCCACCTGGAATCAGCGCCAGCAGCGATACGAACACGACCGCAGCGCCGGCAACGTAGACGAACAGCTGCACGACGTCGGTCCAGATCACCGCCGAAGCGCCGCCACGGACGGTGTAGATGATCATTGCGATCCCGAGCACCACCACGGCCCACGTCACCGGCACGTGCGTGACGACCGAGATGACGAGCGCGGTCGCAAACAGCCGGATGCCGTCGGCGAGCGCGCGCGTGACGAGAAAGATGCACGCCGACAGATTCTTCACGCGCGGACCGAACCGGCGTTGCAGCAGCTCATAGGAGGTGAACAGCTCGCGGCGAAAGTAGGCGGGGATGAAGAGCACGCTTATCAGCATGCGGCCGATGACGTAGCCGAACACGAGCTGCAGAAACGTCATGTCGCTGGCGTACGCGGTCGCCGGCACGCTGATGAAGGTGAGCGTGCTCGTCTCGGTCGCGACGATCGTGAAGCAGATCGCCCACCACGGCACCGACTGGCCGGTCAGAAAGTAATCGCGAGTGGTTTTCTGAAAGCGTGCGAAGTAGGAGCCGAAGGCCGTGATCGCCAGCAGGTAGCCGCCGATCACGAGGTAGTCGATCCAGGTAAGGACCACAGTGAGGCGGTTCTAATAACATAGAATCGACGATTCATGCACGTGCTCGGGATCGACGCGGGCGGCACGAAAACCGTATGCCTGCTTGCCGATGAACGCGGAAACATCGTCTCTGAGGGGAGAGGTCCCGGCGCGAACCTGCACGCGGCCGGGGAGCTCGAGGTCGAGAAGGTGTTCCACGAAGTGATGGAGGAGGCGATCGGCGATCGCGACATCACGCCGTCGGCCATCTGTCTCGGCATCGCCGGTGTCGATCGCGAAGACGAGGCGCGCACGGTGCGCGCGATCATGCGTCGCCTCGGCCACAAGTCGCGCGTCGTCGTCGTCAACGACGCGCTGATCGCGCTCGTCGCCGGCGCGCGCGACGCGCCCGGCATCGTGATCATCGCCGGAACCGGATCGATCGCGTACGGGCGCAACGCCGGCGGGCAGGCGGCGCGCGCGGGCGGCTGGGGTCACATGGTTGGCGACGAGGGAAGCGGCTACTGGATCGGCCGCGAAGCGGTCGCGGCGGTGATGCGTGCGGCGGACGGCCGCGGTCCGGCGACGCGGTTGAGTGAGGACATCCTCGCGCACTTCGACGTCACAGACGTGTCACGACTGCCGCGGATCGTCTACGACCGCGAAGTCCCGCGGATGAGCGTTTCCGCGCTCGGACCGATTGTCGAAGGCGCCGCGGCAGTCGGCGACGCTGTCGCGATGCGCATTCTGGAGCGCACGGTCGACGAGCTCGTGCTCGCCGCGCTGTCGGTCGCGACGCGCCTCGAGATGCGTGGCGACACGTTCACCTTCTACCTCGCCGGCGGCGTGTTCAAGGTCGTGCCGTCGGTCGCGATTGTGCTGCCGCAGCGGCTGGTCGAGGTCGCGCCGCGTTGCCAGGTGCAATTGCTCGAGGAGGAACCGGCGGTCGGGGCGGTCTGGCTGGCGCTCGCCGAAGCGCGGGAAGGCGCGCAGATTCCGCACTATAAGACGTAATGCGAGTGCATGTGCTTGCCGATGCGGACGCGGTGGCGCGGCTGCTGGCTCATGACATCGCACGCGGTCTCGCGCGCGATCCGCGTCTCGTGCTCGGCCTGCCGACCGGCCGCACACCCATCCCACTCTACCGCGAGCTGGTTCGACTGCATCGGGCGGGGCGCGTCGACTTCTCGCGCGCGACGACGTTCAACCTCGACGAATTCCGTGGCGTGTCGGCATCCGACCCGCACAGCTACCGCGCGTTCATGCAGCGTCACCTCTTCGGCTGCGTCAATCTGCGGCCGCGGCGGATTCATTTTCTCGACGGCATGGCGCGCGACGTCGAGCGCGAATGCCTGCGCTACGAACGCGCGATCGACCGCGCCGGCGGCATCGATCTGCAGATTCTGGGTCTCGGCGCGAACGGACACATCGGCTTCAACGAGCCGGCGCGGGCGCTCGTGGCGCGCACGCATGGCGCGCGTCTCCGCGCCGCGACGCGCCGTGCGAACGCCGCGCTCTTCGGCGGCCGTCTCGCCGCGGTGCCGCACGACGCGCTGTCGATGGGAATGGCGACGATTCTTCACGCGAAGCGGATTGTGCTGCTGGCCACGGGCGCGTCGAAAGCGCGCTGCGTGGCGCGAATGGTTCAGGGCCCGGTGACGCCGCACGTTCCGGCGTCGTTCCTGCAGCTGCACCGGCACGCGGAAGTCTGGCTGGATCGCGCCGCGGCTAGCCGACTTTGAGCAGCGCTTTCAAGCGCGGCTCCACGTCCTCGCCGATCGCTTCACGAACGAAGTCGTCGGCGTCGCGAAGGCGCGACAGCGACTCGTTGTAGCTGAGGCCGCGCTTCTGCATCACGATAGCGGCCTTGACATCCCAGTGCGCGCGCCGCAGCAGCTTGTCCGCCTCGTCGTACTCGAGTCCCGTGACGATGGTGATGATGCGCCGCGCGCGATCGCGGAGCTTTTCCGAACCCATCTGCACGTCGACCATCAGGTTGCCGTAGGTCTTGCCGATGCGGATCATCGCGGCGGTGGTCAGCATGTTGAGCACCAGCTTGGTGGCCGTGCCCGCTTTCAGGCGCGTCGAACCGGCGATGACTTCCGGACCAACCGCCGGCGCGATCGTCAGGTCGACGAAGGTCTGCAGCTCCGTGCTCGGGTCGCACGTGACGAAGATGATCTTCGAGCCGGCGCGCCGCGCTCGAGTGAGCGCGCCGCGAACGAACTGAGTCATGCCGCTCGCCGAGACGCCGATGACGACGTCCTTCTTGGTCGGCCGCAGCCGGTTGATCGACCGCGCCCCCTCCTCGTGGTTGTCCTCGACGCCTTCGCGCGCGCGCAGCACCGCGCTCTTGCCGCCGGCCATGATCGCCTGGACGAGATCCGGCTTGGTGCCGAAGGTCGGCGGCATCTCCGCGGATTCGAGCACGCCCAGACGGCCACTCGTCCCGGCCCCGACAAAGACGATCCGGCCGTTTTTCCTGAGCGCCTGCGTGATGATGTCGACGCCAACGGCGATGCGGGCCTTCTCGTGGGCCACCGCGGCGATCATCTTGCGATCCTCGTTCAGCATGCCTTCGACGATGTCGGCGGCCGCGAGCTTGTCGATGCCGAGCGTGGAGGGATTGATTTGCTCGGTGGGAAGAGACTGCCACTTGGAACGGACAGGCATGCTGGGCGAACCCTCGCGAACGAACCGCGAATACTATCATAGCGAGACGCATGATCGACGCCTACCTGGATCACCTCCGCGTCGAGCGCCGGCTGGCCGATCACACGCTCGAGAGCTACGGTCGAGATCTGCGGGCGCTGGCGGAATTTGCCGCGGGCGCGGGACGGCGTCCGGAAACGCTCGATCGTGCAACCCTCGAGGCCTTCGTGCGCCAGCAGCGCACCCGCGGACTGTCGCCGCGATCGGTCGCGCGGATGGTCGCGGCGGTACGCGGCTTCTACAAGTTCCTCGTGCTCGATCGCCGGCTCGAACACAGCCCGGCGGACGATCTGACGCCGCCGCGCGCATGGCCGGCACTGCCGAAGTTTCTGTCGCTCGACGAAGTCGACACGCTGATCGCGCAGCCTGACGTCACGACGCCGCTGGGTCTGCGCGACCGCGCGATGATCGAGTTGCTGTACGCGACCGGCCTGCGCGTCTCCGAGCTGGTCGCAGTGCGAGCATCCGATCTTCACCTCGATGAGCAATACATGACGTGCATCGGAAAGGGGAGCAAGGAACGCCTGATCCCGATTGGCGACCAGGCCGCCGAGTGGATCCGCCGCTATCAGCGCGAGGCGCGCCCCGATCTGATTCGCAACGCTCGCGGCGTTCGCGACGTCCTCTTCGTCAACGCGCGCGGCGGCGCGCTGTCGCGCGTCGGGTTCTGGAAGATTCTCAAGCGACACGGACGCAAAGCAGGTCTGCCGCGCACGCTCAGCCCGCACGTGGTGCGTCATTCGTTCGCGACGCATCTGCTCGATCGCGGCGCCGATCTGCGAGCGATTCAAATGATGCTCGGCCACGCCGATCTTTCCACCACCCAGATCTACACGCACGTCCTCGAGGCACGCCTGCGCACCGTCTACGATCGGTTTCATCCGCGGCCATGAATCTGCTAGACTTAGCCGTTTGAACGGCTGGTGTTTTCAGTCACAGATCGCGTCCGGCGTCGGCCGGAAGTACGTCGTGTCCGGCGTCAGCCGGACTGAAGGAGCGCACGAAAAATGAGCGGTAAGGGACGGCATCTTTTCACCTCTGAGTCGGTCACCGAGGGGCATCCGGACAAGATTGCCGATCAGATTTCCGATTCCATTCTCGACGCGATTCTCGCGAAGGATCCGGTGAGCCGCGTCGCGTGCGAAACGCTGGTCACGACCGGTCTGGCGGTCGTGGCCGGTGAGATCACCACGAGCGCGTACGTGGATTTCCAGGACATCGTCCGCGCCACCATCAACGAGATCGGCTACAACCGCGGCAAGTACGGATTCGACGGCGAGACGTGCGCAGTGCTGTCGTCCATCCACAGCCAGTCGCCCGACATCGCGATGGGCGTCGACACCGGCGGTGCGGGCGATCAGGGTCTGATGTTCGGCTTCGCGTGCACCGAGACCGAGGAGCTGATGCCGCTGCCGATCATGCTCGCGCACAAGCTGGCCAAGGGCCTTTCGTGCGCGCGGCGTGACGGCGTCCTCGAGTACCTCCGTCCCGACGGCAAATCGCAGGTCACGGTTGAATACGACGGCGCCAAGCCGATCCGCGTCGACGCCGTCGTCGTCTCCAGCCAGCACAGCCCGCTGGTCACACAGGAGACGATGAAGGAAGACATCGTCGAGAAGATCATCAACCGCGTCATCCCCGAGAATCT
>DAIUKO010000281.1:0-10469 GCA_036848175.1 Vicinamibacterales bacterium | reverse complement strand
TCGCCGAGGCCCTGGAAGCTGTACGGCGAGCTGCGCGGCTTGAACGCGCCGCCGCGGAAGATCTTGGCGCCGGCGCGCCGCACCGCCGCCGCGGCGGCGCGCACCTGCTTCTCGTTCTCCGCGGAGCACGGGCCGGCCATGACGATCACTTCGTCGCCGCCGATCCGCACGTCGCCGACGGTGATGACGGTGTTGTCCGGCTTGAACGTCCGGCTGGCGAGCTTGTACGGCGACGAGATGCGCAAGACCTCGTGGACGCCTTCGAGCATTTCGATCAGCCCCGGCTCTGGATGTCCAGACCCGACGGCGCCGAGGACGGTCCGCTCGACGCCGGTCGATCGATGGACGTCCATGCCCATTTCCACCAGTCGCGCCACGACCTTCGCGATCTGATCTTCGGTTGCCCGTTCCTGCATCACTACGACCATGGCTTTATCGCCTCCACTGCCGGTTGCCGTCATTTGGTCGGTTCGCCGCTGATTTCGCCGTGGACCACGCGCCGCTCGAGCCGGCGCGCTTCATCGATGATACGTTCGAACAGCCGTGCGATGGCGTCGGCGCCGAGCGGTCCTTCGACGGCGACGTTGCGCACGTGCTCGAGCACCTGTTTCTCGCGCTCGGGCTGATAGATGTCGATGCCCTGTTCCTTTTTCAGCCGCCCGATCTCGCAGGCGACGCGGGCGCGCTCGTTGAGCAGACGGACCAGAACCTCGTCGACGCGGTCGATGTCGTTGCGCAGATCGTCAAGCGTGGGCATGCGCGCCTCTCAACCACCGAACATACTCTTCGACTTGCGCGATCAGGTCCGCCGAGGCGCTCGCCTCCGCGATCTTCGACACCAGCGCGCTGCCGACGACGGCCGCGTCGGCGTAGGCGCCGACTTCGGCCACGTGCTCGGGGCGCGAGATGCCGAAGCCGAGCGCAATCGGCATCGAGGTATGGGCGCGAATCCGCCGCACCAGCGCTTCGGCGCCGCTCGCGACGCGGTCGCGGGCGCCGGTCACACCCAGGCGCGAGATCCCGTACAGGAATCCGCTGCCCAGCTCCGCCGCCTTTCGAATCCGCGCCTCCGTCGTCGTCGGGCTCAGGAGAAAGATCGTGTCGAGGCCGGCCGCCTTCAGGGTCGCGCGGAAATCGCCCGCCTCTTCTATCGGCAGATCGAGCGCCAGGACTCCGTCGACGCCCACCGCCGCGGCGCGCGTCGCGAACGCGTCCACGCCCATGCGCATGATCGGGTTCGCATAGCTGAACACGACGATCGGCGCGGATATGTCGGGGCGGATTCGATCGATGAGCGCCAGCGACGCGCGCAGGCTGCCGCCGGCGGCGAGCGCGCGCTCGGTCGCACGCTGAATCACCGGCCCGTCGGCGAGCGGATCCGAGAAAGGCACGCCGACCTCGAGGACGTCGGCGCCTGCACGATCGAGCGCCTTCAGAATCTCCGCAGACCGAGGGAGATCGGGATCGCCGGCGGCCGTGTAGGTCACGAGACCGGGTCGGCCCTCGGCGCGCAACCGGGCGAAGGCGTCAGCGAGACGCAAGGTACTTCTCCACCGTGTTCACGTCCTTGTCGCCGCGGCCCGACAGATTCACGAGCACGACGCCCGACGGTCCGAGCTCTTTCGCGATGCGCTGCGCGTAGGCGACGGCGTGTGCCGATTCGAGCGCCGGCAGAATGCCTTCGAGCCGCGCCAGCGTTTGAAAGGCGTCCAGCGCCTCGGCATCGGTGACATAGGCGTACTCGGCGCGGCCCATCGCGCGCAGCCACGCATGCTCCGGCCCGACCGCCGCGTAGTCGAGGCCCGCCGAAATCGAATGCGTCAGCTCGATGTTCCCATCGTCATCCTGGAGCACGAACGTACGCGTGCCCTGCAGCACGCCGGCGCTGCCGCCGGCGAACCGCGCCGCGTGGCGGCCGCGGACGATCTGCTCGCCGCCGGCCTCGACGCCGATCAAACGGACGCCCTTGTCGTCGATGAACGCGTCGAACATCCCCATGGCGTTACTGCCGCCGCCGACGCAGGCGACGATCGCATCCGGCACCCGTCCGGCGAGCTCGAGGATTTGCGCGCGAGCCTCGCGTCCGATGACCGATTGAAATTCACGAACCATCAGCGGATACGGATGCGGCCCGAGCACCGACCCGAGCAGATAGTAGGTGTCGGAGACGTTCGTGACCCAGTCGCGCATCGCCTCGTTGATCGCGTCCTTCAAGGTCCGGCTGCCGGCGTCGACGCGACACACTTCAGCGCCGAGCAGCCGCATCCGGAAGACGTTGAGCGCCTGGCGATCCATGTCCTCTGCGCCCATGTAGACGTGGCACTCCAGGCCGAGCAGCGCGCATGCGGTCGCCGAGGCGACGCCGTGCTGGCCGGCTCCGGTCTCGGCGACGATGCGCCGCTTGCCCATGCGAGCGGCGAGGAGCGCCTGGCCGAGCGCGTTGTTGATCTTGTGCGCGCCGGTATGCGTCAGATCTTCGCGCTTGAGGAAGATGCGCGCGCCGCCGGCCGCGTTGGCGAGCCGCGCCGTTTCGTAGACCGGCGTCGGCCGGCCGACGTAGTGCTTGAACAATCGCTGCAGCTCGGCATCGAACGCCGGGTCGTCGCGAACATCGAGATAGGCGCGCTCGAGCTCTTCGATCGGTTCGACGAGCGTCTCGGGGACGTAGCGCCCTCCGAACTCACCGAAGTAGCCGCGACGATCAGGGTCTCGACGTAACGTGGGTGTGGCCATGCACCGCCTCAAAGAGCGCGTTGATTCGATTGTGATCCTTGACGCCGGGCGATCGCTCGACGCCCGACGAGACATCGATGCCGAAGGGCCGGACGCGCTCGAGCGCATCGGCGACGTTCTCCGCGGTCAGTCCGCCGGCCAGCAGGATCCGCCGCGTCTTCGCGATCGCGGCTGCGGCCGGCCAGTCGATCGTCTGTCCGGTTCCGCCGCGCTTCACCGGATCGTGCGCATCGAGCAAGAGCGTCGTCGTCGCCGGCCAGGCGTCCGCGCGGTCCACGGACAGCGCCTTGACGATCGGCCATGGGATCGATGCGGCGAACGCCGGCGTCTCGTCGCCGTGAAGCTGCACGGCGCCGAGCCGCACCAGGCTGGCCACGCCGCAGACGTAGTCGCGCGGCTGATTCACGAACAACCCGACGGGCGTCACAAATGGCGGCAGCGATCGCACAATCTCGCGCGCGCGGTACGGATCGACGAACCGCGGGCTGCCCGGCCAGAACACGAACCCGAGCGCGTTCGCGCCGGCGTTCACCGCGGCTTCAGCATCTTCGGTGCGAGTGATCCCGCAGATCTTCACAAACATCAGAACGACACCAGGAACACAAAGGACACAAAGGACACAAAGGACACAAAGGGCACAAAGGGCACAAAGCCGTTGAAGGACATGGTGGCTAGGCTTTCCATTGGTAAACCTTTGTGTCCTTGGTGTCCTTTGTGTCCTTTGTGTTCACGCAGCTTTCGAGCAACCCCCGCAACGCCTTTCCGGGATCGGCGGTCGTCATGAACCGTTCGCCGATCAGGAACGCGCGGTATCCCAAATCGCGCAGCCGCAAAAGATCGTCCGCTGATTTCAGTCCGCTCTCACTGACTCCGATCACGTCCGCCGGGATCCGCGCGATGAGGTCCTCGGACGCACGGACGTCGACCTCGAGCGTCCGCAGGTTCCGATTGTTGACGCCGACGATCCGCGCGCCGCTGTCGAGCGCGACGTCGAGCTCGCGGGCGTCGTGCACTTCGACGAGGACGTCGAGTCCGAGGCGGACGGCGTGGTCGTGCAGCACCTTCACCTCGACCGGCCGCAGCGCCGCGACGATCAGCAGCACGGCATCAGCGCCGGCCACCTTTGCTTCGAGGAGCTGGTACTCCGAGACGATGAAGTCCTTGCGGAGAAGAGGCACGTCGAGAGGAACCGCCTGACGCACGGCGGTCACGTGCTCCAGCGCACCGTCGAAGAACGTCGGCTCGGTCAGCACGGAAATCGCCGCCGCGCCGGCTTCGGCGTAGCCGCGTGCGATGGCCGCCGGATCGTAGTCGGCGCGCAGCACGCCTTTCGACGGCGATCGCCGCTTGCACTCGGCGATCACGTTGATCGCGTCGAGCCGGCCGATCGCGGTCTGAAATCGTGCCGCGCGCGCCGGCGACTCGGCCGCGCGCTCGTCGAGCGCCGCCATCGGCTCGCGCTCCTGCCTCACCTCGACGATGCGCCTGGTGGCGGCGACAATCGTCGCCAGCAGATCGGCGCTCGACACGGTGGATTCGCTCATGCGCTCGCCCCCGGTGCGAATTCCTCGGCCGTCGAAATCGACACGAGCTGCTCCAGCGTCCGCTCCGCATCGCCGCGATCGATCGCGCGCGACGCACGAACGATCCCCTCTTCAACCGACGAGGCCGCACCCGCGATGAACAAGGCGGCGCCGCTGTTGAGCAGCACGACGTCGCGAGCGTGACCGCGTCCGCCGTTGAGGATGTGCTCGATGATTCGCGCGTTCTCGTGCGCATCGCCGCCTTGCAGCGCACCGTGCGGCGCCTTCGGCAGCCCGACGTCGGCCGGATGGAGATAGAACGTATTGACCGCGCCGTCGCGACACTCGGAGATCTTCGTGTACCCGGTCGTCGTCAACTCGTCGATGCCGTCCGAGCCGTGGACCACCCACGCGCGTTGCGATCCCAGCAGCAGCAGCGATCGCGCCAGCAGTTCGGTGAACTCCGGACGCGGCACCCCGACCAGCTGCCGCGACGCGCCGGCCGGATTGGTCAGCGGTCCGAGCAGGTTGAACGCGGTCCGGAGGCCCAACTCGCGCCGCACCGGGCCGGCGTGCCTCATCGATGGATGGAACGTCGGCGCGAAGAAGAATCCGATGCCGGCGTCGGCGAGGCAGCGTTCGACGACCGCCGGCGGCGCCGTCACGCGGATGCCGAGCGCTTCATAGACGTCGGCGCCGCCGGTGCGACTCGACGCCGATCGGTTGCCGTGCTTGGCGACGCGGACGCCACAGGCGGCGACCACCAATGCGGTGCACGACGAGATGTTGAACGTGCCTGAGCGATCGCCGCCCGTACCGCACGTGTCGAACACCTGACCGAAGCGCCGGGAGACCTGAACCGCGTGCGCGCGCATCGTCCGCGCGAGGCCGACGATCTCCGCCGGCCGCTCCCCCTTCATGGCGAGACCAATCAACAATCCGGCGATATGCGACGGCGCCGCACGGCCTTCCATGATTTCGGCCATCGCGGCGGCCGCCTCGTCGGTCGTCAGATCTTCGTGCCGCGTCAGCTTTTCGATGAGCTGTTGGAACATCGGTTACGTCCGAATGAAGTTCTGCAGAATCTTCTTGCCTTCGCCGGTCAGGATCGACTCCGGATGAAACTGCACGCCGTGAACCGGCCACGTCCGGTGGCGCAGCCCCATGATGATGCCGTCTTCGCGCGTCCGCGCCGAGACCTCGAGATCGGCGGAGAGATCCGCCTCCGACACGATCAGCGAGTGATAGCGCGACGCCTGAAACGGTCCGCTGATGCCGCTGAACACGCCACGGCCGTCATGCTCGATCGTCGAGGTCTTGCCGTGCATCGGCACGCCGGCGCGCACGACCGATCCGCCGAACACGGCGCCGATCGCCTGATGCCCGAGACAGACGCCCAGCACCGGCGTCGCGTGTCCCAGTTCTTTGATCACACGCATCGTGACACCCGCCTGTTCAGGGCGGCCGGGCCCCGGTGAGATGACGATGCGGTCCGCCCGCGCCGCGATCACGTCGTCGATCGAGACGACGTCATTGCGCATCACCCGCACGTCGGCGCCCAGCTCCCCGAGGTATTGCACCAGGTTGTAGGTGAACGAATCGTAGTTGTCGATCACTAAGATCAATCAGAGCCCTTCCTGAGCGATTTCCAGCGCGCGCACCAGCGCCTTCGCTTTGTCGCGCGTCTCTTCGTACTCGGCCGTCGGGTTCGAGTCGATGACGATCCCGGCGCCGGCCTGCACGTAGGCGCGACCTTTGAACATGATGACGGTGCGGATCGCGATGCAGAAGTCGAGGTTGCCGGCGAAATCGAGGTATCCGACCGCGCCGGCGTAGAGACCGCGCCCGCACGGCTCGAGCTCCTTGATGATCTGCATCGCGCGTACCTTCGGCGCGCCCGACACGGTGCCGGCGGGAAAACACGACACCAGCGCGTCCAGCCGATCGCGATCGTCGGCCAGCTTGCCTTCGACGATCGACGTCAGGTGCATCACGTGGGAGAAGCGCTCGAGGCCCATGAACTGCGGGACGCGGACCGACCCGTACTGGCAGACCCGGCCGACGTCGTTGCGTCCGAGATCGACGAGCATCACGTGCTCGGCGCGCTCCTTTTCGTTTCGCTTCAGCTCTTCGGCCAGGCGCATGTCCTCTTCGGCGGTCCGTCCGCGCGGGCGCGTCCCGGCAATGGGATGCGTCTCGACGCGCGAACCTTCGACACGGACCAGCATCTCGGGCGACGATCCGACGACCGACACGTCGCCCATCCGGATGAAGTACATGTACGGCGACGGGTTCACGTGCCGCAGCGCACGGTAGACCGTGAACGGGTCGGCGCCGATCTCCGCCTCGAACCGCTGCGACAGCACGACCTGATAGATGTCGCCGGCCGCGATGTACTCCTTCGCCGCGCGGACTCGCTCCTCGAATTGTTCTCGCGTGTGATTCGACGTGATGGCGACGCCGTTGGCGCCGGCGCGACGGGTCCTGGAGAGATTCCGTTCGAGCTCGCGCTCGAGAAAATCGATCTTCGCGCAGGCGAACTGATACAGGGATTCGAGGTCGTCGTCCGCCGTGATGCGCGCGTTGGCAATGATCAGGATCCGGTGCTGCACGTGATCGAACGCGAGCACGGTGTCGAACAGCATGAACCCGGCCTCGTCGGCTCCGTCCGTGCCCGCTCCGAGATCGCCGAGCACCGGCTCGAACCACGACGCGGCGCCATAGCCGAGATACCCGACGGCGCCGCCGGTGAACCGCGGCAGATCGGGGACGAACGGCGATCGGAAGTCGGCCATCAGCCGCCGCAGCGTGTCGATGAACGGCTGCTCGCTTTCGCTGGTCGCGCCGCCGCGTTCGATCGTCGTCCTGCCATCGCGCGCGCGCAGAATCAGGAACGGATCTTTGCCGAGGAACGAGTAGCGGCCGACGTGTTCGCCGCCTTCGACGCTCTCGAGGAGGAACGCGTAGTCGGCGTGCTCGGCGATCTTCAGAAACGCCGACACCGGCGTCAGCAGATCCGCGACGATCTCCTTGCACACCGGCACGAACGTCCCGCGCCGCGCCAGCTCCCGGAACTGTTCAAACGACGTAATTTTCATTGCGCACAAACTCCGCCAGCCGTTTCAGGGCCGCTTCGCGCATCACGCCCGGCGCCGGCCGCGTGCCGGTCCACCATTGATATTGTTCGTCCGCCTGCGCGACGAGCATGTCGAGTCCGCCAATCGTCTGACAGCCGAGCGCGGCGGCCTCGCGAAGCAGCCGCGTCTCGGCGGGGTTGTAAACGAGGTCGTACACATAGCGTCCGGTCAGCTGGCCGGCGGGCACCGGTGTTTCATCGACGCGAGGATGCATGCCGATGGGTGTGCAGTTGATCAGGAGGTCCCAGCTGCCGGACGCAGGCGGCCACGATCCGACGCGCGCCGACGTGACTGCCGCGATCGCCTCCGCTTTGACGCGATCGCGTGCGTGCACGGAGACCACCGACCCGGATCCTGCGAGGGCGACGGCGACCGCCCGCGCGGCGCCGCCCGCACCGAGGAGCGACGCGCGAAGACCTTCGAGTGCGACGCGGTCCTGCAGCGCTTGAAGGAATCCGCTGACGTCCGTATTGCCGCCCACCCACCGGCCGTCGTCTTCAGCCTTGATCGTGTTGATGGCGCCGACGCGGCGAGCCACCGGCTGCACGTCGTCGACGCGTTCGAACAACGCGACTTTGTGCGGAATGGTGACGCTCACGCCTTTGATGCCGATGGCGCGTCCGAAGGCGACGAAGTCGTCCGCGCTGCCGGCTGGAAACGGCAGATAGACGGCGTCGCGCCCCGCCGCACGAAAGGCGGCGTTGTGCATCGCGCTCGAAACTGAATGCGCCACCGAGCCGGCGACGAGCCCGTACACCTCCGTTGATTCGCTCAGCGATCGGTACCGATACTCGTTCAGCAGCGTGGATGCGTAGATCTGGCCGATCTCGCGCAGCAGGCCGGCATACGTCCACATCGATCCGAAGCGGCTTGCCAGCACGCGCGTGGCGAGGCCGTGCTCGCCCATCCCGATCAGAACCAGGCCGGCGGCGCGGCGGTTGCGCGCAGCGATCTCGACGAGCGGCAAGCAGTCCGACAGTCGGCGCGTCGTGACGGCGATCTTCACGACCTCGGCGCCGGTCGATCGCATCGCCTGGAATTGCGACGTCAGATCGGCCGGCACGCCCTCGAAATCGTGCGACGAGATGACGATGCCTCGGCCATGGCGCTGGCGAATGAGGTCATCGAAGCGGCCGCGCCATTCGAGATCGACGTACTCGGCCCCGAGCGCAAGCGCATCGGACAGCAAACGTTTGCGGACTTCCTCAGAGCCGCTGAAATGGCCGCCCTCCCACGTCGGACGGCAGGTGACGATGACGGGGCCGCGCCGGCCGCTGAGGGCGCCGGCAACGTCCGGATCCGCAACGGTGTCGAGGCGCAGCTCGATCAGGTCGGCGTCGGCGACCGCATCGCGCCGCCGGCGGAGCTCGGCCGTCGTGGCGCCCGTCACAGTGATGCACAACAAGGATTTCGACATCGCTCCACAAACAAAAAGCCTCTTCAACCCGATAAGGCTGAAGAGGCTTGGGAGTTCCCGTTTTCTCGCGGTGGCAGGTCAGGCCAGGGCGGACGCCTCCTCAGTCGGGGCCCAATAGCGCCACCAAAACGACCGAGGAGCAATCCTCATGTGCCCAACCATGGAAGGCGAGACGATAGCAAACACGGCGGCGAGTGTCAACACGATCGCCCAGTTCTCCTTGACCAGCAATGACTTCGCGCGTATAACTGGAACGTAACCCATGTCAATCCGACGGACCATCGTCATCCTTCTCGCGACCGTCACCGGTCTATCCACACTGATCTCCGCCGCCCCCGCTCAGATGGGGATCGATGAAATCCGGCCGGGGATGGTCGGCATCGGACGAACGGTCTTCGATGGCACGCGTGTCGAAGAGTTCAAGGCCAACATCATCGGGGTGCTCGAGAACATCATCGGGCCGCACCGCAACCTGATTCTCGCGAAGCTCGAAGGCGGACCGCTGGCGCACACCGGCGTCATCGCCGGGATGAGCGGCAGCCCGGTCTACGTCGACGGCAAGTTGATCGGAGCGGTGTCGTACGCGCTCGGCAGCTTTTCGAAGGAACCCATCGCCGGCATCACGCCCATCGCCGAGATGACGGACGCGGCATCGTTTTCCGGGACGCGACCGAGCGCGGCACGCGTGCAGGTGGAGTACCCGCTGACGCGGGAGAGCCTGACGGCGGCGTTCCGCAAGGCGTTGAACTGGAATCGGCCGTTCGCGGATCGCACGGGCGACACGCGCTTCATGGGCGCGACAAGCGTCGACGGGTTTGGGGGCGGCCAGCTCGGCACGCTGCTCCGTCCCATCGCGACGCCGCTCGCGATGTCGGGGTTCGAGCCCGAAGTGGCGGACGTCATCGGCGGAGCGTTTCAGGATCAAGGGTTCGTTCCCACCGGCGGCGGCGCCGGCGCACGCAGCGGCGAAATGCCGTTCTCGGGTCCGCTGAAGCCAGGCGACGCGATTGGCGTCGCGTTCGTCACCGGCGATCTGCAGTTGGGCGGCACCGGCACGGTGACGCACATCGACGGCGACCGCGTCTACGCCTTCGGCCACCCGATGTACAACCTGGGTCCGACTGAGTTTCCAATGACTCGGGCCTACGTCTACACGGTGCTTCCGAGCTTGTTCTCGTCGATGAAGCTCTCCTCCACCGGCGACGTCATTGGCACGTTCCTTCAGGATCGCGCGACGACCATCGCTGGCCGTCTCGGCAATGGGCCGCAGCTGATTCCTCTGAAGCTGACGCTCGAATCCAGCCGCGCGACGAAGCGCACGTTCAACTTCAATCTGGTCAACGATCAGCTCTTCACGCCGCTGATGACGTACGCGACGATCCTGAATACCGCGACGTCGTACGAGCGGCAGTTCGGGACGGCGACGTTCCAGGTCCGCGGCACCGCGAAGGTCAAGAAGCACGACCCGATTACGTTCAACAATCTGTACTCGGGCGAGCAGGCTTCGATGGGCGCGGCCGCGTACATCGTGGCGCCGATCACTTACCTCGTCGGCAACGAATTCGAGAAGGTGCAGCTCGAAGGCATCGACATCACGCTGAGCACGGCCGAGGAGCCGAAGACCGCGACCCTCGAGCGCGTGTGGCTCGACGATCCGCG
>DAIUKO010000280.1:0-10511 GCA_036848175.1 Vicinamibacterales bacterium | reverse complement strand
GATTGACGAAATAGAAGAGCGACGGCGTCGCGTAAGCGGCGAGGTACGCGCTATTGACGAGCAGAAGAACGAACGCGAGGAAAACGGCGAAGGTCGCCGTGCTAGGCCGTTGAATGGAAGACATCCTCGAGCTCTTGCGTCATTTCTGTGACGCGCCGCTGCCTTGGGTCAGCTTGATGATCCTGTTGCTCGTTCCCGCGGGAAACGTCTCGAGACGTCCGCCAGGCCACTGCACCTCAATGCGATCATAGGCGCCGTCACCCGCGAGCCCGAAATGGACGCGCGGATCGCTCTGCGACATGAAACTCGACGCGGCCTGCACTTCGCCGGACAACCGGCGGCCGCCAGCGTAGACGTACACCCGCGCGCCGAACGCGTCGCGGTTCGCTGTCGTCCCGACGCATTGCACCAGCAGCCAGTTCTTCTTCGCGCCGGCGTTCTTCAGCAGGCTCGGCCGCGCGCCCATGTTGTTGACGACGACTTCGAGCGATCCGTCATTGTCGAGATCGCCGACGGCCGACCCTCGCGACGACCACGGCGTGCGAATACCGTCGCCGGCGCCGTTCGACACGTCCTTGAACCGCCCGCTGCCGACGTTCCAGTACAGCAGCCGCGGCTGTCGGAAGTGTAGTTCGGAGCGCTGTTCGACGTCAGGATAGACGTGGCCGTTGATCAGCAGCAGGTCGCGGCGTCCGTCGTGGTCGACGTCGATGAAGTGCACGCCCCACCCGACGTATTCCATGTACGCGCCCAGACCGGATTGAAACACGCGATCGTCGAACGTCCCGTCGCCGTTGTTGTGATACAGGTTCGGCACGTCGTCGCTGAAGTTCGTCTTGATGATGTCGACGTGGCCGTCCTCATCGTAGTCGGCGACCGCCACGCCCATCCCGCCCTGCTCCTGCCCATCGTCGTTGAGCGCGACGCCGGCGAGCAGGCCGATGTCCTCGAACGTCCCGTCGCCGCGATTGTGATACAGCAGGCTCGGCGTCGAATCGCACGCGACGTACAGATCCGGATAGCCGTCCTCGTCGAAGTCGGACGCGACGACAGTAAAACCATAACATCCGCTCGTCGTGCCGATCCCGCTTCGCTGCGAAACGTCTGTGAACCGGCCGTTGCCGTCGTTATGGAAGAGATGATTGCGGGCGAACGGCAGTCCGCGCGGACCGCACATCACGGACATCCCCTTCCACTGGCAGTAGCCGCCCTCGCCAGGCTGCGGTACCTTGCTGCGATCGAACTCGAGATAGTCGATGACGACGAGATCGAGGCGGCCGTCGAGATCGTAGTCGACGAACGTGCAGCCGGTATCCCAGCGCCGTGTGCTCGCGCCGAGCCCCGCGGACTGCGTCGCGTCGCGGAAGCGGCCGCCCTCTTCGTTGTGATACAGGACGCTCTGGCCGAAATAGGTCACGTAAAGATCTGGACGGCCGTCGTTGTCGTAGTCGCCGACGCACACGCCCTGCCCCCACCCGACGCGGCCGACGCCGGCGCGCGTCGTGACGTCCTCGAAACGGAGTCCGCCCTTGTTCCGGTACAGGTGGCTCGTCGCCGAGCGTCCCGGCCCGTCGCCGTCGAGCGTCGTCGCGTTGACGAGAAAGATGTCCATGAGGCCGTCGCCGTCGTAGTCGAACAGCGCGACGCCGTTGCCGGTCGTTTCGAGGATGTATTTCTTCGTCGTCTCAGCGCCGGAGACGTTGACAGCAGTCAGGCCGGACGCTTCGGCGACGTCGCGAAACTCGACGGTGATTGGAGGTAGGTCGGTCTGGATCTGTCTCGGCGGCCGCGCCGGACGCCGCGCGGTACCCATACCCTGAAACGCGTCGGCGGTCGTCAACGCGATCGCGGCGAGAGCGGCCGCGATCGATGCGGCCGCGCCGCCCTGCACGATCCTGTGCATCGATCTGGAAAGCTTTCTTGACGCGCGGATCATATACGATATAGCATCCGCCCGGTTCACGCGGCGGCGTCTCGACCTGCGATCGGCCCGACGACCGTGCCGCGTTCCGTCCTTGCGTAAGGAGCGATTATGCAGGGCCAGCGGCGGTTCGCGGTCGTTTTCCTGGCGGCGTTCTTCCTGTGCGCCTCCACTCCTCCCCTCTGGGCGCAATTCACCAGCGCGATTGAAGGCACCGTGCTCGATCCGACGAACCTGGTCGTTCCGGGTGCGACAATCACGCTGCTCAACGCGCAAACAGGCGTCACGCAAACGGCGCAGACGACGGTCGCGGGTTACTACCGGTTCACGGCCCTGCCGTCGGGACTCTTCACCGTCAAGGTCGAGCTGCAGGGATTCCGCACGGTCACGCAAGAAAACATCCGGCTCGCGACCGCCGAAATCAAGACCGTCAACGTGCGGCTGGAAGTCGGATCGACGGCCGAGAACGTGACCGTGACCGCAGGGACACCGCTCGTCGAGACCGCCGAAGGACGCGTCTCCGGGCTGATCCAGTCGAGTGAAGTGAAAGACATGCCGCTCGTCGGCGGCAACTTCTTCAATCTCGTCGTCCTGACGCCGGGCGTCAGCGGCCGCGCCGCCGGCGGCGGTCAGGCGTACGCGCAGTCCAACGCCGACATTTTCATCAACGAGTACAGCGTCAGCATGAACGCGAACGGCGCGCGCACCGAGTCCAACAACTTCATGGTGGATTCGTCGACGATCAGCTCGAGTCAGCGCAGCGGCGTCGCGAACGTGACGCCGAATCGCGAAGTGGTCGACGAAGTTCGCGTCGCGGTGAACAATTTCTCGTCGGAGTACGGCCGCAACAGCTCCGTCCTGGTCAACATCGTCACCAAGGCCGGGGCGAACAGCTTTCGAGGGAGCGGCAGCGTCTTCTATACGAACGACTCGCTGCAGGCACGGAATCAGTTTCAGAAGGACACGCCGGGATTCCAGTTTCCCAATTTCAGCCGGACGGAAGGGTCGTGGGGCTTCGGCGGGCCGCTTCAGAAGGATCGAACGTTTTTCTTCACCTCGGGTGACGTGCTGCGCTCGGACGTCGCGATCAGCCAGGCGAGCTCGATCGTGACGCCGCAGTTCATCAACTTCATGAAGCAGAGCCGGCCGAACAACGTGTCCACGTACGTGATGAGCACGTTCCCGGCCTCGTTCAGCGCCGAGCGAAACTTCAAGACCGCGGCGCAGCTCCTCAACGCCAGCTGCAGCGGCAGCGAGCCGATCGCGTCGCCGGTCGGCGCCATTCCCTGCAACCTGCCGGTGACGGGTGAAGGCACGTTCAACACGACCTCGCCGCGCCAAGGGCTGCAGTGGACGATTCGCGGCGATCACCATCTGAGCGGCGGCAAGGACCGCATCTACGGATCGTTCAATCGCACGTCGGTCGACAAGGTGCTGTTCGGCACGCCTGATGTCTATCCCGACTTCAACACCATCTCGCCGACCAACAGCATGCACTTCAACTCAAACTGGACGCACATGGCGTCGGGGAGCATGTTGAACGAGGCGGGGTTCTCGTGGGTGCGCGTCTACGGCAACCTGCCGCTGAATCGTCCCGATGTCCCCGGCATCCAGGTCACCGGCATCGAGCGCTACCAGACGACCTGGGGTCCGAACGATTTCGTCCAGAACAACTTCGAATGGCGCGACGTCGTCACCTGGACGCGCGGCGCTCAAGGCATGAAGTTCGGCGGCGCGTTCACGCGCGAGCACGCCGACAACGAAGGCGCCCGCGTCTTCAACCGTCCGATCTACAGCTTCAACAGCGTCTTCGATTTCGCCGCCGACAATCCCTCGCGCCAGGACAATCTGGCGATCGATCCGGCGACGGGTTCGACGCTCAACACCCTGCTGCGTCTTCACCGCACGCATTCGCTTTCCGCGTTCATCCAGGACGATTGGAAGGTGAGGCCGAATCTCACGTTGAGCGGCGGCCTGCGCTACGAGCAGTACCTCAACATCTTCAACGCCGCCGGGCCGATGACCGCGATCGAGTTCACGCAGCAGACCGGCAACCTCGAGAACGACCTGCGCACGGCGCGGGTCATTCGTCGAGACTACCCGCTCGACGGCGGTCTCTGGTCGGGCGGGCAGCACACGTTCGCACCGCGGGGCAGCGTCGCGTGGGACCCGACCAAGGAGGGACGCACGTCGATTCGCGGCGGATGGGGCCGGTTCTACGAACGCATGTCGAATCAGCTCTGGGATTCGGAGTACACGAACCTGCCGTCGTTCGCGGTCACCTCCGCCACGATCTTCGATCCGGTCAAGCCGGTCTTCGGCCTGGGATCATCGGCGACGATGCCCTACAACTTCCCGCGTCCGTCGGGCCTCACCGCCGGCCTCAACTCGCAGGGCGGCCTGATCAACGGCCGCGCCAAGGCGGACCTGCTCGATCCGAAGATCGGCGACATGTACACCGACAACTGGTTCGCCGGCGTGCAGCGCCAGATCGGCCGCGCCCTCGTCGTCGAAGGGGACTACATCGGGTCGCGCGGCGACGACATGTACTTGCGGTACAACGTGAACCGCTTCAACGGCGACCTGCTCGACGGCGTGTTCAACGGCCTCATGCCCGGGTTCTCGTCGGTTCTCTACGGCCAGGCGATCGACAAGAGCCACTACAACGGCGCAACCGTCGCCGCGCGCGTCAACCGAAGCGACGTTCAGTTCGGCGCCGCCTACACGGTTGGAAAGGCGATTGACTTTTCGAGCACCATCACGCCACCGGATCGTCCCGACGCGTTCGGACCGGCGTCGCAGGACGAGGGACCGTCGGATTTCGACATCCGGCACAAGCTCTCACTGCACGTCAACTGGAGGATCCCGGGGCCTTCGTCGGGAGCGGCGCGAGCGCTGGCGGGCGGCTGGCAATTCGCCAGCGTGTTGATCGCGCAGAGCGGCACGCCGTTCAGCGTCGTCTGCAACGGCCGATCGTTCACGCCGATCCGCGACGCGAGCGGGCGAATCGTCGGCAACAGCGGCTGCGACTACAACGCCGACGGCGCCGGCAACGATCGTCCGAACGTGCCGTCGTTCGGATCGTCGCTGTCGGGGTTGAGCGACGACGACTTCCTCAAAGGGATCTTCAAGGCGTCCGACTTCCCGACGCCGGCACCCGGCGTCCAGGGCACCCTTGGACGAAACACGTATCGCGGACCGAACTACTTCAACGTGGACGCCTCGTTCATCAAGAGCGTGCGTGTCCCGTGGATGGGGAGCAACGCGGCCGACGTCCAATTCCGCCTCGAGTCGTTCAACATCCTGAACAACAACAATCTCGTCAACCCGGTCAACAACCTCAGCGATCCGCTGTTCGGACGCTCGACCTCTGCGCTGGCCGGACGCATCGTGCAGTTCTCGGGGCGCCTGACGTTCTAGAATCGGACCTGCGGGACAGACACGCCGGTCCGCCCCTACGAGCCTTCGGGTGCAGGGGCCCCATGTGTCGGGCCTGGACGAGAGTCTTCAAACCCATGCGATCGACAGTTGTCGCGCTGCTGGCGTTCGCGCTCGTCGCCCGTTCTGCGGCTGCGCAGCAGACCGGCTGTGGGACGACGCCGTACGACTGCGCCGTCGCTGCCGTCCAGCGCGGCGAGTTCGCGCAGGCGATCGCGACGCTCGAACCGCTCGTGGCAAACGCGACCGACAAACTGAAGACGCTGAACCTGCTCGGCATCGCGCTGACCGGCGCCGAACGGATCGACGAAGGCAACGCCCGGTTTCGCGAGGCCCTCCGCATCGACGCCGCGTTCTATCCGGCGCTGAAGAATCTCGCCGTCAACGAGTTTGCCCGCGGACAATTCGACGAATCACGGCGCCACTTCGAAGAAGTGGTGAGGCACGTTCCCGACGACGAGATCGCGCACGTGCATCTGGGCGAGATCGCGTTCGCGCGTCAACAGTTGAGCGCGGCGCTGGAATCGTACGAGCGTGCGCCTGCGCGCGTGATGCAGGACCCGGTGTGGGCGCTCCACTACGCGACGTGCCTCTTCGAGGGCCACCAGACCTCGCGCGCCATCGACGTCGCGCGGCAGATCGCGAACGCCGACGGAAAGACGTGGTTCGCGGCGGGCGTGCTGCTGGGCCGTGCCGGCGCGCACGCCGACGCCGCACGGTTCTTCGGCGCGGCCCGCAAGACCTACGACGATCCCTACGCCGCCGGCTACAACCAGCTCCTGATGCTCGTCGAGGGCGGCGACGCGGCGGCGGCGGTCGCGGTCGCCGAGGAGATGACGGCCCAGCCGTCGACGTCATCCGAGTTGTACAACCTCGCGTCGCGCGCCTATCTGAAGGCCGGCCGGATCAAAGACGCCTACGACGCGCTGCGCACCGCCACGCGAATCGAACCCACCGTCGAGGACAACTACATCGATCTGGCAGCGATCTGTCTGGATCATCAGAACTATGACCTCGGTCTCGAGATCATCGATATCGGTCTCGGTTATCGCCCGCGCTCGGCGATTCTCCACCTCCAACGCGGGGTCGTTCTCGCGATGCGCGCCGAGCTCGGCGCGGCGGAACAGGAGTTCGCCGCGGCGCGCACGCTCGCGCCCGATCTGCCTGGGCCGTACGCCGGCCTGGCGATGATCTGGATGCAGAGCGGGCGGACCGACACCGCCGTCGACGTGCTCCGCGACGAAGTGCATCAGGGGCGCGGCGCGCACATCGTGCCGTACATCTTTGCCGTCGCGCTGATGCGATCCGGCGTCGATCCGGCGGAGAGGGAAGCGACCGAAGCGATCGACGCGCTGCGCGGCTCGATCCGCGCCAACGATCGGTTCGCCCCGTCGCACAGCGAGCTCGGACGGATTCTGCTGAAACGCGGCGACGTCAGTGGCGCGATTCGCGAGCTGGAACAGGGCGTGGCGCTCGATCCCGGTGCGACCGGCGCGCTCTACAACCTGGCGCAGGCGTATCGAAGAAACGGCGACCGCACGCGCGCCGCCGATCTGCTGGCGAAGGTCAGCGCGTTGAACGCGCAGGAACGCGGCGACGATCCGACGGCCGATCTCAAGCGAACGGTAATCAGAATCGCCCGCGACGAACCGGCGTCAACGCCGGCGCGCCTCGACGCCGAGGGCACACGACTGGGCGACGCCGGCCACTTCGAGTTGGCGCTCGAGCGCTTCCACGAGGCGATCCGGCTCGATCCCAATTTCGCGGACGCGCATCTCCACCTCGCGCTTGCGCTCGAACGGCGCGACAACCTCGGCGAGGCGCTCGCGGCGTATCACGACGCGCTGCGGCTGCGGCCGGAGCTCGTCGAAGCGCGCTACGGGATCGCTTCGGTCTGCGCGAAGCTCGGCGACCTCGACGGTGCCATCGCGATGTTGCAACAGGTGGTCCGTGCGCTGCCGCAGCTGCCGGAGGCGCACTACAACCTTGGCGTCAACCTCTGGAATCGATACAAGGGCGCGCCCGGGCTGAAACACACCGACGATCTCACCGGCGCCTCCGCCGAGCTCGAGACCGCGGCGCGGCTCGACGCGCGGCAGCCGCGGTTCCACCTCGCGCTCGGACAGCTGCTCGCGGAGCGGCAGGAGCTGACCAAGGCCATCGAGCATCTCCGCATTGCGGCGGCGCAGTCCGACGAGGATCCCGAGTACACCTACAACCTCGCGCTCGCGCTTCGACTGAACGGCGATCTCGAAGGCGCGGAGGCGCGACTGCGCGCGGCGCTGGCGCGACAGCCGCAGCATGCGCTCGCACGTCGTACGCTCGGACTGCTCCTTCGACAGAAGGGAGACTTCGATGCCGCTGCCGCGGAGCTCCGCCTCGCCACGGCCGCTCGGCCTCGCGATGCGCAGGGTCATCAGCTGCTCGGCGCCGTCCTGCTGAAGCTGGATCGCACGCGCGAAGGGATCGACGAACTGCGCGAAGCGATCCGGCTCGATCCGGAATTGATCGAAGCGCGCGTCAGCCTGGCGCAGGCGCTGGCGAGAGGCGGCGCCACCGCCGAGGCGCGACGCGAGCAGGACGAAATCAAACGGTTGAACGCGGAGAGCGCGGATGTGAGTCGCACGTTGATTCTGCTCCAGACGGCGTCCGAGCGGGCGGCACGCGGAGATCTTGCCGCTGCCGTCGCGGACCTTCGACAAGCGGCCGCGATCAGCCCGACTTTTGCGGAAACGCATTACCAGCTCGGGCTGGCGCTCACGCGGACGTCGAGCGATCGGGCGGAGATCGAGCGCACGTTCAGAACCGTGCTGCAGCTGAATCCGGACCACGCGCTCGCGCGCTATCACCTCGGTCTGTCGCTGGTCGGCGCCGGCGACGTCGAGGGCGGGCGCGCGGAGCTCGAGCGCGCGAGCGCGCTCGCACCGGGGCTCGTCGACGCCTCTCGCGAGCTGGCGCGGCTCGCGATGAACGCTCGCGACTGGAACAGCGCCATCCCGCCGCTGCGGCGCATTCTGGTGTGGGATCCCGCTGACCAACGGGCGCGCGGCGATCTCGCGCGGGCGATCGCGTCGATCAGGTAGCGTTGCGCCGCGTCACCGCCACCGGTTCCTGCGGCTCTTCGAGATAGTGCATGTACGCTTCGAGCGCTCGCCGATTGTGCGCGCGGACGAGGCCTTCAAGCGCCGGCAGATCGCGTGCGCGCATCGCCGCGAGAATCGCCCGGTGTTCGTCCTGCGCCTGTTCGGCGCGGCGCACGAGCACGCCCTTGAAATAGAACTGACGGATCCGATCCCATCGCGAGAGGACGCGCTCGGTCATCTCGCGGAGCATGTCGAGACCCGGCGCGGCGCCGATCGTGAGATGAAAGCGCCGGTTGAGACCCGCCCACTGGGCGTAGCGCTTCAATTCAACGACGCGATCCATCTCACGCACGAGCGCATCGAGCGCGTTCAGTTCGTCGGCATCGCCGCGCTCCGCGACCAGCCGCGTCGCCGCCGTCTCGAGGGCTTCGAGCAGGATGAACACGTCCTGGATCGACTCGCGCGAGACCGGCGCGACCGTCGCGCCAACGTGGGGGACGGTGACGACCAGCCCTTCGGACTGGAGCAGCTGGATCGCCTCGCGGATCGGGATGATGCTGACGTTCAGACGCCGCGCCAGCTCGTCGATCACCAACTTCTCGCCCGGCCGCACCTCGCACCGGAGGATCGCGTCGCGGAGCGTCTGGTACGCGAAGTCCCGCTTCGTCAAATGCTGTGTGCCGCTCGCGCTCTCGATCGGCATATCGATGTGTGGGAAGGCTACATCATATAAGGTTGCACGAAGGATCGCTACGCGACCATTGGGGAATCAAGGGCGGCCCCGGTTGATTCGAATCAGGTGATCGGTGAATTCGTGATGCATCCCCGGCACGTCGTACTTCGGCATGTGACACGACGTGCAGCGCGCATCGGCGACGCGGCAGGCGCGAACGGACCGCCCTTCGACTCGCGGCCGCGTCACAGGCCGCTCGCTCAGGGCAGGCTCACGTTTGGGCTCCGCGCCTCTCGCCAGGTGACAGTTGAGGCAGCGGGCGTCGTACGCCGCCGCATCACGGACGAGCGCGACGTGCGGGTTGTGACACGCAATGCAGGTGAGCCGCGCGTCGCCGCCGTTCCAGCATCGGCTCGACTGCAGGCGATACGGCTGCGAACGCAGTGCCGCGATGCCGCGCTCGTCGGCCAGCTTCACATCCCAGAACGTCGCGTGGCAGGCGCCGCAGAAGTCGACCGAGTCAATCGGATCGAGCCTGGCCGGATTCAGAATCGCCGTTCGCGCCTCGTCCATTCGACGGAGCTTGATGGCATCGACGTGACGGCGTCCCGGTCCGTGGCACGCTTCGCAGGTCACGCCGGGCGTCGCCGAAGATGCGTCGAAGACGCCGTCCGCAATCGGCGCCGTCGTGTGACAGGCGAAGCAGCGCCGGATCTCCGCCTGACCGATGGGCCGCGACATCGCTTCGTCAAGCGTCCGCGGCGCATCGATCGCGCGCGACGGTGTGAAGTCGAGCGCGTGCACGGAGTCGTAGTAGCTGACTCGCACTTCGTGAAATGTGCCGTCGCGTTCGAAGAGAAACGACTGGCCGACTTTGCCTTCGCCGAACGCCCATGTCAGCGCGACCGATGACCGCGCGCCGGCGCCGGCGACCGAGTAGATGCGCTCGTTTCCGTTGGCCGCGATTTCGTAGCGGTATCCCCCGTGGCTGAACGTCAGCGTCCTGTCTGGCCGCAGCACTTCCGAATTCGCGGCGCGCGTCGCCGTCCGTGCCATCGCGGTCGCCCGCTGCGTCTCGGCGTGGCGCGCGTGGCACTGCGCGCACGTCGCCGTGCCGATGTAGTCGCGTCGCTGGGTCGAGGGCTTTGTCGGCCACCAGCCGCTGCCCTGAACCCTGTCGGCGGTCGCCAGCTGGCCGCCAACGAGCATCGCCTGCTGCGCGACGGCGGCTGCAGCTCCGACGACTGCCGCAACGAGGATCGCCCGGCGCGCCTGACAGTGCATCGCGCGTCAGATTAGCGCACGTCGGCGCCGCTCGGGGGTAGACTTCAGACTTCAGACTTCAGACTTTTCATGTCACTTATCAGGTATTCAGTCGCCGCCTGCCAGACCGACC
>DAIUKO010000279.1:0-10564 GCA_036848175.1 Vicinamibacterales bacterium | reverse complement strand
TCAGTCCAAATCGGGAAGAAAGGCGGCCAGCAATCCAATCAGCGGAAGAAACGCACAGAGCCGATAGACCGATTCGATCCCGATCCGATCGGCAAGCTCGCCGAGGACCGCGGCGCCAAGACCGCCCATGCCGAACGCGAAACCGAAGAACACGCCGGAGATCAATCCGACGCGTCCCGGCACGAGCTCCTGCGCGTAGACAACAATGGCCGAGAATGCCGAGGCCAGAATCAACCCGATCACGATCGAGAGAATCGGCGTCCAGAAGAGATTGGCGTGCGGCAGGAGAAGCGTGAACGGCAGGACACCCAGGATCGATCCCCAAATCACGTACTTGCGCCCGAACCGATCCCCGATTGGACCGCCGAGGATCGTCCCCGCGGCGACGGCGCCGAGAAAGATGAACAAGTCAACCTGCGCCGTTCGAACCGACACGTGAAACTTCTCGATGAGATAGAAGGTGTAATAGCTGTTCAAACCGGCGAGATAGAAATACTTGGAAAAGATGAGCGCACCGAGAATGGTGAGCGACCAGCCAATGCGGCTTGCCGAGAGATGTGGCCGATGGACAACTGTTCCGTGGCCCACGGCGCTGGCCGTCGTGACAGATCGACGCGATCGGTACCAGCCACCGATCTTCCAGAGCACGATCATTGCGATGAACGCCAGCAGCGAGCACCAGGCGATGCTCGACTGACCGTACGGCACGACGAGAAACGCTGCGAGCAGCGGACCGAGCGACGACCCGACGTTTCCACCGACCTGAAACACCGACTGCGCGAGACCGTGCCGGCCGCCGGACGCCATTCGCGCGACACGAGACGACTCGGGATGAAACACGGCCGAGCCGACGCCCATGAGCCCCGCCGCGACGAGGACGATGGCAAATGTCGGCGCGATCGATAGCAGCAGGAGCCCGACCAGCGACACGGCCATGCCGATCACCAGTGAGTACGGCGTCGGCCGCCGATCGGTGTAAAAGCCCACGACTGGCTGAAGCAGCGAAGCGGTCACCTGCAGCGTCAGCGTCATGAGCCCGACCTGAGCGAAGTTCAGCGCGAACGACTCCTTGAGCATTGGATAGATCGCGGGCACCAGCGACTGAATGGTGTCGTTGAGCAGATGAGAAACACTAATGCCGGCGAGCACGGCGAAGGCGGTGGCCTCTCGCTGCCGTGGCTGGCGCGCAAATGCGTACTCGGCGCTCATCCATCAACAGTATGCTGGAATCGTGAAAATCGGGACCGCCGCCGTTGCAGTAAGCCTCGTCGTCGGCAGCGCGCAGACGCCACAGCGCGCACCAGGGCCCGAACACGCGCGCCTCGAAAGCCTTGCCGGCCAGTGGACGATCGAAGGCGAATCGCGCGGCGACCGGTTCACCCGATCGGAAACCTGTGAGTGGTTCACCGGACACTTTCATTTGATCTGCCAATCGGAGGCCGCCGGCGCGACCGGCGTGGTCAAAGGGCAATCGATCATCGGCTACGACTCCGACGCGAAGAATTACACCTTCTATTTCATCAGCAGCATCGGCACGAGCATCTTCATGCGCGGCACCGTGACCGGCGACGTATGGACGTGGAGCGGCGAGTTGCGTGTCGCTGGTGAGGTGATGAAAGCGCGCACAACTATCACCGATCAGTCACCCACGTCATACCTCTTCAAAATGGAAGGCTCCTTCGGCGACGGACCATGGATGCTCCTCGAAGAAGGACGCGGAACGAAAGCGCGATAAGAAGAGTTGAAGACTTACTATCGCCCTCCGTGGCTGCCAGATCGCTCCTGGATGACATATCGACTCATCAATGTGACATAAAGAGTACTCTCGATCCTTGACAGCTTAAGCACCTAAGCCCATATTTACACCGCGCTAACTCTCGGCGGAGTAGCGGCAGATCACGGACCAGTCGATCGCCAACGGCGAACCGCGGTTCACGGGAGTTGTGTGTCTGCGCGCAAGCTCGAGGCTGGGCCGTGCTCGCCGTTGTCGCGAATGCCAGGGGTGACAGAGCGAGGAGACGAGCATGATGAGCGGGACCTACTTGTCAAAGGGTGCGTCGAAAGCGCGGCTGCGCGAGGCGGAAGAGGCTCGAAAAAACCGTCTCGACATCGTGAGAGAGCTGTCGTGGGGGCGGGTATCGCGGCGCGATTTGATCAAGATGGGCCTCTTCACCGCGGCCGGCCTTCTCGCGCCTATCGGCGGGCTGAATCCGTTTGCGAAGAGCGTCTACGGCCAGATGCCGAATGGTCTCCCGCCGAGTCCGCGGTTCGGCTGCACTCCGTTCTCGCAGCCGATGCCGCGCTTCGACGTGCTACCGCGAAATCCGGTGTCGGCTCTCACCCCGGCGCCAACGGCGAAAGCCAATCAGACGCAGCAGCCCGTCGACCCGAAACTCGGCGGCGGCTTCGGTCCGATCGAGGGACGGCCACCGGGAAACATCTGGGCGCATCAGCGTTTCGCGTCTTTTCCGCCGGTGGTCGCCTGTGAAGCGACGCAGTCGCAGGCCGCGACCAACCGCACCTACAACCCGGCAGTTGATTCGCGCCTCAACTGCAACATCAATCCCAGTGAAGAAAGAACGCTCTGTTTCCACCCCGCAATGCCGGTTCAACAGCCGAACAGCGTCTGGACGTTCCAGGGGACGATTCCGCCGAAACTCGTGATCGGACGGTACGGTGAACCGATCCTCTTTCGCCATCACAACAGACTGCCCGTCGACGTGACGCAGAACAACGGTTTCGGGCGCCACACGATCTCGACACACGAACACAACGGGCACCATGGCGCCGAAAACGACGGTTTCACCGGCGCGTACTTCTTCCCGAATCAGTTTTACGACTATCACTGGCCGATCGTCCTGGCCGGACATTTCAGCGTCAACACCGGCGCCACCGACCCGAAGGCGAGCTCGCCAATCGACACCGGCAACCTCCGGATGAACGTGCCCGGCGACTGGCACGAGACGATGAGCACGCACTGGTTCCACGATCACATGTTCAGCTTCACGTCGCAGAACGTGTACAAGGGCAACGCCGCGATGTTCAACATCTACAGCGGCCTCGATCGCGGCGCCGAGGACATCGACGACGGCATCAACCTGTGTCTGCCGAGCGGCCGCGCCAGCGTCAGCGGCAAGTCGTGGGGCAATCTCGATTACGACGTGAACCTGATGCTCGCGGACAAGGCCTTCGACCGGGATGGCCAGCTCCTCTTCGACATCTTCAACTTCGACGGGTTCATCGGCGACGTCATGACCGTGAACCTCGCCTATGACCCCGTCTTCGAAGTGGAGCGCCGCAAGTATCGCTTCCGGATTCTGAACGCGAGCGTGTCGCGGTTCTTCAAGATCGCGCTCGAAGGGCCGGTGCAGAACCTCAGCGACAGAGGGATGCCGCAGACGTTCCTGCAAATCGCCAACGACGGCAACCTGCTGCCGCATCCGGTCACGCTGCAAGAGCTCGATGAACAGGGCATCGCCGAGCGCTACGACATCGTCATCGACTTCTCGAAGTACGGGATCGGTGATCTGCTCCATCTGGTGAACCTTGCCGACCATTTCGATCCCGAGAACGGCATGCTCAACGGCAAGAAGCCAGTCAGAGATGTCAGCATGGCTGAGGCTCTCGCCGGCGTCTCGTCCGATCCGTGCGTCGGCCGCTTCCTGCAGTTCAAAGTCGTCCGCAATCCGCCACTCGCCGACATCAGTCGTGTGCCGGACACGTTGATTCCCAACCCGGATCTCACGAACATTCCGGTCGCCCGCGAGCGCGTTTTCGAATTCGGCCGCGGCGCCGAACAGACGACCTTCGATCCGATCACGTCGTTCTTCGGCCCGTGGGGCATCAAGACCGACGGAGGAAAGACGCTCGCGGCTGACTTCGGCCGGGTCTCGGCGGCGCCGAGGTTCGGCACGCGCGAAATCTGGACGCTCCGCAATGGCGGCGGCGGCTGGGACCATCCCATTCACATCCATTTCGAAGAAGGTCAGGTACTCGCACGCGACGGCAGTCCCGACAACGTCCCGGCATGGGAACGGGGGCGCAAGGACGTTTACCGTCTGCGTCCCGGGGGCGAGATCACCATCACGATGCAGTTCCGCGACTGGGGCGGCATGTTCATGGAGCACTGCCATAACACGGTGCATGAAGACAACGCCATGCTCCTGCGCTGGGAAATCGACGACCTCGGCAAGCCGTTCCTGCGGCCGCTTCCGACGCCGATCCCGACGCCGCAGGGAGTTACGTTTGAAGATCCGACCGAGGTGCTCAGAACAGCCTTGTAACTGGCGAGCGACGAGCGACTGAGCGGTGGGTGACATGAAACGAGTATTCGTGGCCGTGGCGCCGGTCGCCGCGATATGGGCGATCGGCGTGGCCTCGTTGTCGACGCCTGTCGCGGCGGACAACGTGCGCTGGGGCGCCGACTACTTCCCCAACGTCTGGTTGACGACGCAGCACGGCAGACAGGTGCGTTTCTACGATGACTTGATCAGGGGAAAGATCGTCGCGATCGATCTGATCTACACCACCTGCCAGTACGCGTGTCCCCTCGAGACGGCGCGGCTCGCGCAGGTCCAGCGCGTCCTCGGGGATCGCGTCGGCCGCGACATCTTCTTCTACTCGATCACGATCGATCCCGAACACGACACGCCGGAGGTTCTCAAGGACTACGCCGAGAAATATCACGCCGGACCAGGTTGGCTCTTTCTCACCGGCAAAGCGTCGGATATCGAGCTGATCAGCAGGAAGCTCGGTCTGTATTCCGAACCTGACCCGTCCAACCCGGACGGCCACACGCCGTCGCTGCTCGTCGGCAACGAAACCACCGGCCAGTGGATGCGCAACTCCGCGCTCGACAACCCGAGGTTTCTCGCGCGCACGATTGGCGACTGGTTGACGAGCTGGAAAGCTGGCGCGCAGCAAACGCTGCGCTCCTTCGCCGAGGCGCAGCCGCTGACACTCGACCAGGGACAGTACACCTTCAAGAATCATTGCGCCGCCTGTCACACCATCGGCGGCGGCGAGGCGATCGGTCCGGACCTGAAAGGTGTGGCGGCCACGCGCGATCGCCGGTGGCTCGAGCGGTTCATTGCAACGCCGGACAAGGTGTTTGCCGACCACGATCCGGTGGCGGAGACGCTCCTCGCCAGGTACAAGCAGGTGCGGATGCCGAACCTGTCCTTGACCGAACGGGACGCCGGCATGCTGATCGATTACATCGCGAGAGCGAGCGCCGACGTCGTGCCGTCGACCAACGTCGTCTCGGCGCCAACGCCGGACTCACAGGCTGGCAATGCAAAGGCGCTCGTCGAGTCGTACCTCCGCCTTCAACAGGCGCTCGCCACCGACACGCTGGACACCGTTGCCGACGCGGCTCGGACGATCGCGACGGAGGCGGTCATCGCCGGATCGCGCGCCGCCGCCGTCAAAGTGGCGGTGAATCCGTTCGCGCAGGTGGAGGACCTGGCCGGCGCCCGCGAAGCGTTTGGCGCGCTGAGCGACGCCATGATCGCGTACGTGCGCGCGGTCGA
This sequence comes from Vicinamibacterales bacterium, assembly GCA_036848175.1. Classification (GTDB taxonomy): domain Bacteria; phylum Acidobacteriota; class Vicinamibacteria; order Vicinamibacterales; family CAVVIG01; genus QHWF01. Next base: position 5,033 of record DAIUKO010000279.1, on the reverse strand, counting down.
CGGTTCGATCGGCAGCGGCGTCCCGGCCGTCAACGCTGCGTACTGCCCGATGGCGCGCAAGTATTGGCTGCAACAAGGCGAGACGATCGCGAATCCCTACTACGGCAAGCAGATGGCCGACTGCGGGCGACTCGTTCACCTCCAGTCCGGCCTCTCTCCGTAGGCGACGACTACGACAGCGACCGCGTGCGAAGAAGATCCACCGGCATCAGCGCGAGGTTCGCCTCGGTCGGATGCGGATGCGCCACCGCTTCGCTCTCCGGCATCGATTCGCTCTCCGGCTTCGTCAGATCGAGATCGCGGCACGCATCCAGCACCATGTCGCGGTCGACCGGCTGACGGTTGAGCGCGAAGGCGTTGATCAACGCGTTGTCGCAGATGACGTTGATCGTGCGAGGAATCCCCCGCGCGACCTCATGAATCAGCATGACCGCTTCCCGTGTGAACAGCTTCGTCGTATTGCCGCCCGCGGTGCGGATCCGCGACGCGATGTACAACGCGGTTTCAGGCAGACTCAGCGCCGTGATCTCGCAGCGCAGCGCCACGCGCTGCTTCAATTGACGCAGTCCGGGTTCATTGAGCTGCTGCGCCAGCTCCGGCTGCCCGACCAGCACCAGCGGCAGCAGCTTTTCCGACTCCGTTTCGATGTTGGCGAGCAGCCGCAGCTCCTCGAGCAGCTCGCGGCCGAGGCTCTGCGCCTCGTCGACGATGAGCGCCGTCATTTCCTTGCGCGCGCGGCGGGCGCGTAATTCCGTTTCGAGATCGTTGAGAAGAACGGCTTTCGACTCCGCCGCTTCGGCGCGGAGTCCCAGCCGCGTCGCCAGCAGCCGGACGAACTCTGCGCGGCTCATCGTCGGATTGTCCAGCACGACCGACCTGACGTGGCGGCACTGCTCCGATTGCAGCGCCGCGCGCAGCAGCGTCGTCTTGCCAAGCCCGGCTTCGCCGATGACGACGGTAATCGCTTTCGCCGACGCGATTCCGTATTCGAGGTTCGCGAGCGCCTCGCGATGCTGCGGCGTGAAGAACAGATACTTGGGGTTCGAGGTCAGTTCGAACGGACGCTCGCTCAAGCCAAAGAAACGTTTGTACATGTTTTTGCGTCGCTCTCGTTACTTGACTTCGACCACCACGAGTTTTTCGTAGGCGACCGGTGTGTTGTCTTTCATCGCCGGCCGATACTTCCACATGCCAGCCGCGTGAGTCAGCAAGGTGTCGTAGCGCCTGTTCACCGAGACGCGTACTTCCGCTTTTCTGACCGAACCGGTCTCGTCGATCGTGAGGCTCATGATCGTCTGTCCCCCAACCGTTCGCAGGATGGTCATGAGCTCGGCCGGAACGCTCGGCTCGCGCTGGTAGATCGGCATCGGCGGCCTGACGTCCGCGTCTTCGACGCGGTAGACGCGAGGTCCCGGTCGAACGGTGGAAACCGCAGACGCCGATTCGGACGCTGCAGGTGCTTTGGGCTCGACCACCGCCGCGGCGGTCGCACTCGCGGCTGGCGCGGTCGCGGCCGGCGCTGGCGGCGGCGTCGGCACACGAACCTCGGTGTGCGCGCGCGACAACGCAAGGAAGCCGTCGATCAGGAAGCTCAAGTCCGCCAGACCGTCGTCCATCACGCCGATCCGCTGAGCCTCGTTCAACATGCGCCGCGTCTCGGCGAGGCTCGGCTCCGCCGCGAGAAACTGTTTCTGATCGAGCATGGGACGCAGCGTCCGGTACTGATCGCGAATCAGCCCCGGCAGGAGGCGCTTCTGCACGCTGACGAACATCGCCTCCAGCCGCGGCGACGCGTCGGCCGCGTCGAGCTGTGCCAGCGGTTCGCGGCGAATCATCGATTCCGCCACTGATTCCGCTTCGGCATTGCGGCCCAGCGCGTAAAGGCAGAACGCGCGATACTCGTCGGCCTGTCGCAGCACGGCGGCGGACGCGTTCGCCGAGCTGTCGTTCACGCGCGACAGTGCGGAGAGCGCCTCCTCATACGCCGCCGACGCATAGAGGTCCTTGGCTCGTTCGAGCGGATTCTGCTCCGCCCTCGCGGCCGACGCGGCCGCTGCCATCAGTCCAACGAGGACAATCGTTCTCATGTGACGCCTCGCGCTCATTTAGTCAGATCGACGGCGATGCGGTTCGGCCCGTTGAGCGTCACGAGCACGGTCTCGCGCCGCTCTCCGAGTTGTGGGTGCCGGAACACCAGCTGGTGGGTCCCGATTGAGACGGTCGCGTTCGAAATCGGTGTTTGACCGAGGTCGGTGCCGTCGATCGACACATCAGCCCACGGCCGTGCATTGACGTTGATGGTGGCCGGCGGCGGATCGATGCGCACCGTAGTCGTCTGGCCGGCGGTGACATCCAGGCGCCGTGTTTCCTGATAACCGAGCGCCCGGTTGGCGAGGACGATGTCGTGCCGTCCTGCGGCGAGCATGATCTTGGCGGATCCGTTGGCGATCACCTCGTCGTGCTCGACGACCTGCACGTCGAATGGCGCCGATACCGAGAGCCATCCGCCCAGCGGACCAGATGACTTCGGGAGCGAGAAGACGACCGACGCGGCGTGCCTGGCTTCGATCGTCACTTTCCGGTCGGCGGAGCCGGTCGCGCTCGCAACCGCGACGTGATGCTCGCCGGCCGACAAACGATCGACGGTCAGCGGCGACGCGCCGACTGACTGTCCATCGATCGTCACGCGTGCGCCCGGCGGGTCGGTCACGATCGACAACTGGCCGAACGCGTCATTCGGTGCGGCCGCAGTCATCTCGAGATCGCGCACGATGTCGGCGCCGGCGGTGATGGTGACGGCGATCGCCCGCTGCTCTGGCCCGAGACGAACGTTGACCGCATGCTCGCCCGCGCCGAGCGACAGCGTGAGCGGCGTAAGGCCGCGATCCGCGCCGTCGATCGTGAGTTGAGCGCCAGCCGGCCGCGTCACGATCGTCAGCTTTCCCGTCGGCGGCAGCGGTGCCGTGCTGCGCGGCCAGCTCACGCGCGTCAGGCCGAACGTCACCGCCGCAGTCAGGACAATCGCGATCGCGAGCGGCAAGACGGCGCCCGTGCGTATCTTCCACGTACTCGTCGTCGTCGTCGACGGCGCTTGCTCTGGTGGCGGTGCAGCCGTGGGCGGCACAGATTCCTGCGGCGCGTGTTCAGAGGCGAACGCCGCCAACGGATCGGACGCCGTGAGTGCGTCGCTGGGCGTCTTTTTCGAGTTCAAAGGCCGCAGCACCTGACCGACCCACGAGCCGCGATTCCTGCTGCGTGGAGCGGTCTTGACAGCGGCCGGTGCCGACGAGTCTGGGGCGGCAGGCGGATCCTGGGGGCCCGGAACCAATTCAACTGGCATCAGTACCTACTTTTCTGATGACGAAAGGTGACTGATCTGAAAAGCCGAAAATGCCATTGGCCAATCTCGTGCCACCCGTAAACGTCTGAACCTGACGCCTACAGGTGCCGCTGAACGGAAAAGGCTGCCTGCGCGCGGACTTTTGTCAAAGCGCCAGGCGGTCCCCGAGACCTTTTAGGGGAGAGGCAACAGACCGAGATCGCCAGCGTTCGTGACAATCCGATCGCGCCGCTTTCGCGTATTGTTCTTAGCTGCCATTGATGGACACCTCCCTCGACGATGGCGACGCGCTCGCCGCAGCCGTGCACGGCGACGGCGCGGGCGTCGCAACGCTGTACGACCGCTACTCGCGTGTGGTCTATTCCCTGGCGCTTCGGATCGTGCAGATCGAGGCCGAGGCCGAGGACGTCGTGCAAGAGGTGTTCGCGCAGATGTTTCGGCAGGCCGGACGCTACGACCGCCGCCGCGGAACGGTCAGCAGCTGGCTGTTGACGATTGCGCGGACGCGCGCCATCGATCACGTACGCGCGCGGAAGCGCCTTCCCGATCGGCGGTTCGGCCGCGAGCCTGAGTCTGCCGCCGAGCAGGTGCCCGATCCGCGCGCCGATCAAGAGAGTCAGACGCTGACCGATGAACAAGTGCAGCGGGTGCGGCGGGCGCTCGGCGGGCTCCCGGCCGAGCAGCGCACAGCGCTCGAGCTCGCCTACTATGAAGGGTTGTCGCAGAGCGAGATCGCGGCGCGGTTGAAGGAGCCGCTCGGTACGGTGAAGAGCCGCATCAGGACGGCGATGATCAAATTGCGCGATTCACTGGAACTGGACCAGCGGATGCGGGAGCCTCAGGCGCCATGAGTCACGAGGAACTGCGCGAGCAGGCGAGCGCGTACGTCCTCGGCGCGCTCGATGGCGACGACCGCCAGCGCTTCGAAGCGCACCTGGCTGGCTGCGCGGAGTGCCAGGCCGAAGTCCGCTCGTTCAGACCGGTCGTGGACGCCCTGGCGCGCAGCGTCGACGCGCGCGAGCCGTCCGCCGATCTGCGCGCGCGCGTGGTCGGCGCCGCTACGCGTGGACGGACGCGCACGACCGAGATCCCGACGGCGATGGGGCGATCGCGATCGTCAACGGTCATCCCCTGGGTTCTGGCGACTGCGGCGACGATCGCGCTGGCCGCGCTGACGCCGTACACCGCGCAGCTTCGCAACCGGACGCGCGAGCTCGCCGCCGTCGTCCGCGATCTCAGCGCGCGGCTCGCCGACTCGGATCGTCAGCTGCTGGTCGCCCGCAACAACGTCTCGCTGCTGCTCGCACCCGATGTGCGGCGCGTCGACTTGCGCGGCCAGGCGTCGGCGCCGCAGGCCGGCGGTCGCGCGTACTTCAGCCGGACGCGTGGTGTGTACTTCGTCGCGACGGATCTCCCGTCGATTGCGGCCGACAAGGCCTATCAGTTGTGGTTCGTGCTGCCGGGCGGCGCCAATCCGGTCAGCGCGGCGGTGTTCTCGGCCGATGCCGGTGGCCGGGCCGAGCTCATCGCGAACGTCCCGGCGGGTATGACTGATCCGAGTGTGTTGGCCGTGACGCTCGAACCGGCCGGCGGATCGCCGCAGCCCACCACGACGCCGTTTCTCGTCGGCAACGTGAACTAGTGGAGTGTCTCCTCGGATTTACTACCGGGCCGCTCCGCTCCACCCCACCGC
>DAIUKO010000278.1:0-10646 GCA_036848175.1 Vicinamibacterales bacterium | reverse complement strand
GACCGTGGTCTGACCGTGGTCCGACCGTGGTCTGACCGTGGTCTGACCGTGGTCCGACCGTAGTCAGACCGCGGTCAGACCGTAGTCAGAGCCGCCGTCAGGGTGGCGGCGAGAACGAGGTGAGCGGCATAGCGCTTGCCGCCGACGGCAGTTTCCGAAGAAACTCACGGCTGTGCTGGCTCACCCCGATGGACCGCGCCGGTACGAACCAGCCATCTCTCGCTTCTCGCGCCACGCCTGGATCGCCGCGTTCCTCGCCTTGGGCGTCGTCGGCGTCGGCGTCGTCTGGAACACCCGCGCCGCCGCCGGCGCGGATGCCTACGGCTATGTGAGCCAGGCCGATCTGTGGCGCCATCGAACTCTGTTCATCGATCAAAGTTTCGTCGCGGCCGCGCCCTGGCCGCTCGCGCGCTGGACGTTCACGCCGCTCGGCTACCGCCCCGAGCCCGACGGCTTCCGCATCGTGCCGACCTACGCGCCGGGGCTGCCGATGCTGATGGCGATCGCGCAGGCGATCGCCGGTCAGTGCGCGATCTTCTGGATCGTTCCGCTCGCCGGCGGCGTGTTGACCTTCGCGACCTACTGGATCGGACGCCGCGTCGGCCGTCCGTGGGCGGGGCTCGCCGCGGCCTGGCTCGTGGCGACGAGTCCGACGATGCTGTTCATGCTGATGGCGCCGATGAGCGACGTGCCGGCCGCGGCGGCATGGGCCGTGGCGACGGCATCCGTGCTCTCCGAGACGCCGCTCGCGGCGGCCGGGGGCGGTGTCGCTGTCGCGATCGCGATCCTGATCCGTCCGAATCTCGTTCCGCTCGCCGCGGTGATCGTGCTGTGGATCGTGTGGCGTGACCGCGTTGCACCGCGGACGCGTCGTCGTTCCGGATTGCTCGCGTTCGTCTTGCCAGCGAGCGCCGGAGCCGTCGCCGTCGCGATCGTCAACGCGCGGTTATACGGGTCGCCGTTCGCATCCGGATACGGCGATCTCTCGGACGCCTATTCCTGGTCGTACATCGTGCCGAACGTCACACGGTACGGCGACTGGCTGCTGATGGCCGAATCGCCGCTGGCTGTTGCCGGCCTCGTGTGTCTCTTCGTTCCATCGCACCGGGTGTGGCCGACGCCCGAGTCGCAGCAGGCGCGGTGGTTGCTCGCGGGCACCGCCGCAGCGGTGTGGGCTTCCTATCTTCTCTATGTGCCGTGGGACGCGTGGTGGTACTTGCGGTTTCTGCTGCCGGCATGGCCGGCGATGACGATCGGCGTTGCATCATTGATCGCGCTGCCGGCCCTCAAAGGACCGGCCTACGAGTACAGGACATCCCGTCCGCGCGTGTTTCTGGCCGCCGTCGTCTGTGCTGTCATCGCGTTCGGCGCCGTCAATATCCAGCGCGCGGTGCGGCTCAACGTCTTCAATCAACAAGGCGCCGAAGCGAAGTACGTCGAGACGGCCAGGGCAGTCGAAACGATCACTGCGCCCGGCGATGTGATCATCAGCGGCCAGTTCAGCGGCAGCATTCGCTACTACGCCGGTCGGTTGACGTTGCGATGGGATTTTCTCGATCCGCAATGGCTCGATCGCGCCGTCGAGTGGCTCGACGCTCGCGGTCATCACGTGTACATCCTGCTCGAGGCGCCGGAAGTCGATCCGTTCCGCGCGAGGTTCGCCTCGAGCGCGATCGGTCGCGTGAACTGGGTCCCGCTCGTCACGTTCCGCGGCCGCTCGATTCAACTGCACGACGCCACCCGTCGCGATCGCTTCGAACGTCCGATCGAACAGCCTCCGCTCGCCGCGGTTCGCGAATGTCTGCCGCAAAAACCGTTTCCGACGCTGCGGTAGCCTGGGCTTCGTGTGGAAGCGCGCTATTGTTCCCGCATCGCGACCATTGGGTCGACGAGCGAGGCTTGATGCGCCGGCAGGTACGCCGCCAGCGACGCGACGGCGAAGAGAATCGTCGAGCCGGCCAGGAATGCGACCGGATCCAACGCGGCGACGCCGAAGAGCATGTGGGAGATGCCGCGCGCAACGGCGGCGGCGACTGCGAGGCCGGCCGCCAGCCCGCCGACCACCAGCAACAGACTCTCGCGGAGCACGAGGCGCGTCAGTCCCGCCGGTGATGCGCCGATTGCGAGGCGGAGGCCGAACTCGGCCTGGCGACGCGCCACGCCGTACGCGATGACGCCGTAGAGGCCGATCGCCGCGAGCATCACGGCGAGCGCACCGAACAGCGAAGACAGCAGCGCGACCATCCGTTCCTGACCCATCCCGGCGTCCGCGCGATCGCTCAACGTCTGCGGCTCCGCGAGCGGCATCGCCGGATCGATTTCACGCGCGAATTGACGGACCGCCGCCGCGAGCGTGCGCGGATCGCCGACGGCACGGACCAGCAGGGTCATCTGGCCGCGGCCGGTGGGTGTCTGGGCGTAGGTCGCGTACGCGAGCGGCCGCGCCTGCTCCCGCACCGCGCGATCGCGCGCGTCGCGCACGACGCCGACGATTCGGAACTGCTGCCGGTTGACGGGGAACCTGAATTCACGTCCGACGGCCGCCGCCGGTGTCGCGAACAGCCGCCGCGCCATTGTCTCGTTGATGATCGCGACGAGCGGCGCATTGCGATCGTCATCGGCCGGACCGAGGTCGCGGCCGGCGACGAACGCGATGCCAAGGGTGGAAAAGTAGCCGGGATAGATCTGCAGGAGCCGCATCTGCAGGTTGTCGCCAGACTCCTGTGCCGCGCCGGCAATCGCGATGTCGCGGATGACGAGCGGATTCTCGTCGCCGAGCGGCGTCGATCCCGCCAGGCTGACGGAGCGTACTCCGGGGAGCGCGCGCACGCGGTCGACGAGACCGTCGTAGAGTTGCCGAAGCCGCACTTCGTTGGGACGCTTCTGATTGCTGCCGCGCGGCTCGAGCCGGAGCGCGAGCACATGCTCCTGATCGAAGCCGAGATCGAGGTGGCGCAGGTTCATCAGCGTGCGGACGAAGAGCCCGGCGCCGATCACGAGCACGACGGAAATCGCAACCTGTGCGGCGACGAGCGCGCCGCGAATGCCGAAGCGCCTGGCGCCGATCGACGATCGCGATCCGCTGTCCCTCAACGCGGAGAATGTATCGAGGCGCGAGGCGCCGAGCGCCGGCAGGAGTCCGAAGACCAGTCCGGTCGCGATGCTGACGCCGAACGTGAACGCCAGCACGCTGAGATCCGGACGCACGATCAGGTTCGCGGTGGTTCCGGTCATGAGCAGCGACGCAAGCGACTGCGTCGTCCAACTCGCCACCAGCAGTCCGGCGGCTCCGCCCGCCAGCGCGAGGAGCACACTCTCGGTCAACAGCTGACGCGCCAGCCGCCCGCGGCCGGCGCCGAGCGAGAGGCGAACGGCGATTTCACGTCGGCGGCTCATCGCGCGCGCCAGCAGAAGGTTCGCCACGTTCGCACATGCGACCAGCAACACGAGACTGACCGTGGCCATCAGGACGAAAAGCGGGCGCGAGAACCGCCGGCGCAACTCCGAAAGCCCTCTGCTGCCGGACTCGACCTCTACGTGGGGATGACCGATCAAGGCAGCTTTGGGACCGGCGTTCCTGAGGATCTCCGGCAGTTCCTGCTGGAACGTCGCATCGAGCTCGGCCTCTGCCGCCGCTGCGGGCACGCCGGCCTGCAACCGGCCCATCAACTCGATCCAGTCGTCCTCGGCACCGATCCCTCGAATGAGCGGCATCCCAAAGTCGGGATTGATCTCCGGCTGCAACGACAGCGGCACGGAGATATCGACAGCGTCGCCGACGTGGGTGCCGAAAAACTCCGCGGCGGTGACGCCGACGATCGTGACCGGATAACCATTGAGTCGAATGACCCGGCCGACGATCGCCGGATCGCCTCCGAATCGACGCTGCCAGTAGCCGTAGCTCACCGTAGCGACCGCCTGCGCGCTTTCCGGCCGATCGTCTTCGGGGAGAATCGTCCGGCCGATAGCAGCCGGCACGCCGAGCGCGAGGAAGTAATTGCCGGAGACGACCTGTCCCGTCGCGGTCGGCATCGGGCGGCCGTCCGCGTCCACGTTCATCTTGATCGGCGCGGAGGCAAGCAGATCAGAGAGCGTCCGCGTGCTGCGGCGCAGCGTCTGAAACATCCGAAAGCTGAACGAGCGGCCCGGGTCGCGGGAGGCGTCGCGCGTGACCAGCACAACGAGCTGTTCGGGATCCCGGACAGGCAGATTCCGGAGCAGGACGACGTCGAGCAGGTTGAAGATGGCCGCGTTGGCGCCGATGCCGAGCGCGAGCGATAGAATCGCCGCCGCTGCGAACCCGGGCGAGCGACGCAGCCATCGGCACCCGTAGGCGAGGTCGGCGCGCAGATCGTCGACGAAATGAAGCATGATTAGGCCCCAACTGTACGAGGGTCAGACGATGAAGACGACGATTTTGTTGGCCGTGATTGGTGTCGCGTCGGCATGCGTGGTCGTCGGCGCCGAGACGCATCGCTTCACGCCGACGGTGTTCTACAACACCTGGTCGGCGGCGCATCCGCCGGCGCTGCGCATCAAACCCGGCGACCGCGTGGTGACCAAGACGGTCGATGCCGGCGGCGTCGACTGGAATGGCAAATCCGTCGCGCAGGGTCCCAATCCGGAGACCGGGCCGTTCTATGTCGAAGGCGCCGAGGCGGGGGACATGATCGTCGTGACCCTCGAGAAGATCGAGACGAATCGGACGATGGCGTACTCGAGCAGTCTTCTGTCGCCGTATGCGACGACGCCGCAGGCCATCAACGGACGGATGGATCGAGAAGCCAGGCGTGCGACGTGGACGATCGACAAAGCCAAAGGCGTCGCGCGGCTGGATCAAACAGAAATCCAGCCGGGTGGAATCGAGTTTCCGCTTCGCCCGATGCTCGGCTGCGTTGGCGTTGCGCCGCGCGGGAAGGAGGCAATCGCCACCTCGACGCCCGGGGCATGGGGCGGCAACATGGACTACGCGGGGATGAACGCCGGCGTGAAGCTGATGCTGCCGGTCAACGAGCCGGGCGCGCTGCTGTTTCTCGGCGACGGTCACGCGCGGCAGGGCGAAGGGGAAGTCGTCGGCACGGGGCTCGAGACGTCGATGGACGTGGAGTTCACCGTCGAGTTGGTGAAAAAGAAGGCGATTGGCTGGCCTCGCCTCGAGAATGCGACCTACGTCATGGTCCTCGGCAGCGCACGCCCGCTGCTCGAAGCCTTCCAGATCGCGACCGCGGAGCTGCAGCGCTGGCTGATGACCGACTACGGCATGACCGAGCGCGGCGCGCAGACGTTCATGGGCCAGGCGACCGAGTACGAAGTCGCCAATGTCGTCGATCCGAGCTTCACCGTGGTCGCGAAGATTCGGAAGGATCTTCTGCCGCGTCGATGAGGCGGCGCTGAAAGGACCGCCCGACGAGAGCGTGATCGTCAACGGCCGGACGTATCAACGTCCGACTCACCCAACTGTTGTCGTCTGCCTCGACGGCTCTGCGTTCGAGTACATCGAGCGGGCGATCGCCGCCGGCGTTGCGCCGTACTTGCAGTCGCTCGTGCGCTCGAAGTTCTTCCGGCTCGTGTGCTCCGCCCTTCCGAGCTTCACCAATCCGAACAACGTCTCGATCGTCACCGGCGTGCCGCCCGCCGTGCACGGCATCTGCGGCAATTTCTTTCTCGATCGTGCAACCGGCGAAGCGGTGATGATGAACGACGCGTCGCTCCTGCGCGCGGACACGATTCTTTCGGCATTCTCGAAGGCCGGGGCGCGGGTTGCGGTCGTCACCGCGAAAGACAAGCTGCGGCGTCTGCTCGGTCACGGGATCGACCCGTCCACGGGCATCTGCGTCTCGACGGAAGCCAAAGGGGTCGACGTGTATTCCGCCGCGCTCAGCGAGGACACGCTCGCCGAGGGGGTGCGCCTGCTCGAGACGTGGCTGCCAGGGCCGCCAGACCTGATGTATCTCTCGACCAGCGACTACGTTCAGCACAAGTACGAGCCGGGAGACGAGGCCGTCAACCGCTTCTATGCGGCGATCGACCGATCGCTGGCGTCCATGGACGCGTCGGGCGCGACACTTGTGATCACCGCCGACCACGGCATGCGCGCGAAGGCTGACGAGACCGGCGTGCCGCGCGCGATCTACTTGCAGGACGTGCTCGACCACTGGCTGGGCACCGGCGCCGCACGCGTGATCCTTCCGATCACGGATCCCTACGTCGGGCACCATGGATCGCTGGGATCCTGCGCGGTGGTGTATGGCACGCCGTCGATCGATTCGGCCGCCGTCGCCGAGCGGATTGGCGCGTTGGCCGGCATCGACCTCGCGGTGCCGCACGACGAGGCGTGCGATCAGTTCGAGCTTCCCTCCGATCGCACCGGCGATGTGGTGGTGTTTTCAACCGGCGACACGGTCATCGGCACGCGTCCCGGGGATCACGATCTCTCGGCGCTCGACGCGCCGCTGCGCTCGCACGGCGGCCGCTCCGAGCAGCTCGTTCCCATGCTCGCCAACCGCGCCATCGAGATACCGGCCAGCCGGCGTCTGCGGAATTTCGACGCGTTCGATCTTGCGCTGAACTATCGCGAATAGCCCGGCCGCGCGGTGACGTCGCCGCGACCGTTCTTCAGCAACACCTTCACGGCATGCCAGCCCGCTGTATCCACGCCGCGTGGGGTGTAAGTGAGGAGGTATCGCGCGCGCATTTCATCGAGCGCGCGCGTGAAGAGCTCGCGCAGCTGGCGATCCGAGGTCGCCGACCATGTGCGGCCGCCGGCCGCCCGAGTGAGCCGATCGAGAAAGCCGTCGGACCCGACTCGTACGGCGTGAATCACCGCGCCTGAGCGGCCTACCGTATCGAGCACCGCATCTTCAGTCAGCCAGCTGACGGTGTCGAGGCCGTCGGTGAACACGAGCAACAGGGAACGCGCGCGATCCCGCGGATCCAGCTGGATCGCGAACTGCACGGCATCGCGGAGTGCGGTGGGGCCGCTCGCGTCGATGTGCGTCAGCGATGAACGAATCCGCTGCCGGTCGCTGGTCAACGGCACCGCGAGTACGATCTGTTGCGAGAACGTGACCAACGCCGCGTGATCATCCTTTCGCAGCGCGTTGGTGAACGCCTCGCCCGCCTGGACCAGCTGCGTCAAGCGCTCTCCGTACAGACTTTGGCTGACATCGAGCACAAGCGTGACGTTCAACGGCAGGCGATCGACCAGGACGCTCTCGACCTGCTGCGAGACGCCGTTGTCGGTCAGCGTGAAATCCTGCGCCGCTAGGCCTTGCACCGGCTGGTTGCCGCGCATGACGGAGACGTCGATCTCCACGACCTCGACGCCGGTCCGAAAGACAGTTTGCGGCGGCTGAACCGTCAGCAGCGCAGCGAATACGACGACGCCGAGCTCCAGCCTCATCGCCGATGCGCCTCGTCACGCAGCCACTGCAAGGCTTCCTCGTCGATCGACCCCAGGTGATAGGACCACCACGGGTCATCGTCTACACGTTGGAGCGCGGCAAGCTCGCGCACGAGCGCCCGCGCGCGGTCCTCGCGACCGCGTGCGAGCTCCACGCGACTCAAGGCGATGAACGGCGTCTGATGCTCCCGGCCAAGCTGGTGTGCGGCGTCGTAGACCTTGGCAGCCTGCTCGAAGTCACGCCGTCGTTCTGCGGCACCACCGAGAAAGAGGTGCGCGAGGTACCGCGTCCGCTCGTCCTTCGCGTCGGCAAGAACGGCGAGAAGATCGTCACCAGCGCGGCCATCTCCCTGCTGCACACGGACCCAACCCAGATGCAAGCGAACGACGGCGAGGTGAGGATCGATCTCGAGTGCGCGCCGATACTCGGAGGCGGCCGCCTCGAGCGTCCTGCCATGATGCGTGGCGCTGTCCGGAGCGCGGCCTCTCATCATCGACGGCGACGGCGGCGGCGTCATGTTGTGCGAGGCGCTCAACTCGAAAATGACGCCCTTTTCGAAGATGAGGACCGGATCGCGCGCGAACTTTCCCAGCGCCTCCCTTGCATACCGATCCGCATCGGCGAGCCGCGCGTTGCTGCTGAACAACGAGATCACGAACCGATACCACCGCAATCTGACGGCGTCCGCACGTTCACGACCGTCGCGCCGGAGTGCGAGCGCGTCGAGCAGATCCTGGGCGTGGGCCAGTTGAACCGTGGTCTGATGCGGAAGTGAATCCAGAATGGCGGCGCCGAGCTCGGTGTGAAGCATGACGCCGGCGACGAGCCGATCGCCAGGTTGCGCCTTCGCCCACTGCCGCAGTGATTCCGTGACCGTCGATGCGGGCCAGCGCGCGACACGCCGGATCGCCTCATTCGGATCGCCGCTGCGGTACTCCTCGACCGCACCGGCATAATCTTCCGGTCCTTGCGCGATGCTTGCACCGGCGCAGGTGAGGACTGCGACGACCGCGAGCAGGATCGTGCGAGGCACGAGGGAATCTTATTCCCAGTCTAGTTCGACGGTTGGACGGAGCGATCGTACGCCGTGCGCCACAGCTTCGCCTGATCCATGGCGACGATCGGGCTGCCGAAGCGCTCCGTGCGCAGGACGGCGTTCGCCCGGACGACGCGAAGCTCCCAGTTTTCCGCGCGCGGATCCTTCAGCAGGAGACACGCGGTGCCGTCGGCGAGCTGCCACAAGCGAGCGAGCGGGACTTGACTCATCGCGTTGGGAACCTGCTACTCGGGGCGAGCGTGACGTTTAGGGGACGCGCGACTGTATCACACAATCGGCAGGCCCGCGGCTTCCCACGCGCCGATGCCGCCGGCGATTTCGCTCACCTGACGAAAGCCGTGCGCCTGTAGGACGCTCGCGGCGATCGACGATCGATAGCCGCCGGCACAATGCAGCAGCAGGGCACGATCTTTCGGCAGTTCGTCCAGACGGGTTGTCAGGTGATTGAGCGGTACGTTGATGCTCGCGGCCACGTGTTTCTGTTCACGCTCGCGCGGGTCACGGACATCGACGAGCAGCGGCGCACCACTCTCGAGCCGTTCGTGTGCAACGGCGGCGCTGAGACGTTCCGTGGTGGCGGTGAGATCGGGACGCGACGCGAGACTGCCGAGACCACCTCTCAGAAACCCGACGACGTGATCGAAGCCGATCCGCCCGAGACGCGTGGCCGACTCGAGCTCGCGGCCGGGATCCGCGACGATCACGATCGGTGCGTCGCGGCTGAGGATGGTACCGGCCCAGGTCGCGTACTGCCCGCCGAGACCGATGTTGATGCTGCCCGACAGATGCGCCGCGGCGAAGTCGACGGGATCGCGCGTGTCGAGCATCTGTCCGCCTGCGTCCCGGACGGCAAGCACCTGTTCGAGCGCCATCGGCTGCAACTGGCGCGCGAGCGCTTCGTCGAGCGTCGGCCGCTCCTGACTGTTCAGGACCGCGTCGTAGGTGAAATAGGGCGGCGCCTCCGGCTGGTCGGCGGTGACGAGATCGATGAAAGCCGCCTTGCTCATCGGCTGGAGCGCGTAGTTCGATCGGCGCTGCTCGCCGATTGTCGAGACCGTCTCCTTGCTGATCGCTTTGCCGCAGAGTGAGCCGGCGCCGTGGGCCGGATACACCAGGCTCGCGTCGGGGAGCGTCAGCAGCTTGTTCTGCAGCGATTCGTAGAGCAGGCCGCCGAGATCTGCGGCCGACCAGCCAAGGGCAACGCGCAAATCGGGCCGGCCGACGTCGCCGACGAAGAGCGTATCGCCGGTGAGGACGGCGTGCGGCTCGATCGCGCTGCGATCGAGGTCGAAGACGAGAATGGAAATCGATTCCGCCGTGTGGCCGGGAGTTTCGAGCGCCGTCAGGCGCACGCGCCCGAATTCGACCGACTGACCGTCGCGAAGCGGCGTGAACGCGTATTGAGCCTTCGCCGCTGCGCCGAGATAAATCGTGGCGCCGGTGCGATCGCGCAGTTCGAGATGCCCGGCGACGAAGTCCGCGTGAAAGTGCGTGAGGAAGACATGCGCGATCCGCAGACCGTGCTCGCCGGCTAAGGCCAGATACTGATCGATATCACGCTGCGGATCGACGACCGCCGCCGTTCGCGTGTGTTCGTCGCCGATCAAGTACGACGCGTGTGCGAGACAATTCAAATAAAACTGGCGAAGGATCATGCGTTAGAATCCGCGCACCATGGCCAAGTATACACGCGGCGAATTCCTCGGGTTCAGCGCGGCGCTCGCGGGAGCGTTCACGCTCGGCCGGCTGCCCGGCGCGAGTCAGTCGGCGCTGGCGCAGACTCCGCAAGGTCCACCGGCGAGCTCGGGCAGCGAACCGGATCTCGTCGTCGTCAACGGCAATGTCTTCACGAGCGACGCCGCGCAGCCGCGCGCGGAAGCCTTTGCGGTGAAGAACGGCCGGTTCGTCGCGGTCGGATCGAACGCGGATGTTCGCAACCTGGCCGCGCGCCGCACGCAGATCCTCGACGCCGAACGCATGACGGTGACGCCGGGGTTCATCGACACGCACTGTCATCCGAGCGGCGTGCAGGAGCTGTATGGGGTCAACACGAACCTGCGGACGGTGCGGGAGATTCAGGCCGCGATCAAGCAGAAAGCGGAGAACAGCGCACCCGAAGTCTGGGTCTCTGGCTTCATGTTCGACGACACGAAGCTCGATCGGCCGCTGACGCGCAAGGATCTCGA
>DAIUKO010000277.1:1416-10702 GCA_036848175.1 Vicinamibacterales bacterium | reverse complement strand
CACCCGCTGCTGCGCGAAGGCATCGCCGCGATGATCACCGCCGAATCGGACATTACGGTCGCGGCGACCTGCTCGAGCGGCCGCGAGGCGATCCAGCAGTTTCGGACCCTGTGTCCCGACGTGACGATCATGGATCTGCAGATGCCGGAGATGAGCGGCCTGGAGGCGATGATCGAAATCCGCCGGGAGTTCCCCAGCGCCCGCGTCGTGGTCCTGACCTCGTACGACGGCGACGCGCTGATCGCGCGGGCGCTGAAGGCCGGCGCATCCGGATATCTGCTCAAGAACGCCGTTCACGACGAGCTCGTTGACACCATCCGCAGCGTGCATGCCGGGCAGAAAACCGTTTCGGCGGCGGTCGCGGTCGCAGTGGCGACGCATGCCACGGACGAGCCGCTCACGCCGGCGGAGAGCGACGTCTTGCATCTGATTGCCGCCGGCCACAGGAACAAGCAGATCGCCGACCAGCTGCACGTCACCGAGGACACGGTCAAGGGCCGCGTCCAGAGCATCCTCTCGAAGCTCGGCGCCAACGACCGCACCCACGCCGTCACGATTGGCTTGAAGCGCGGCATCATCGACCTCTCGTAGCACCACGCCTCTTCGCCAACCTTCACGCTGAGCACGCACCGGGAACGTTTGCTCTGTGCTCTCGCCGATACCTCGAAAGAGTCACGGCAGTGACTCGATTCGACTGAAGACACGTTCCGATCGCAGGTTGTGACCTTGCCGCGGCAACCGGAGAATGGGTTGTCAACGGAGGGTTCATGATGATTGCTGAATGGTCGACGGAAGACGCCATCGAGGCTGGTGCGATGCAGGTGTGGCCGCCGGCGGATCCAACGCCGGCGGAGGTGTTCGCAGAGCTCCTCTACACCATTGCGGACGTGCTCGACATCCGTACTGTCTTTTCGCGCGTGTCGACCGTTGCCAACAAGCTGCTCTCGCACGACTCGTTGACCCTGGCATTCATCGACGGGTACGGACACGTGATCGAGCGGGCGGCGTCGACCGACGACGTGGCCGACATCGCCCAGCTGATCGAAGGGCGGGGCAGCGAGATCGTCGTCGAGGATCTGCTGTCGATGTCGCCGTCGGCGGAGGAACACGGCACCCAGCGCGCGCAGGTCGTCGCCGCCGGCTATCGATCTTTACTCATGGTCGTGACGCGGGCGCGCGACCAGGCGATGGCGCTGACGTTCCTGTCCAGGCAGCCGCGGGCGTTCAGCCAGCGCGACATCGCGACGGCGCGTCGGATTGCTGAGCACGTCGCGCTCGCCGTGTCGCACGAACAGCTCGCCGAGGCGGCACGACGAGCCGCCGAACCGCGCGCCCGAATGGAGCGCCTGGCGGCACGCCCGCAGGTGCCGGCGCCGCGTGCGGACGTCAAAACCCACGCCGGCGTCGTCGGCCACTCGGCCCAGTGGCGCGATGCCGTGAAGAAAGCCACACAGGTCGCGGCCACGGATACGACCGTGCTCGTGACCGGCGAATCAGGCACTGGCAAAGAAGTCATCGCGCGATTCGTGCATCGCGCTTCGCCGCGAAGCAAAGGCCCGTTCGTGGCGCTGAACTGCGCGGCGCTGCCCGAGCACTTGCTCGAGGCCGAACTGTTCGGCTACGAGCGCGGCGCATTCACCGGCGCGCAGCAGGCCAAACCGGGACATCTCGAACTGGCGTCTGGCGGCGTCTTGTTTCTCGACGAAGTCAGCGAGATGAGTCCATCGGCGCAGGCCAAATTCCTGCGGGTGCTGCAGGAACGGGAGTTTCAGCGCCTCGGCGGTACCCGAACGCTCAAAGCGAACATTCGCGTCGTCGCGGCAACCAATCGCGATCTGCGCGACGCGATTGAACGTGGGACCTTTCGTGAGGATCTTTTTTACCGGCTGCGGGTGTTCGAGATTCGGATCGCGCCGCTGCGCGAACGTCCCGATGACATCCTGCCGCTGGCCGAGTCGTTCCTCGAGGAGATCGGTAAGTTGTCAGCTCGAGAACCGGCGAACCTGACGAGCGATGCGCAAGAGGCGCTGCTCCGTCATGACTGGCCGGGCAATGTTCGGGAGTTGCGCAACGCGCTCGAGCGTGCGGAGATTCTGTGCGAGGACGGCCTGATTCGTTCAGAGCATCTCGAGCTTATGGCGCGCCCAGGGTCCACGCCAACGACCGATCTGAACACCATCGAGCGCGACATGATCGCGCAGGTGTTGCGCGAGGAGCGGTGGAACAAGGCGGCATGCGCGCGACGGCTCGGACTGTCGCGCACGCAGCTGTACTACCGGATCCGAAAGTATCGCCTCGACAAGTAACACCGACCCGAGCAGTCAGGCGCCGTCCAGCCCGCTGAGAACTTCGCCGTCGAGGGACGCCGTCAGGCTCGCGATCCGGCGCGAGAGCGGCAGGAAAGCGTGCGGCGCCCCTTCGCTCCGGCTCACCTCGTCGAGACGCGCGAGCGCCTGCTCGAGAGCGTCCGGCTTCGACGTGCCATGTTCCAGCCGGTCGGCCACGTTGTCGAACCGCTGCCCGAGCTCGCGATCGAATTCCGCCTGCGCCGCGCCCAGGGCTGGCGGCAACTGAAAGCCAGGAACCCCCAGCCGGTACTTCACCAACACAACGCGAGTCAAAAACGCCAGGCGCAATGGTGCTTGCCATGCGAGAAATCGGCGGCGCGACACCAGGTCCGCCTCTCGAGTCGCCCCGAACTCCAACAGCACGCCATCGCCGAGCGCCCGCACCTTGTCGAATCCGGCGTTGATCGTCTCTCGCAAGGCGGAAATACGATCGACCGCTGCCCGCGTGTCGGCGGTCAACGGTTCACGGACGAACTGCGCCAACCGTCGCAGCGTGGCAATCATCTCCCTCTTCATCGCCACGGCGGCGGGAGATCCCCACAGCTGGTCGAACACGATCCACATTACGAAAAGGCCCAGCAGAATGCCAACGACGCGGTCGCGTGCAGGCGTGAGCGACGTGCGAGCCGCGAACTCGCTCACGTTGACAATGTAAAACGCATAGGCCATCTGGGTGCCGGCGTAGGACAACCGGGCACTCGACGTCTTCACCCAGGCAAACACCACGGTGCACAGCACGAACAGCACCGTGAACCCGCCAATCGAATCGAGCTGCGGCAGTACGAACACCTCGGCACCGATGCCGACGGCGAGGCCGACGATAGCGCCGCCGATGCGCAGCATCTGTTTCTGGTGCGACGAGCCGACGGTGGTCAGCGCGGTCAGAAAGGTGGTCGTCACCGCGGTCGAGATGCCCGGCCATTCCAGCGCGTTGTAGGTGAGGTAGCAGAGCGTCGCCGCGAGGCAGCCTTTGAGCCCGAACAGGATGTGACGAGAGTTCGACCACGCGTCGGCGACGAAGAAGCGGGCCGGCGGTTCGCCGGTCGACGGCGGCGCGTAGAACGGCGCAGACGCGCTCAACGAGTCCAAGCCCGCGATGACATCGGCGATGAGCGACACGGTGTGCTCCATCTCATCGAACAGCGGGACCCCGGGGTCGGTGACGGGTTCGACGACGTGCGGTACGCTCCCGCTCAGCAGAGCGGATCGGATCGTGCCGACATTTGCGAGCAGCGTGGCGATCTTCGTCCGGTCGGCGTCGGACACCGTCGGAGAGAGCTGCACCGCATTGGCGGCGAGATCCGCGAGCCGTCCGACCAGTGCAATGACGGCGCCCATCTGCTCGCGGTACTGCGGCGAGTAGGACGAATGGAACAGGATGTTGCGAACCCGCGATGTCCCCGTCATCGCGTAGCGCGTGATGTCGTCCTGCGTCCGGCGGTCGAGCGGCTCGCCGGCGGCAACGCCGCTCAGCACGGATTCAACCGACGCGAGGAGATCCGCGAGTGGCTGCAGCAACTGATGCCGTGGCCGCAGGCCGGCGCTGGCAAGCTCGATGACGGCGGCGATGACGCTGGCCAGCGACAGCGTGGCGAATGCCCACAGCGTGGTCTCGACCTTGAACTCCACGACCGCGAAGGTATCCCACAGTGGGAGGGTGACGATGAGCAGGTAGCCGAAGCGTGACGCGGCGCTGTTGTTGGCGATGGCGCTCAGAAGATAGAAAATCAGGAAGAATGTGCCGATCACCCACAGCAGGCGCAGCGAGGGGTCGTGCAGGAAGATCGTGGCACCAACGAGCACGTAGAGCACTACCGCCGCGAATGCGAAGACGATGGTCCTGACCTCCGCGACAACTCCGCGGGACGTGTTGCGGGGAATGACCAGCGGGTAGAGTGCGCCGTACTGGCTATACGGCAGGCGGAACGTCATGGCCAGGAGCATCATGATCGTGGCGCCCGCCGTCATCCGGCCGACCTCTGCGGCCCGCCCCGGATACGGTGAGAGCTCCTCGCGGAGGTGGTCCAGCAGCCAGGTCCGGTAGGTCACGTCACCATCCGCGAATCTTGACGACGGCCGATTCGGCGATCCGGAACAGGTCGGGAGGCGGATTCTCCACGCGGACGCGAACGGGATACCGCGTGGCCAGGTGCACCCAGTTCAGCGTTCGCTGCACGTCCGGAAAACCGGGCTGCAGTTTGCCGACGAGGTCGGGGTTCGGGGTGACGCCGAACCCGATGCTGTCCACCGTGGCGGCGAAGCGCACGTCCGGCCGCGACATCACGTAGACGTCGGCGCGCATCCCCGGCGCGATGTGCCGGAGCTGGCCCTCGCGGAAGTTTGCCACCGCCCACCAGGTGCGCGCGTCGATCAGCGTGAACATCTGCTGACCGACATGGGCGTAGGCTCCTTCTGAGATCGTGAGATTCGTCACGCGCGCATCGAACGGCGCGTAGACGCGACAGTTCTCGAGGTTGTAGCGGGCGGTCTTGACCGCCGCCGCTCGTGCGCCGCGCTGATTGACGAGCGGCTCGAGCGTGGTGACCGCATGCCGCGCCTGCTCGTGCGCGGCTTTGCTCTGTTGCACGGCTGCCTGCGAGCGTTCGTACTGCGCCTGCGCCGACTGCACAGCTGCCTGTGCTACCCGCAGCTGTGACTCGGCCTGCTTGACGACTTCGGCCTGCGCGAACTCCGAGGTGCGTGCTCGATCCACTTGATCGACCGTGACGAACAATTTGGAGAGCAGCGGCTCCAGCCGATTCAGGTTGTTCCGCGCGTAGGTCCACTCGGCCTGTGCCCGCTGCACGCCCTGCTCTGCACTCGCCACGTCGGCGCGTGCCTGATCAATGGCCGCTGCCGATCGGTTGACGTCGGCATTCGATCCGTGGATGTTGGCCTGCGCGACTGACACGGCGCTGCCCAATGCCGCGATCCTGCGACCTTCGTCTTCGATTTGTCCTTCCAGCGTCGACTGTTCGGAGATGGCTTGCTCGAGCGCGTACTGATAGGGCCGGCGGTCGATTTCGAACAACAGCTCGCCTCGCTTGACGAACTGGTTGTCGCCCACCGTGAGGCGCACGAGTGGTCCCTCCACTTGCGGCGCGATGCCGATGAAGTTCGCAAGGATCTCGGCATCGTCGGTGCGCGGGTAGCGATTGGTGAAATACAGCACGGCGCCGCCGAGAACCGCGGTCGCGGCGACAATGCCGATGGTGAGCGAGCGGCCAAGGTGTTTGCGCATCTCCATGGCCTCGTGGCGTTGGTCGGTCACCGCAGGAACAGCAGCCATTGCGCAAAGGCGAGGCCGGCGAGGAGGCTTGGATACACCACGATCGGCAGGGCGAGCTCGATCTTCAGCCGTAGGAGCAGCAATCGCGTCAGCACGGTGAGCAACAGCGCCGTCGTCAGGCACACGAGCCATGCCGGGAAATACGAGCCGAGAATGTCGAACGACGGCGCCCGCTCGCAGCCGGCCGACGTGAGACACGTCAACAGAAGTCCTAGCCGCCCTCGATGCGCGCTCATCGTCATGGCCTGCGCGGCACCGATTGGATCGCGTCGCCTGTTTGATACGCGAGATCGGCCAGCGCGGACAGCGCCTGCGTACGCGCCAGCACGTCCGCCGATCGAGCCTGTGCCAGCGTTCGCTGAGCGGCGGTCACATCCAGCAGACTACGGAGACCGAGGTTGTACGATTCGAGCGCGGCCGCGTATGACTGGCCGGCGGAATCGAGCAGCGCGCTGGCGGCCTGACGGCGCCGAAGCGCGGTCGTGAACTGCGTGTACGCCGTCCACACGTCGTTGGCGATCCGAACGC
The DNA here is from genome assembly GCA_036848175.1 of Vicinamibacterales bacterium. Classification (GTDB taxonomy): domain Bacteria; phylum Acidobacteriota; class Vicinamibacteria; order Vicinamibacterales; family CAVVIG01; genus QHWF01. The sequence continues at coordinate 4,537 of DAIUKO010000277.1, read as the reverse complement.
GCGTGCTGGCGGCGCGCGCGCGCGCCGCGGCGGCATCGGCCTGCGCCTCGGTGACCGCGCGGTTTCGCGCGCCGCCATCGAACACCTTCCAGTCCAGACTCAGCGCGACGCCGCCGAAGACGCCGTTCGTGTCTGTCCACGGATAGGCGCCCTCCAGGCCGCGCAACCGCTGCGGGCTCGGCTGGGCGCGAAAGTTCAGCGTCGGATACAAGGCCGCACGCGCCTCCTGCGTACGCGCGTCGGCCGATCGGATTTCAGCCATCTGCCGCATCAGGTCCGGTCGTTGCGCGAACGCGCGATCGATCGCCTCGTCGACGGTCGCGCCGATCGAGTCAGGCTGCACGATCGCGATGAGCGGCTGCACGTTCAGGTCGACCGTCGGCATCGCGCCGAGTGCCATGGCCAGATTGCCCCGCGCGATCTCCCGGCCGCCAACGGCGGCCTGTAACTCGTAGTCCGCCTGCGCGGCGGCGCTGCGCGCTTCCAGGACGTCAGGCTGCGTCGCCAGGCCGTTTCGCAGACGCTCCTCGGCGGCGCGCTGCACGGCCTGGGCGTTGTCGAGACTCGCACGCGCGCCCTCCTCCTGCCCCGATGCATTGAGCAACCGGTAATACGCGTCCGATACCTGGAAGATAATCGTGCGGTGCGTGTCGTTGAACGCGAGGTTCGCCGCGAGTGTGTCTGCACGCGCGCTCGCGATTCGCCCGGCGCGCCCGCCAAAGTCGAAGATCATGTAGGTCAGGTCCAACGCGAGCGCCGCGCTGCGGATCTGCTCGCGGACGAATTCGCCCGTGACGAGAACGTCGGAGCGGGTCGCGTGCGCGAGCGCCGCGGCCGTGAGCGTCGGATACAGCTCGCTCCGAGCCACACCCAATGCCGCCGCCTGCGCGCGCGCCTGCTCCCAGGCGACGCGCGTCTCGGGATTGTGGCGCTGCGCCAGATCGATCAGCTCGGCGAGTGAATATGTCTTCGCCGGGTCAATGACGAACGCCGCGCCGCGCCAGGGTTCCCCGAGCACCTGGCGCGCGTTTCCGCCCGCAGTCCACGGCCGATTCGGTATCGGCGGCGCGGTCTGGGCGAACGCGGGGGTCGCGACGAGCAACAGCACAATGCGCCACATCTCTCACGGTGCTATCGAAAGAGATTGGTCCTGGCGAGATCCTCGATTTCGTCGCCGCCTCCGTTGAGTACGGCCTTCAGCATGACCAGCAGGTCGGCAACGTTTTTCCTGAACATCATTGCGACTCCGAATCCGATTCCGCCTGAGTGCAACGAACGATCCGTCGGCGCGGCTGAAATTGGCCTCTCCGCGCCACGCCCGTCGGGCAGCCTGCGCGTCGTTCGACAGACTGAGTGCTCAGTGCGCACACGCACCACGTGCCGATGTCAGGAACGCCGAAAGCGTTCCTGCGCGCTGGCTCGCTCCTTGCCTCGCATCCTGGCGATGACAGGCGGCGAGCCCGGCAACCGTCGGCCTGCCCCCGTCATACCAATGGATGATTGCGCGCCGCCGCCACGCGCGTAGATTGTTGTAGCCAATGACTGACACCCGGAATCCCTCATTCGTCGCGGTTGTCGACGACGACGACCTGATGCGCGGTGCGCTGCAGGGTTTGCTGAAAGCGTCCGAGCTCAGGGTGCGCGCGTTTGCGTCGGCGGAGGAATTCCTGAGCTCGCACGACCACGGGCACGCCGCCTGTCTGATTGCAGACATCCGCATGCCCGGGATGTCGGGACTCGACCTCCAGGCACGGCTGAACGCCGAGCAGATTCGAATTCCGACGATCTTCATCACCGCCCACGGCGACGCACGCATGCGCATGCAGGCGATGCGCGCGGGGGCCGTCGAGTTCCTCGAGAAACCGTTCGACGACGAAGTGCTGCTGGACAGCGTGCAAGCGGCCTTGGGGCGTTGATCCGGACAGCAGACGCGGGCGGCCGATGGAGGTCCTGGTGGATGCGCTCGAAAACCGCGGGGGGCGCGATCGGCAATCGGACGAGCGCCGGTTCGAACAGATCATCGGCCGCAGCCCGGCCCTCGAGGTGGTACTCGAGCAGGTCGAACGTGTGGCGCCGACCGACGCCACGGTGCTCGTCCAGGGTGAAACCGGCACCGGCAAGGAGCTGATCGCGCGCGCCATTCACACCCTCAGCGCGCGCTGCGGATGCGCGTTCGTGAAGCTCAATTGCGCGGCGATTCCGCTCGATCTGCTCGAGAGCGAGCTGTTCGGCCACGAAAAAGGCGCGTTCACCGGGGCGATCGCGCAGAAGATTGGCCGCTTCGAACTCGCCCACGGCGGCACGCTGTTCCTCGATGAAGTCGGCGACCTTCCGCCGGTCCTCCAGCCAAAGCTGTTGCGCGTGCTCCAGGAGCAGGAGTTCGAGCGCGTCGGCGGCACGCACACCCGACGTGTCGACGTGAGGCTCGTCGCCGCCACCAACCGCAATCTCGCGGAGATGGTGAAGCGAACAGAGTTCCGCGTCGATCTCTATTACCGGCTGAACGTGTTTCCGATCGAGCTGCCGCCGCTGCGCGACCGCCGCGACGACATCCCTGCCCTCGTGACCCACTGTGTCGAGCGATTCTCCAGGCGGATCGGCAAGCGCATTCAGCACGTTCCGCCGGCGACCATGTCCGCGTTCGTGTCATACGACTGGCCCGGAAATATCCGCGAGCTGGAGAATCTGATCGAGCGGGCGGTGATCATGGCGAACGACGGCGTGCTGGCCGACCCGCTTCCGCGCGCCGGCGCGCCCGGTGTGCTCGCCGCGCCGCCGACAACCTTGCGGGACTCCGAGCGGATGCTGATTCTTAGCGCGCTCGACTCGGTCGGGTGGGTCATCGGCGGACAGCGGGGCGCGGCGGCGAAGCTCGGGCTGCATCGCACGACGCTCATCAACAAGATGAAGCGGCTGGGGATTTCCCGGGCCGAGGCGCAGCTCGTGCCGGGCCGAGGCGCCGGCGGGCCCGAATCGCTCCCGTAGACCGCGGCAGCCCACCCCGACCATCTGCTGATCTCGCGATCACCGAATCTCACGTCTCACGGTGGCCGGATGTGCGTGCAAGCGCGCGCGCACATCGTGCGCGCACGCGCACCGCGTGTGTCGGCGCGAACGTTTT
>DAIUKO010000277.1:0-1316 GCA_036848175.1 Vicinamibacterales bacterium | reverse complement strand
CGTCATCGCGATGATCCACCGCGAGGAAACCGTCAGCCTGCTCGGCGTTCCGGTTTCGAAGTTCATCGACATCGAAGACTCCGAGGCGGTGCTGCGCGCGATCCGGCTGACGCCGCCGGATCAGCCGATCGATCTCATCCTGCACACGGCGGGTGGACTGGTGCTCGCCGCCGAACAGATCGCCCACGCGCTCATCAATCATTGCGGCAGGACTGCGGAGAGCATCACATTGGCCACTTGGTCACGTGATGTACATGTGGCGCGCGACTCTGCCTGTTGGTGAACACAGGGGTTCGTCGACTGGCCAACCTGAGGCCCTTGCGCGCGGCATCGTCGTTGCGTTCAACCCGAGGCAGGAGAGGAATCGATATGCGGATCGCACGAATCGCGCTCACGCTCACCCTGGCAACACTGGTCGCCTCGAACGCACGCGCGCAGAAGATTACAACGGAGGCGGCGCCCGGCACGAACCTTGGGATTTACAAGACGTTCGCGTGGCTCAAGCAGCCCAACGTGGCCGATCCGATTCTGAAGCAGCGGATCATCGACGATATCAACACGCAGCTGACGGCAAAGGGATATCAGCTCGTCGCCGACGGCGGCGATCTGGCTATAGCCGCGCACCTGGCGACGCAGACCGAGCAAACGTTGAACACGTTCTACGACGGATTCGGCGGCGGCTGGCGATGGGGAGGCGGCTTCGGATCGGCTACGACGTCAGTCACCAGCTACCAGGAAGGGACGCTGGTGGTCGACCTGTTCGACGCGAGGACGAAGCAGGCGATCTGGCGCGGCACGGCGGAGCAGACGATGTCGAGCAACCCGCAGAAGCAAGCGGAGGACATGGACAAAGCTGCACAGAAGATGTTCCAGAAGTTTCGCGATTAGTGCCATGACCGTCCGTTCTCTGACCATCGCCATGGCCGTCTGCGCGACGGCGCCAACGGCGACCGCACAATCCGGTCCGGCCGAGTGGTCGCGACGCGGCATCTCGACATCAAGCCGATCGAAAAGCTCCTGATCCTGACCGTGAAGATCGACGACAGCATGCGGCCGTTGTCGGCCCTTCGAATCCGACTGGGCGTCGTCGTCGTCGACATGGTCGACGGTGGACCGGCCGACGCGGCCGGCGTGCGTGTACAGGACATCGTGACCAGCGTCGACGGGAAGCCGACCAGCGTGCCGCTGCCGCTGCTCGCCATGCGACTCCGGACGCATCACATCCGATCGCGTGACGCTCGGCATCCTTCGCGGCGTTTTTGAACTCACCATCGACGTCGCGATCGTTCAGAGCGCCCTGGATGTCGGCGGCTTCG
>DAIUKO010000276.1:0-10736 GCA_036848175.1 Vicinamibacterales bacterium | reverse complement strand
TGGCTCTTCGGCTTCGACGGACCGTGGCCGATGCCGCCGAAGCCCTGATAGACGATCAGCTTCACCGGCACCTTCTGATCCTGCATGCCTTGGTACAACTCGAACGCGTTCGGCAGCGGCACTCGCTGATCCGCCGCGCCGTGCTGGATGAGCGTCGGCGTCTTCGCCTGCTTGATATAGGTGATCGGCGAGGTCTTCGCGTAGATGTCCGGGTCGTCCCACGGCGTCGCCTTCAGATACTGCCGCGTGAACGGGTGGATGTCGGTGTTGACGTAGTAGGTCATCCAGTCCGAGATGCCGGCGCCGACCGAGATCGCCTTGAAGTGCGCCGCATCGTGGGTCGCGAGAAACGCCGAGATGTAGCCGCCCTGGCTCCAGCCCATCGCGCCGACCTTCGCGGGATCGACCATCCCTTTGGCCACGAGCGAGTCGATGCCCGAGATGACGTCCCACGCGTCGCCGACGCCGAGGTTGCGGACGTTCAGCGACCGGAACTTCTCTCCGTAGCCGGCGCTGCCGCGGTAGTTCGGCTCGAGGACGAGGACGCCGCGCGGCACCCACACGTCGACCGGGTAGATCGTGCTCGTGAACGGGATCGGCCGCGACACGCCGGTCGGTCCGCCGTGGATGACGACGAGCAGCGGGTACTTGCGCGACGGCGTGAAGTCGGACGGCTTGTGCAGGACGCCTTCGATCGTCGCGCCGTCCTGACTCTTCCACGACACCACTTCGAGCGTGCTCGTCGCCCAGGTCGTGGTCTGCGCGTTGGTATCGGTGAGCTTGCGCGGCGAGGTGAGTGGGGAAGTCGGCGCGACGAAGACTTCGGCGATCGATTTCGGATCCGATCCGAGAAAGGCGACTGTCGATCCGTCACGCGAAAGCGAGAACGAGGACATCACGATCGCGTCCGAAGGTGCGAGACGCATCGTCGTCTTCGTCTCGGGATCGAGCCGATGCAGGTACGACCACGTGTGCTGCGACGCCGCGAAATAGAGGCCGTTCGGTTTCCACGCGACGAGGTTCGGATCCTCGTCGAACGCCGAGCTGAGGACCGTCGGCGCGCCGCCGCTCGCCGGGATGGTGGCGATGAGCGAGTTGGAATAGAAGTAATCCGGGTTCGCCATCGCCGTCGTGAACGCGATGCGCGATCCGTCCGGCGACCAGACGGGATTGCTGTCGGGACCGCTCTGGGTGACGAGTTTTCTGATCGCGCCGTCCGCCACCGACACGATCGAGATGTCGGCGGAGCCGCCGTTGGCTGGATCGGCGTTGATGCGGTGATCGAACGCGATGCTCTTCCCGTCGGGCGACCACGCGAAGCTGCCGACGGTGAACGCGCCCGATGTGAGCGGCCGGGTCGTCTTGGTGGCGACGTCCACCACGAACAGGTGCGTCATCCGGTGATCGTGGTCGACGATCTCGAACTCGCCGTACTTCTTCTCGCGATCCTTGATCGCCGTCGTCTTTGGTTCGGTGGCGGTGTAGGCGATGGTCCGGCCGTCGGGCGACCAGGCGAAGCTGTTCATCCCGTCTTCGAGCGTCGTGATCGCGTCGGCCTCGCCGGCCTGAGGGTTGATCAGATAGATCTGCCGCTTGTCGGTGCGATCGGACGCGAACGCGAGCTTCGATCCGTCGGGCGACCATGCCGGCGACTGGCTCGACTTCCTGGCGTTGGTGAGCTGCCGCGTCGCGCCGCTGCGCGCGTCGGCCAGCCAGATTTCCGTCTCGTAGGCGTTGTCCTCCCAGTTGGTCTCGCGGATCGTGTAGGCGACCCAGCGGCCATCGGGCGAGATCTCCGGAGCGCCGGCGCGCTTCAGCGAGAGAATCTGATCGACGGTCGGCGCCGGTTTCGGCTGCGCGCTCGGCGATGATTGTGCGAGCGACGCGGCGGCTGCCGCGATCACACAGCCTGCGAAGAAGGATTTGGTCATAACAGCAGCGAGTATGGTATAAGCGGGTGGTTCTGAGGTTCTTTTTTTGACGAAGGGAGCTTCTAATGCGTAAGACTCTCGCCGTGCTGGCGGCGCTGGCTTTCATCATGGCACTCGGCGCGCCGGCGTTCGCGAAGACCGAAACCGTCACGGGCCAGGTCATCGATCAGGCCTGCTACAAGATGGACAAGAGCAACACCGGCAACGATCACAAGATGCCCAAGGGCGACACCAAGGATTGCGCCATTGGTTGCGCGAAGGCAGGCCGCCCGCTGGCGCTGCTCACCTCCGACGGCAAGGTCTACGAAATCGCCGGTGGGCTGGCCGCCGACAAGAACGCCAAGCTCATTCCGCACATCGCCCACACCGTGGAGATCACCGGCGACGTGATGGATCACGGCGGCAGCATGATGATCACGGCCGACTCGCTGAAGATGATCAGTAAGTAGGAAAAGTTCGTGGGCTGAGGTGGTTTCCGCCTCAGCCTTTTTTCGGGAACAATTGTACTAATGAACTAGTATAATAATTCAATGACCGTCGTCTCCATCGATTCGCGCGATTCGACGCCCATCCACGCGCAAATCGAGCGCGGCCTGCGGGCGGCGATTGCCGCCGGCCGGCTGCAGGTCGGCGATCAGCTGCCGACGGTCCGTCAGCTCGCCGTCGAGCTGCGCGTGAACGCGAATACCGTCGCTCGGGTGTATGCGCACCTCGAGCGCGACGGCGTGCTCGAAACGCGGCGCGGCGTCGGGTCGTTCATCAGCGCGACGCCGGCGCACGCGCGGCCGCCCGCCGAACATCAGCGTCGGCTGAAGGCCTTCGTCACGCGGATGCTCGCAGACGCTGACGCGGCCGGCTTCACGCTCGAAGAGGTGATCGCAGAAGTGGATTCGCATCGGCCGGCTCGGTAGCGCAGCCCTTCAGGCTGCCATCTCGGTAGCGCAGCCCTTCAGGGCTGCCTGGAGGAAAGGAGTCCAATGGTGCCCGTTCATCTCCTTGTTCGTCGTGGATCGGAGTCCGACGCGGGCCGCAGCCCGCGCACCAACGTGGTGGCGTTGCTGATCCTGTTCGGATCGATCGCTGCTGGTTTGTGGGCAACGGTCATCACGAACAACCCCGTGCCGATCGTCGCGATGACGGTCGTGGGCGTCATCCTGATGCAGTCGCCGAAGATCGCGCAGCAGTGGGAACGCGCCATCGTGCTGCGCCTGGGACGCTTCATCAGCTTGGAGGGACCGGGCTTGTTCTGGATCGTCCCGTTGGTCGATACCGTCACCGCGTGGATCGATCAGCGGACGATCACCACCAGCTTCGCCGCTGAACAGACGCTGACCTCCGACACGGTGCCGGTCAACGTCGACGCGGTCCTCTTCTGGATGGTGCATGACGCGCAGAAGGCCGCGCTCGAGGTGCAGGACTACTCGCAGGCCGTGAGCTGGGCGGCGCAGACGGCGCTGCGCGACATCATCGGCCGCACGGATCTGACCGATCTTCTCCGCGGGCGCGAGAAGATCGAGCAGGAGCTCCAGCAGCTCATCGATCAGCGCTCGAATCCGTGGGGCGTCACCGTGAGCTCCGTCGAGATGCGCGACGTCGTCATTCCCGAAGCGCTGCAGGATGCGATGTCGCGCGAAGCGCAGGCGGCGCGCGAGAAGCAGGCGCGCATCATCCTCGGCCAGGCGGAAATGGAAATCGCGCACTCGTTCGAGACGGCCGCACGGTCGTATCGCGACAACCCGACGGCGCTGCATCTCCGGGCGATGAACATGCTTTACGAAGGGCTGAAGGAGAAGGGCGCGCTGATGCTGGTGCCGAGCAGTGCCGTGGAATCGATGGGCATGGGCGGCCTGCTCGGCGCTGCCGCGCTGCAGCAACAGCAGCTGACGAGCGGTAGTACGTCCAACGGGAAGAAGATCGAGTAGGAGGAGCGATGGCGAACACGGTATCGAACGACCGTCAGTCGCAGATGCTCTGGACGGTCCTCGCGATTCTCGGCGCCTTCCTCGCCATCGTCGGCTGGTGGCGATGGGCGATGTGAGGTTATTCGCAGCGGACCGCCGCCGGCGTTAGCCGAGCGATTCGCGCCACCATGCGGCGGCGAGTGCTGCGGTCAGCAGAAGCACACCCGTGGCGACGCCGGCCAGCGGTGACGACGACAGGATGAGCAGCACCGCAGCGCCCGCCAGGCCGGCCGCCGCCTGAACGCGTTCGCCCCATTCGAGCGGAGCGAGGACAGTTCGCTGCGTGTCCCACTGCTTGAGGAGCTGCGCCTTCCACCAGATGTAGGCGGCGTCGGGAAGCGGCGGCGCTTCGATGGGCAGCGCCGCGAGCTCGCGCATCCACTGCGTCACGAGTTCGTCGTCTCGCTCGTCGCTCATCGCGGTTCTCCGGCGCTGGTTGTTTCACGCTGACGCAGCAGGCTCGCGAGCTTGTGGCGCGCGCGGTGGAGCAGTACTCGAACGCTCCCCTGGCGAAGGCCGAGCGCCGCCGCAATTTCGGAATGCTCCGCGCCCTCGACGTAGGCAAGCCACATCAGCTGACGCTGCTGCGGCTTCAATTGTGCGAACACGCGCGCCATATCAACCTTCAACGCCGGATCCGGATTCGCCATGTTCGGCGCGGCCGTCGTGTGATCCGACACCTCGCGCTCGCGGCGCTGCCGGCGCCAGTGGTCGTGAATGAGGTTGCTCGCGATCCGAAACAGGTACGCGCGCAGCTCGTCGGGATCGTGAATCGGCGGCGGCGCGCGCAGCAGTCGGAGGTAGGCGTCCTGAACGATGTCCTCGGCCGGCGCCGCGTGGCCGATGACGCGGACGACGTACGCGCGAAGCCGCGGCGCAGTCTGGTGATAGAACGACTCAAAGGATGATTCATCCGTCAACCCTGCGCCTCGAACATGTTCAGGGTCTTGGCGACCCAGAACGCCGCCGCCGATGACAGCATCAGCCCGATGCCGAGCGACAGGACGACGGCGCTGACGACGGCCAGGACTTCGTGGCCGTCGCCCGTCACTCGCCCGGCGACGAAGAGCAAGCCGAGTCCCACCGCGCTGAACACGACGCCCGACTGGACGGCTGCAAGAATCCGTTCGCGCGCTCCCGTCGAGCCGCGTTCCGACGTGAGCACTCGCATGAGGCGTTCACCGCCGTCGCTGTGAAGGAAGTCGCTGAACTCCCGCATCGATCCGAGGCGTTCGAGTACGCGGTTGTTGAACTCGATAATCAGCCGGATACGCTGCCGGCGCAGCCAGCCGTTGACGACGACCCAGATGACGAAGCTCACCGTTCCGAAGAAGGAGGGAAAGAATACCCAGTCGCTGCTCATTGAATCCTCCGAGCGTGTCCGCCTCTCGTCGCTACCAGAACGCTCGGCGCGAGCCGCTCGTTAACAGCTGTTAACCTTTTCCGCTCTGAGACGTTGTGGACTATATGCTCGGCGGCCTCTGGCAGGACGTCCGATACGCGGTGCGCCTGCTGCGGCGAAACCCGCTGTTCGCGCTGACGGCGACCGTGTCGCTCGCCATCGGCATTGGCGCGAACACCACGATCTTCACCATCGCCAACGCGCTGCTGTTCAAACCGCCGGCCGGCGTTGTCGATCCCGATCGCCTCGTCGACGTCGGGCGCTCGCAGAACGGTGAAGGGTTCGACAACAGCTCGTATCCGAATTACCTCGACATCCGATCGCGGAATACCGTGTTCACCGACATCTATGCCGTTCGGTTCGGCTCCGAGCCGATGAGCCTTGGCGGACGCGACGGCGCCGAACGGATCTACGGCGAGCTGGTCACGACCAACTACTTCGCAGTACTCGGCACGCAGCCCGCAGTTGGCCGCGTCTTCTCGCGCGAGGACAGCACCGCGCCCGGCGGTGCGCCGCTCGTCGTTCTCAGTCACCAGTTCTGGCGGCGCCGCTTCAACGGCGACGCCGGGATCGTCGGCCAGACGCTGGCGCTGAACGGACGGCCTTTCAGCGTCATCGGCGTTGCGCCGGAAGGATTTCACGGAACCACCATTCTCGGCACTGACCTGTGGGCGCCGGTGACGATGGTCGGCGAGCTGACGCGGCGCTCGAGCGCTCTGCTCACGAGCCGCGAGGGCGTCTGGCTGCTGATGGGCGCTCGGCTGAAACCGGGCGTCACCGTCCGGCAAGCGCAGGCGGAGCTGGCGAACATTGGCCGCGCGCTCGAGCAGGCGTACCCGCGCGAGAATCGCGGCAAGGGCGTGCGCGTCGTCTCGTCCTCGCCGATTCCGGGCAACGGCGCGCCGGTAGCCGCGTTCCTCTCGGTGCTGATGGGAATCGTCGGACTCGTGCTCGCGATCGCGTGTGCGAATGTCGCCGGCGTGCTGCTCGCTCGCGCGACCGCGCGCCGCCGTGAGATCGCGGTGCGTCTGGCGATCGGCGCGGGCCGATCTCGACTGGTGCGGCAGATGCTCGTCGAGGCGACGCTGTTGTTCCTGATCGGCGCCGCCGCCGGCCTCGCGCTCGCGCGCGTGATGACGACGCTGCTGGCATCGATGCTGCCGACGCTGCCAGTCCCGGTCGACGTGTCGCTGCCGCTCGACGCGCGGGCGATCGCGTTCACCGTCGGCCTCTCGCTCGTCGCTGCCGTGCTGTCGGGCCTCGCGCCGGCGCTTCACGGATCGAAGTGGGAGGTCCTGTCCGGCCTCAAGTCCGACGCGCAGGGCGGTCCCGAGCGGCTGCGGCTGCGCAACGCGTTCGTCGTCGGCCAGGTGGCGTTCAGCATCGTGCTCGTCGTGGCGGCCGGGCTGTTCGTGCGTGCGCTGCAGCGCGCCGCCGACATCGATCCGGGATTCGATCCGCGCGGCATCGAGCTCGCGGCGCTCGACTTGTCGCTCGGCGGCTACACGAACGAGACCGGCCGCGTGTTCGCGAGCGAGCTGATCGAGCGCGTCCGCGAGGTGCCGGGTGTGCAGGCTGCGGCGCTGTCCGCGATGGTGCCGCTCGGCGCCGGAGGTCTAAGCCTCGGCGGACTTTCGGTGCCGGGCGTCCGGCCGCCGCAGGGCCGCCGCTACTTCGATGCCGACTGGAACGTCGTCACGCCGGGATATTTCGCGGCGATGAAGATGACCCTGACTGCCGGACGGGATTTCACCGATCGGGATCGCGACGGCGCGCCGTTTGTGATCATCGTGAACGAGACCGCGGCGCGCCGATGGTGGGGTACTCACGATGTCGTAGGCAGGACACTGCTGCAGCAGGACACCAGGCAAGGTCCGCCCTCCGACGATCGGATGCTCACGATGACAGTCGTCGGGGTCGCGCGCGATTCGAAGTATCGGACTCTCGGCGAGGAGCCGCGTCCGTTCGTCTATGTACCGATTCAACAGCAGTACATGCCACGAACGACGATCGTGGCGCGGTCCACGCACGGACAGCGGCTCGCGGCCGACCTTCGGAAACTGCTCGCGTCGATGAATCCGAACCTGCCAATCGTCACCGCGCAGACGTTCGACGACTACGCCGCGCTCGGCCTCATCCCGCAGCGCGTGGCGGCGTCGGTGTCGGCGAGCCTCGGGATCGTCGGCCTGCTGCTCGCGGCGATTGGCATCTACGGCGTCACCGCGTACATGGTGACGAGCCGCACGCGCGAGATCGGCATCCGCATGGCGCTCGGCGCGCAGCCACGCGACGTGGTTGGGATGGTGCTGCGGCAGGGAATGGCGCTGGCGCTGATCGGCGTCGCGATCGGATTGGTGCTGGCGGCCGGAGCCAGCCGGCTGCTCGGGTCGCTGCTGTTCGGCGTCGGGCCAGCCGATCCGCTCGCATTCGGCGGATCGGCGCTCGTCTTCTGCCTGATCGGTCTCGCCGCGTGCTACGTGCCCGCGCGCCGGGCGACGGAGATCGAAGCGACGCAGGCGCTGCGATACGAATGACAGTTGTAGGGACGGTCTTTAGACGGTGCCGCGAGCGGTCCCGCGCGGGCCGCCCCTACGACAGAACCAGGGTGGCGCCGCCCGCTCTACCCTCAGCGTTGCGCCGCCGTCGACTGCGATCGCTTCACGACCGTGATCGTGAGCTGCGACGGGTACTGCTTCGAGTGATGCACGACGTTGTGTGCGACGGCGCCCCTGGTTTCGTCGTAGTTGTTGCCGCCGGTGTTGAGGTTGCGATCGAAGCGCGGAAAGTTGCTGCTCGAGACTTCGATTCGCAATCGATGGCCAGCCTCGAAGTAGTTGCTCGTCGTCAGCGGCTGCAGCGTGACCTTGTACACCTTGCCTGATTCCATCCACGCGAGCGGCTTGTCATAGCCGTCGCGATAGCGCATCCGCTGAATCGATTCGTCGAGGTTGTAGGCGCGGCCGTCGGGATAGACGTCGAGGACCTTGACGGTGAAGTCGGTGTCCTTGACGTCGGACGACACGTAGAGCGTCGGTGTGATCGGTCCGCTGACTTCGGTGCCTTCCTTGAACGGCTCCGTCGTGTAGACGAGGATGTCATCGCGCGCTTCCATGCGGCGTTGATCGAACGCGCCCGCTGAGACCGCGTTGCCGGTGCAGCAGACGTTGCCGCCGTACGACAGCACGGGATTCATCGGGTCGTACGTGAACGAATCGGGCTTGTCGCTATCGGGCGCCGCCGCGGCCAAGGTGCCGTCGCCGCTCAGCGAGTTCGCCCTGCCGCCGGAGGTGAGGTAGAAGGTGAGCGGCTGCGCGCCGGCCGGCGGCCACGTCTCGGCCGTCTGCCATTTGTTGATGCCCATCGTGAAGTACGTCACTTTCGGCAGCGACGTGAGCCGCGCGTTGTTCTCGCCTTTGAGGAAGCGATCGAAGAAGCTGTAGACGATCTCGTTGTAGTCGAGCCGTGCGTCGCCCATGCTGCGCTCGCCGACGATCGTGTCGGCGGTCGCACGCGTGTAGGCGCAGTGCGCGACCGGCGCGATGATCGCCCACTGCTGGTCGGTGACTTCCGGCGACGCGGTCTTCCGCACGTGGTTGTAGAGCGCGAGGTTCGGTCCGACCGAGACGTCGTACCACGACATGAACCACAAGCCTGGCACGTTGATCTTCATGTCGTCGTGGACGAGGCCGCCGCGGTACCACGCGGCGTCGTTCGGCGCGCGCTGAATCATCCGGCCGCCGGTTTCGACCGGCATCGCGTCGGCGAAAATGCCGTGCGGCGCGTCCACTTCCCTGAGGATGTCCTGCACCGGCAGATGCCACAGCGCCTTCGACCAGTCGACCGGCGGGAGATGCTGCCCGAGATCGAACGACTTGGAGGCGCGGATCAGATCCTCGCGGGAGGTGTTGGGTGGAAACATCGGCCGCACCTGGTTCTGTTCGCCGTAGATCCAGGTGATGAACAGCATCTGCACGGCGCCGCCGCGATACCAGTTGCCCTGCTCGTAGTACGGGCCGACGCGTCCCACGCCCGCGCCAAATCCCTGCGTGTTCATCGCCGCGTAGCCCGGATGGCCGAGCGCGGCGATCGCCATCTGGTATTCAGCGGTCGACGAACACCCGGTCGTGCCGAGCTTGCCGTTCGACCACGGCTGCTTCGTCAGCCAGTCGATCGCGTTGTAGCCGTCGCTTCTCGGCGCGCCGAGGATGTCGTAGTTGCCCTCAGAGAAAAAATGCCCGCGCTCGTTCTGAACGACGTACGCGTAGCCGCGCTTGACGGCGGTGAGGGCGGCGGTCATGTCGGCAGGCACGCCGTTGTGAACGTCCCAGAAGTTGAAGTTGTACGGCGTGCGAACGAAGACGATCGGCACCCGGCTCGCCGGACCGGAGGTCCTCGGACGATAGATGTCGGTGGCGAGACGTACGCCGTCCGGCATCGGCATCATCACCTTGCGCTCGACGATCGCCAGCGACAGCAGCTCTTGTTCGGTGTCGGTGCGCTGCTGGCGCTGCTGGGCGGTGAGCGTGCCTTGCTGAGCGCGAACGAGCGTCGCGGCGCCCGACAATGCGACGAGCACCGCGACGATGAGGTGGCGCTGAATCTTCATGCGCGGATGATACTCCGGCGCACGCAGAGTCGTACGTTGTCCGGCTTCAGCCGGACCGGCCGTGGCGTTCGGCTTTCGCCGGACCTAGTACCGATAGTGTTCCGGCTTGTAGGGTCCGCCAACCGGCACGCCGATGTAGTCCGCCTGCTCGTTGGTGAGCTTCGTCAGCTTCACACCGAGATGATCGAGGTGCAGCCGCGCGACCTGCTCGTCGAGGTGCTTCGGCAGCATGTAGACCCGCTTCTCGTACTTGCCGGTGTTCGCGTTCAGCTCGAGCTGCGCGATGACTTGATTGGTGAATGACGCCGACATCACGAAGCTCGGATGGCCGGTCGCGCAGCCGAGATTGAGGAGCCGCCCTTCGGCGAGCACCATCACGCTGTGGCCGTCGGGGAAGCGGAACTCGTCGTACTGCGGCTTGATGTTGATCCGCTCGATCCCCGGGAACTTCTTCAGGCCGGCCATGTCGATCTCGTTGTCGAAGTGGCCGATGTTGCCGACGATCGCCTTGTCCTTCATCCGCTTCATGTGGTCGACGGTGATGATGTTGTGATTGCCCGTCGCGGTGATGAAGATGTCGGCGGTCTCGACCACGTCCTCGATCGTCGCGACCTGATAGCCCTCCATCGCCGCCTGCAGCGCGCAGATCGGATCGATCTCAGTGACGATCACGCGGCAGCCCTGGCCGCGCAGCGCCTGGGCGCAGCCCTTGCCGACTTCGCCGTAGCCGAACACCACCGCGACCTTGCCGCCGAGCATGACGTCGGTCGCGCGCGCCAGACCGTCCGGCAGCGAGTGGCGGCAGCCGTAGATGTTGTCGAACTTGCTCTTGGTCA
>DAIUKO010000275.1:0-10739 GCA_036848175.1 Vicinamibacterales bacterium | reverse complement strand
CAATCCGCAATTGCTATAGTCTCGCCATGCCTACCCCTACCCCTCCGTTCCGTGCCGATCAAGTTGGAAGCCTGCTGCGTCCGGCGCATCTGCTCGACGCGCGCCGCCAACGCAAGCGCGGCGAGTTGTCGGCGGCGGCGCTGCGTCAGATGGAAGATGACGCGATCCGCGAAGTCGTGGCCATGCAGGAAAGCCTCGGGATGAAATCAGTGACCGACGGCGAGTTCCGCCGCGGGCTGTGGCACATGGACTTCGTCTGCGACTTCGCGAACGTCGTGCAGACGCCGGGGATTCCGATCAAGTTCCACTCCGACCAGGGCGAGATGGAATACACGCCGCCCGGCGTGAAGATCACCGGCAAGCTGTCGCGCCCGCATCCGATCTTCGTCGACGACTTCAAGTTCCTGAAGAAGACCACGAAGGCGACGCCGAAGATCACCATCCCGTCGCCGAGCGTGCTCCACTTCCGCGGCGGCCGCAAGGCGATCGACACCGACGCCTACCCGGACATCGACGAGTTCTACGCCGACCTCGCGCGCGTCTACAGCGAGGAGATTCGCGATCTCGTCGATGCCGGCTGCCGCTATCTGCAGGTCGACGAGGTGAACATGGCGTTTCTCTGCGATCCGAACCTGCGCGACTTCGCCCGCAGCCTCGGCGAGGACCCGGACGCGCTGCCGCACACCTACGCCAGGCTCGTCAACGCGGCGACCGCCGCGCGCCACGCGGACATGACTGTCTGCATGCACCTCTGCCGCGGCAACGCGCGCAGCCACTGGATTGCCGACGGCGGCTACGAGCCGGTCGCCGAAACCCTGTTCAACGAGTTCGACATCGACGGCTACTTCCTCGAGTACGACAGCTCGCGCGCCGGCGACTTCAGCCCGCTGCGCTTCGTCCCGAAAGGCAAGATGGTGGTCCTCGGTCTGGTGACGACCAAGAAAGGCGCGCTCGAAAACAAGAGCGACGTCAAGCGGCGCATCGAGGAGGCCTCGAAGTTCGTCCCCATCGAGCAGCTCGCGCTCAGCCCGCAGTGCGGCTTCGCCAGCAATGCCGAGGGCAACGCGCTGACCGTGGACCAGGAGAAAGCGAAGCTGCAGCTGATCGTCGACGTCGCAACCGAGGTCTGGGGCGGGATCTAACCAATCAGGAACGCGGTGTCCTCGACGCACTTCAAGTACTCGGTCAACGCCTGCTTCTCGTCGAGTTGACCGATGGACAGACCAATCTCGAGCACGTCCAGCTTGGCGCGCGCGCCCTGGGCGCGGATGACGTTCTGTTCGACGTTGTCGGACTTGAGGAGCTGCGTCGCGACGGTCGCCATCAGCGAGCAGACGGCCGCACCGCCGCACAGCAGCCGCCAGGAAGGCGACGTCAGGCCGAGCGCGCCGGTGAGCCACGCCGTGAACGACGGACCGCCGACCGCCGGCGCCGCCGTGAGCGCCGTCGCAAGGCTGCCGCCGACGATCGTCGCGTTGAGCAGCCGGCGTTTTCGCGGGACGGCGGCGGCGAGAAAGGCATCGACCTGCGCGCGCTGCTGGTTGATCCGGGTCAGAAGCTCGTGACTCGACACAGTGGTCATGATCGCGCCTCGCAGCCGTGATGCGTGACGGCGTTGTCGCGATTGTAAAGCGGGAGCGCGTCGGCGCGCGTCAGCTTTGACAGCACCGCCTCGAGCAGCGGCGTCATGTGGCGAAGCTGCCTGGCGCGAATCGCCAGATCCCACAGCGGCTCGAACTTCTTCCAGCCCGCGGCATAAAAGAAATGCTTGGCCTGATGTTTGAGCGATCCGTGCGAGAGCGACGCGTTTCCGATCGACGACCATCGATAGAACTCGCGGTACGCCCAGTCATAGCCCTCCTTGAGCGCGCCGGGATTCAGCCGCGCCGGCCGGTAGACGACGTGGCGCGTGTCGTAGAGATCCCAGTCGCGCGTGACGATGCGCCGTTCCTGTTCCATACGAGCGAACAGCCGGGTGCCCGGATACGGCGTCTGGATGTGGAAGGTCGCCGTGGTCACGCCGTGATCGATCGCCCAGTCCACGGTTCGCCGGAACACATCCTCCTCGTCGTCATCCATCCCGAAGACGAAGCTGCCGTTGATCATGATGCCGAGACCGTGCAGACGGTCGGTGACCGCCTTGTAGTCGCGGCCGAGATTCTGAAGCTTGTTGCTGCGCGCGAGATTCCCGGAGGTCAGCGTCTCGAAGCCGACGAACAGACTGCGCAGTCCGGCATCGGCGGCCCGCTCGATGAGATCGCCGCGGAGAATCGAATCGACCGTCGCCGCGCCCTGGAACAGACGGTTCATCCCGCGCATGCCGTCGAACAGCGCCGTGGCGAAGCGCCCATCGCCGAGCAGATGGTCGTCGAGGAAATACAGATGACGCCCCGGCAGCCGCGCGATCTCCGCCAGCGCCGCGTCGACTCGCTGCGTGTAGAAGGATCGACCGCCGCTGAAGAAGCCGTCCTTGTAGCAGAAGTCGCAATGCTGCGGACAGCCGCGCGTGACGACGATGGAGTTGGGGACGAGATAGCTTCGCCGCCGGATCAGGTCGCGCCGCACCGGCGGGATGCGATCCAGCGTCCGGCCCGACGTCGACTGATACATCCTCGCGGCGCGGCCGGCGCGGAAATCGGCGAGGAACTGCGGGAACGTTTGCTCGCCGGGTCCGAGGACGATCGCGTCGGCGTGGGCGGCGGCCTCGTCGGGCAGCGACGTGACGTGCAGGCCGCCGAGCGCGACAAACGATCCGCGCGCGCGATAATGATCGGCGAGGCGGTAGGCGCGGTAGGCGTTCGTGATGTAGACCTGAATCACGACCAGGTCGGGACGATCGTCGGTGTCCAGCCGCTCGACGTGCTCGTCGACGATGACCGCCTCGTCGTCGGGCGACAGGTAGGCGGCGAGCGTGGCGAGACCGAGCGGCGGGAACAGCGAGTATTTGATCGGGCGCCAGTAGGGGCTGGTCGCCTCGGTGAGCGCGGGGAGGACGAACTTCACGCGCAGCGGACGTGTCTGGCTTGGCATGTTGCCAATTACTTTACATTAACAAGTCATTTAGATAAACTCCGCGCCGCGACGCGAAATGCCGCTCAAACGAGTCCTCGACGTCGCCGGCGCGGCCGGCGGATTGCTCTTCTTCCTGCCGGCGATGGCGGCGGTGTCGCTCGCCATCCTGCTCGAGGACGGGCTGCCGCTGCTCTTTCGTCAGGAACGGCTCGGCGCCGGGCGGCGTCCGTTCACGATCCTGAAGTTCCGTTCGATGCGCGACGGCCGGGTCACGCGCGTCGGCCGGATTCTGCGCAGCACCGGCCTCGACGAACTGCCGCAGTTCGTCAATGTCCTGCGCGGCGAGATGAGCGCCGTCGGGCCGCGTCCGCTGACCGCGGCGGATGCCGCCCGGCTCGGCTGGACCGCGCCCTGCTGCGACGACCGCTTTCAGGTTCCTCCAGGACTCACCGGTCTCGCCCAGGTCGTCGGATCGCGCGCCTCGCGCTCCTCGCTGTTCCTCGATCGACGTTACATCGCGCGCCAGAGCATCTGGCTCGATGCGCGGCTGATTGCGCTGTCGTTTGCCGTCAACGCGCTCGGCAAACGGCGCGTGCGCGATCTGATTCGGTGGCGGCCCCTGAAAGGACCGGCCTACGAGTGAATCGCTGATTCGGCGGCGGCCCAGCCGGCTCGACGATATGTTCGGATCCGCACACGCGTCTCCCATACGCGGCCAGTTCGTCGACGCATCGCCGCGCTTTCACCGATAATCCGGCGACCATGACTGGCACGGACGTTGACATGCCGTCGACGACGAGATGCAGGCGCTGAGTCAGGATCTTCGCTACGCAGTCCGGATCCTCGCCAGGAATCCCGGCTTCGCCGTGGTTGCTGTCGTGACGCTCGCGCTCGGCATCGGCGCGACGACGGCGATCTTCAGTTTCGTCAACGGTATGGTCCTGCGGCCGTTGGCGTTCAGGCAAAGCGACCGGCTGGTGATGCTGCTGCCGCTCGTCCGCACTCCGACGCGGTTTCCGATTCGGTCGATCACGCCCGGCGATTTCGTCGACTGGCAGCGCGAGAACGGCGCGTTCGAGTCGATGGCCGGATTCATGGGCGCCACCTTCAGCATCACGACCGGGGGCGATCCCGAGCGCCTGCTCGGCGCGAACGTCACGCGTGACTTCTTCGAAACGCTGGGCGTGACGCCGCTCGTCGGCCGCACCTTCCGCTCCGGTCCCGGCGATGCCGATCCGAGCGACACGGTCGTCATCGGCGCGGAGGTCTGGCGGCGCCGCTTCAATGCCAATCCGGCTCTCATCGGACAACGGATCACGCTCGACGGAAAGTCCTTCACCGTGATTGGCGTGATGCCGGCCGAATTCACGTTCCCTCGCGACGGCATGGTCGCGTCCGGCGCACACCCGCTTCAGGACGTCGGACTGTGGACGCCGCTCGACGTTCGGCCCGGCGATCGCAGCAACGCGCTCATGCAGGTCGTCGCGCGGTTGAAGCCCCACGTCACCGCCGAACAGGCGCGCGGCGAGATGAGCAACGTCTCGCGCGCCATTCGGCAGTCGGGCGTCACCCGGACCGCCGACGTGCGTATCGTCGGATTGCGCGACGACGTGAGCCAGCGGGTGCGTCCGCTGTTGTTCGTACTGCTCGGCGCGGTTGGATTCCTGCTGCTGATCGCGTGCACCAACGTCGCGAACCTGCTGCTCGGCCGCGCGGCAGGACGGCAGCGCGAGGTCGCGATTCGCTCCGCGCTCGGCTCCGGACGCTGGCGCCTCGTCCGCCAGTTTCTGACCGAAAGCGTCGTGCTCGCGATCGCCGGCGGCCTTGCCGGACTGCTGGTGGCCGTGTGGACCATTGATCTTGCGGTCACGGTGATTCCACGCGGCAGCGTGCCGCGCCTTTCCGAGGTGCATCTCGATCCGCAGGTCTTCGCGTTCACGATGGCGGTCTCGGTCGCGACCGGCCTGTTGTTCGGACTCGCACCAGCCTTTCAATCGTCGAGGACGGATGTCATCACCGCGCTCAAGACCGGCGGGATGACGCAGACTGTGCGCTCACGATTCTTCGATGTGCTCGTGGTCGCCGAAGTCGCGCTCGCCTTCGTGCTGCTCGCCGGCGCGGGACTGCTCGTCAAGAGTTTCATGCGGCTGACGAGCGTCGATCCCGGCTTCACGCCCGACAGCATCCTGACGGTCGGCGTCACGCTGCCTGAGGGCGATTATCCGGCGGTGCCGGAGATGCAACGGTTTGCCGCGTCGGCGATCGAACGGCTCGAGAGCGTGCCCGGCATCGTCCATGCGGGCGCGATCAACTGGCTGCCGCTCGGCGGCAACTTTCTGAGCGGCGACATCACGGTCGAGGACGTGCCGGAGCTGCCGCGCGGGCTCGTCATCGGGAAACCGGCAGTCAGCCCCGACTATTTCCGCGCGATGGGAATCCCGCTGCTGCGCGGGCGCGCGTTCGCGAGCCGCGACACCGCTCAATCGGCGGGTGTCCTGATCGTGACCGAGACGATGGCAAGACGGTTGTGGCCGGGCCAGGATGCGATCGGCAAACGCGTCAAAATCGGTTTCGGTGGGCCCGGCGAACCGTGGTCGACGGTCGTGGGCGTCGTCGGCGACGTCAAGCAGACGTCGCTGAGCGATGAGATCGGTGCGGCGATCTACACCCCGCTGGTGCAGGTGTCGCGGCCATTCCTCCTCCGGAACGTGACGTTCGTGCTCAGGACCGCCGGCGATCCGGTGAACGCCGCGGCCGCGATTCGCCGCGCGATTCGCGAGGTGGATGCGGACCTGCCGTTCGATCGCGTGGACACGATGCGGCAGGTCGTCGCCGATTCGGTATCGGAGCCGAGATTTCGCACGTCGGTCTTCGCCAGCTTCGCGATCGTCGCGCTGGCGCTCGTCGCCATCGGGATCCTCGGCGTCCTGGCGCACAGCGTCACCCGCCGCACGCGCGAGATCGGCGTGCGGATGGCGCTCGGCGCCCAGCGCATCGACGTCCTGCGTATCGTCGTCCGCCAGGCGCTGGCGATGACGATCGCCGGCATCGCTTTCGGCGTCGTCGGCGCGGCGGCGCTGACGCGAGTGCTCGCGAGCTTCCTGTTCGAGGTCCGTCCGCTCGATGCGGCCACGTTCGCGCTGGCAGCGGTGCTGCTGGTCGGCGTCGCGCTCGTCGCCAGCTACGTCCCGGCGCGCCGCGCGAGCACCGTCGATCCGGTCGAGGCTCTCCGCGCTGAGTAGTCTTCGGCTGCCTCGAGCGTCGAGTGGTTCACCGCTGCGATCGAGCAGGCTGCGATTACGGCCCGCATCGGCATGGCGTATGATCGCGCCGGCCGTGAAAGCGCCGTCGCTGAGTCTCGCTACCGTGCTGCTGTCCGCGGTGTCGCTCGCGGCGGCACAGCGTCTCAAGCCGCCCGATGTCCGCTACGTGCCGACGCCGCAGAACGTCGTCGAGGCGATGCTCGAGATGGCGCACGTCACGTCGGCCGACGTCCTCTACGACCTCGGATCCGACGACGGCCGAATTCCGATCACCGCCGCGCAGAAGTACGGCGCGCGCGGCGTCGGCATCGAGATCGAGCCGCGGTTGATCCGGGAATCGCTCGACAACGCCGTCAAGGCGCACGTCACCGATCGCGTCTGGTTCGTGAATCAGGATCTGTTCGAAACCGATCTCAGCCCGGCGACGGTGATCACGATGTATCTGCACCCGCGGATGCTGCTGCAGTTGATGCCGAAGCTGAAACGGCTGCGCCCCGGCACGCGCATCGTGTCGCACTACTACCACATGGGCGAGGAATGGCCGCCCGACCAGTCGCAGGACATCAACAGCCTGATGATTTATCTGTGGACGGTTCGCTAGGTCACCAGGCGCGCGACATCAGCCGCGCAGCTCCGCGATCTCCCGGCGCAAGTCCTCCATGTGGCGCAGGATATCGCGCACGCACGCGGCGTCCTGCGACGTGCCCTTCATGTAGATCGTGCCGTTCGGATACAAGACGGCGCTCTCTACCTCGTGGAGATCGTCGAAGCCACGTTCGTGGGCCTTGGCGGTGAGCTCACCGACGTTGATGTGCAGCCGGCGGAGCGCATCTTCCTGAATACGATGGTCCTTGATCAGGTAGATGTCGCGTTCTTCCATCATCCGTTGTGCGATGCCGGGACCGCGATAGTAGATGCGGACGAGCGCCGCGTTGACGCCGAGCAGCGTCGCCGCGCCGATGACCCCGCCGAGGAGCGACGTGTCGTTGCCAATGATCGCGTTCTGCACGGTGTTCGAGAGCGTGAGCAGAACGACCAGATCGAACGGGTTGAGCTGCGCCAGAATGCGCTTGCCAAACGCGCGCAGCGCGGCGACGAGCAGGAGATAGACGGCAGCGGGCCGGATGATCTTCTCCAGGAGCAGGATCGTCGAGGTGCCCGGGCCGAGGCAGACGAGATTGGTGAACAACGGGTGCGCGTCAGAACACATGGTAGTGAGCGTACGCTTTTTTCTGCAGGAGGAGCGACATGAAGCGCATCGTCCTCGGCGTCCTGATCGGCGTGTTCGCGACCACGGCCTGGCAGGCCGTGACGTTCTCGCAGGGAGGGGCGCCGCCGAACATCGCGTTCGACATCACCAAAGCGGACATCGATCTGATCTTGAAGAACGCGCCGCCGAGCCCGCCCGACCGCCAGCTGCGCGTCGTCGACATGGGCAAGTACAACCTCGGCGTCGGCGTCATCCACCGCGGGCCGACCAACGACAAGCCCGGCGATCCGATCTCGATGATCTATCACGACTACACGGCCGAGACCTACATCATCACCTCCGGATCGGGCATCCTCACCACCGGCGGGACGATCGAGAACAAGAAGGCGAGCGCCGGCGTCAACGTGATGAACGGTCCGAGCGGCAACGGCACCGCGGGCGCCAACGCTTACAGTCGCAGAGTGCAGGCCGGCGACATCATCATCATCCCGACCGGCGTCGGCCACGGCTGGAGCCAGATCACCGACCACGTGACGTACCTGAGCGTCCGCCCCGATCCGGACCGCGTGCTGCCGGCCGGCTACGTCTATCCGTTGCTGCTGAAAAACTTGCCGACGTCGGTGAAGTAGCCTGGTGGCCTAGTCAGGCAATCCGAACGCGATGATGCTGGATCCGGACGCGATCGCGACGTACTGCTTGTTGTCGAACATGTAGGTCATCGGCGACGCTTTCCACAGCGCGTTGGTTTGAAAACTCCAGAGCGGCTTTCCGCTCGCGGCATCGGCGGCCATCAACGCGCCGCTGTCTTCGCCGAAGATCACCAGACCGCCGGCGGTGCTCAGCACGCCGCCCCACGAGTCGACTGCGCCGGTCTGCGGCAGCTCCCACACCGGTTTTCCGGTCTGAATGTCGAACGCGCGCAGGACTCGCTGCGCCGGCTCGTCGGGCGCCTGCTTGAACGAGCCGCCCATGAATCCCTTCCCCGCTTCCCATTCCATCGGCAGCTTCGTGAAAATGCCGCACTTGTCGTTGGTCTGCGCGTAGTAGAGACCGGTTGTCGGATTGAACGAAGTCGAATACCAGTTGGATGCGCCGTCGAGCGACGGACAGACGCGCCTGCCCTCGATGGTCGGCTCCATGTTGGGCACGACGATCGGCCGTCCCTCGGGTGTGAGGCCGCTCGACCAGGTGACGTTCTTCGCGTATTGCCGGCCGAGAAGGAATTTGCCGTTGGTGCGATCGAGCACGTACAAGTAGCCGTTGCGGTTGACGTGCACGAGCAGCTTTCTCGGCTGGCCCTGCCATGTCGCGTCGATGAGCGCCGGCGTCTCCTGCGAGTCGTAGTCCCACACGTCGTGCGGCGTGAACTGGAAGTGCCACTTCAGCGCGCCGCTCTTCGCATCGAGCGCGACGACCGAATCTGAATAGAGGTTGTCGCCGGGACGATCGTCGCCGATGAGATCCGGTGACGGATTACCGGTGGGCCAGTAGACGGTATCGAGCTCGGCATCGTAGGTGCCGGTCAACCACGTCGTCGCGCCTGGATGTTCGATGCCTTTGCCCTGCCACGTCTCCGACTTCGGCTCGCCGCGGCGCGGCACCGTCCAGAAGCGCCATATCTCCTTGCCGCTCGCCTGATCGAACGCGGCGACGAAGCCGCGCACGCCCTCGTCGCCGCCCGACGTGCCGGTGACGATCATGCTGCCGACGACGAGCGGCGCGCCGGTCGCGTTGTAGTTCTGGCGCCAGTCGGCCATCTCGGTTTCCCAGAGCAGCGCGCCGGTGAAGCGATTCAGCGCGATGACGTGCGCGTGATCGGTGACCATGAACAGCCGATCACCCGCAACCGCGACGCCGCGGTTGACACCGCCCGCGGCGTTGCCGACCAGGCCTTTGGTGCGCGGACGACGGTAGTGCCAGATCTCGCGGCCCGCGCCGGCATCGAGCGCATAGCACTCGTTCGCGCTCGTCACATACATCACGCCGTCGACGACGACCGGCGTCACCTGCAGCCGCGGTGCGTTCTGCAGACTGAAGATCCACTTGGGCACGACGCGCGAGACGTTCCCGTTCGTGATCTGCGCGAGCGTGCTGTAGCGGCTGCCGTTGCTCGCGCCGTTGTAGCTCGGCCAATCGGTCTGTGACGTGACCGCCCGATACCGATCGCCGCTCTTGCGATACAAATGGATCTTTCGATCGTCACCCAGCAGCTGCAGATCGAGCGCGCTGTGATTGACGCGCAGACCCTCGACGACAGAACCGTCCACTACCGTGATCTTCGTTCGCAGCGGACCCGAACCTTCCCGCGGCCGCAGCGTGCGCAGATAGCGAATCAGCTCGCGCGCGTCGCTGTCGGTCAGATTCGGGAAGGCCGGCATGCCGGCGGACGGCAGCCCCTGTTTGAACAGCGCAACGAGATCCTCGTCGGTCCGCGCCGGCACGCGCGTCGTGATCGCCGGACCGAGCTCGCCGCCGTTCGCGTCGGTGCCGTGGCAGCTCGCGCAGCGGCTCGCGAACACCTGGCGTCCGGGATCGGGAGCTTGCGCCGGGACGGTCGACGGCCACAACAGAACGAGGAGAAGGATGGATGTCGGCACGTGCGTAAATGTATCACCGCGCGATCGCTTCGGCGAGATCGTTCAGGAACGCCGCGCCGCGCACGCCGTCGACGGCGCGATGATCGCACGACAGCGTGAGCGTCATCATCGGGCGGACGACCGGCGTGCCGTCCACGGCCACGACCCGATCGGCGATCGTTCCGACCGCGAGGATGCCCGCCTGCGGCGGCACGATGATCGCCGTGAAGGCATCGACGTGGTACATCCCCAGATTGCTGATCGTGAACGTCGCGCCGGCGATGTCGGCCGGCTGCAGCCTGCCGCCGCGGGCACGCTCGGTCAGCTCGCGGCGCCGAGCCGAGATCGCGGCGAGCGACAGCGTATCGGCAGCTCGTACGACACCGGTCACCACCGCGTCGCTGATCGCAATCGCGATCGCCACATTCACGTCGGCACCGCCGCCGTTCATCCGCGGATGTTTCCTCAGCGCCTGCGCGACGAGCGCGATCAGCCGGTCGGTGTGCGTGAGGTCTGGAGACGAGGCCTGCGCGGCCACGAGGGCGCGGGCGTCGACGTCACGGGTCAGAAAAAAATGCGGAACCGTCGTCCAGCTCGCCGTTGTCCGCTCGGCCATCAGGCGGAAAGACGATGAGATTGCGGATTGAGGATTGCGGATTGCGGATTGATTGGGGATTG
>DAIUKO010000274.1:0-10765 GCA_036848175.1 Vicinamibacterales bacterium | reverse complement strand
GACTCGGTGCAAAACTGTTGAGTTTGGGACACGTGGTTGTACTAGCCGCTCATGACGCTTGTCAAACGCTTTTTTGTGCGTTTTATGCATTCTTCACGGAGCGTGCGAGTACTCGATCTGACTGATTGGATCGGAGGGGTGGCCGTGAGGTGCGGGCTGTTAATCGTAAAGTACAGAGGATGACCGACGACCAATCGCCGCCGACCCTCGAAGCGTACTGCGACTGGTTATCCGAGGCGGGCCTCGATGCCCCCTGGTCGACCCCGGCTCCGCAGACCGAGTCGAGGGGGTCGCGCGTGCAGCCGTTCGTCTGGCGGTGGGCGGATATCGAGCCGCGGCTCCGCTCCAGCCCGCAGTTCGCCTCACCAAGCCCCGGTACGGAGCGCCGGCTCCTGCGCCTGGCCAATCCCGGCGTCCCTGAGCGAACAAGCTCGCACACGCTCTCCGCCGCCCTTCAGTACCTGCTCCCTGGTGAGACCGCGCCTGCGCAGCGCCACACGCCGAATGCGGTGCGATTCATGCTCAAAGGCGAGGGCGCGTACACGATCGTCGAAGGCCACAAGTTCGCGATGTCGCCCGGCGATCTCGTCCTCACGCCGAGCATGATGTGGCACGAACACGGCAACGCAGGCGATCAGGCGGCGATGTGGCTCGACGGCCTCGATTCACCGCTCGTCCGCTATCTCGACGCGTTGAAACTCGAGCCAGGCGAAGAAACGGCCGCCGCCGATCGCGTGGCGAAACGACTGCCTCAAACGATCCACTACAAGTGGGACGATGCGTACAAGCGGTTGCTGCAGCAGGCTGAAACGGCCGCAAGCCCGTACGACGACATCATCGTCGAATACAAGGATCCGATGACCGGCGCATCGGTGCTGCCGACCATCGGCTGCTATCTCCAGATGATTCGTCCCGGCGTCGCCACCCACACGCACTCGCAGACGAGCACGGCGGTCTATCGAGTCGTCCGCGGCAGCGGCGCGACGACGATCGGCGACGTGCGCTACGACTGGGACGTCGAAGATTTCTTCGTCGTGCCGCCCAATCTGCCGCACCGCCACGCGCATCGCGGCAGCGAGCCCGCCATCCTGTTTTCGATGCAGGACGTGCCGCTGCTCGACGCGCTCGGTCTCTACGTCGAATCAACCGTCGTGTCTGCATAAAGACCTCGCGCGCAGCGCCTCGATCCGACGTTTCTGTCGGATCGCTGCCGCGGTTCAGCTCATACAGCTCATTCGCTGCCGCTCGACGACGTTGAGCGCAATCAGCGGTCCGGCCGGCAGCCGAAGCTAGTACAATCGCGCGCGTTTGCGCGTCGCGTTCGTCCCTCACATCCGGAGGCGTCACATGAGACAGGTCGTGACCCTGCTGTTGGTTTTCGCGTTCGCCGCGAGTCCGGCGATCGCGCAGGACCACCCATCGATTCAGAAATCGATCGACCACGCCGCGGCGGCCGCGGCGGCTGAGCAGCCGTCGCGGACTGCGCCGCAGCACCGCGCGATGTTCTGGTCCGGCCTTGCGCTCGGTGTCGCCGGCGCGACCACCGCGACGCTGGCCTTGACGACATTCCGCGTCGAAGACAGCAGCACCGGCAATGCCCCGAAAGGCGCTTATCAGGCGTGCGTCGCGCAGAAGGCCGATCCGATTTACGCCACCAACCAGTGCAACGCCTTGAAGGCGAAGAACGTCGGCATGTTGTGGACCGGCGTCGCGATCGGCGCCGGCGGCGCCGTCCTGATGATTCGCAGCATCGACACGAGCGCCGAGCTGCAGCCCGGCGTGGTGACATTTCTGAAGCGCGTCCGGTTCTGAATCGGTTCTTGTAAGGCCTGCACCAGACGGAGGGTGGAATGAATAGTCGTGGACGCCTCGCGTTCGCTCTCGTCCTGTTTCTCATACCCGCAGCGGTCCTCGCCCAGCGTGCGACGACAGGGACGGTGACCGGCAAAGTCATCGACAGCAGCGGCGCGGTCCTGCCCGGCGTCGCGATTTCTCTGCAAAGTTCCGAAGTGCTCGGGCAGTTCAGCGCGATCAGCGGCGCCGACGGCACCTACCGCGTCAGCAACCTGCCGCCCGCGACCTACGAGGTGCGCGCCGAGCTGTCAGGATTCCAGACCGTCATTCAGAAAGTGATCGTTCGCTTGAATGCCGTGACCGACGTGACGTTCACGCTCGCGGTCGGATCTGTCGCCGAGACCGTGACGGTGACGGGAGAATCACCGATCGTCGATCCCGAGCGCGCCGGGTTGTCCGTGAACATCAACAACCAGGCGCTCACCTCGGTGCCGGTGACGACCAACCGCCGATTTCAGGACGCATGGCTCGTCGTCCCCGGTGTGGCGATTAACCCGGCGACGCAGGAGCTGACGGGATCGGAGCGCCGCACGAGTCTCGACGGCGCCGACGTCACTGACCCGTACGGCGGCGACATCTTCGCGGTGAATCTGAACTACGACGCGATTCAGGACGTGGAGATCAAGGCGCTCGGCGCCGAAGCCGCCGACGGCTCGAGCATGGTCGGCCAGTTCATGAACATCGTCACCAAGAGCGGCGGCAATCAGTTCCACGGTTCGGCGGCGTTCTTCATCATTCCGGAGAGTCTCAACACGTCGAACGTCGAAAACATTCCGGCGAATCAACGCAGCGACGTTCAGCCCGACTTCACGCTGGGCGGGCCGATCGCGCGCAATCACGCCTGGTTCTTCGGATCGTACCGCCGCGTCCAGCAGGACAAAACGGTGAACAACGCGCCGGTGCCGGTCCAGGGACGCGGCAACCTGTGGTTCCTGAAGGGCACGACTCAGCTGCGCACCGAGCAGCGATTGAGCGTCAGTTTCCAGTACGACAAGGTGACGCAACAGAACGCGGTCATCCGCGGGCTGGTGGCGCCGGGCCGCACGCTCGGTTCGACGACGACGGGACTGAGCGACGCGACGATGCAGATCACGAATCCCTCGGCGTTCGGGACCCTCGTCAAAGGCGGACCGCTGGCGAGCTTCAACTACAACTGGGTGATGAGCTCGACGCGCCTGTTCCAGTTCGTCGGCAGCTTCATGTTCAACAAGCCGAACGACTACATCCCCAACGACGGCCTGGGGCCGGCGATGACCAAAGTCATTCAGAGCAACCCGACCGGCAACATCCTCGGCAGCCTCACGACGATCGCGCAGGAGGGCGGCTTCGGATCGATCGACACGTCGCACCGGTCGATGACCTATCTGTCGCCCTCGATGACCTTCATGGTGAACCGGCTCGGCAGCCACGAGTTCCGCGGCGGCGCCGATCTCTATCCGAACATCGAGAACGACACGAGCAGCGACGTCGCGGCCGTCGAGTACTACTTCCGCCCGCCGGGCACGACCGGCGGTCAGGACGTGCTGTTCGAGCGCCGGACGCTGAGAAATCTCGACAACAGCGGCGCGACGATCGCAAACAAGGCCTACGAACATCACTACGCGATGTACTTCCAGGATCGCTGGAAGCCGTCGAACAAGGTGGCGATCAAGGCCGGGGTTCGCCTCGAGACCAACAAGATCTACACGCAGGATCGCGAGAAGGTGCTCGGACCGCTGCTGGCGCCGGGCACGCCGACCAACATCGACGATCTGGAATTCCACCAGTGGGTGACGATGCCGAACTTCGGCATCGCCTACAACGCCGGCGACAAGTGGGGCGTGTTCCGCGGAACCATGGCCCGCAGCTACGAGTGGCTCGACCTGGGCGGCGGCGACGGCACGTCGCACGCGCCGTACGTGCTGGCGACGGATATCGCCCGCGCCAATCCGCGCACCAGCCCGACGCTGAACCAGTTCCTGCCTGGCGGATTTCCACTCGGCCTGAACTACGGCGGCGAACCCGACGACAGCATCCACAACGGCCGCACCTACGTCAACGAGTTCTCGGGCAGTTGGGAGCATCGGCTGCCGCGCAGCAGCTCGCTGGGCACGACCTTCGTGTGGCGGCGCATGTGGGACTATCAGAGCGGCGACGATCAGAACGTGATCCGCGATCCGAAAACCGGAGTGCTGATCGATCGCCCGTTCCCGCAGTACGACGCGATTCGGAACACCTACAACCCGAACTACACGTGGCAGCAGCAGAAGTCGCTGCAGTTCCTGTTCACGCGCAACTTCGTCGGCAACTGGGGCGTGAACGCGAACTATTCGTACATCTTCTCGGGCACGTGGCGGACGCGCTGGAACCCGACCAGCGTGACCGATCTGCAGTTCTACGGCATCAGCCCCGAGGACGTGACCACGACGCGGCGCAACCCGCGCAACCACGCGCGGCTCTCCACGTTCGTCAAGCTGCCGCTCGAGACGACGTTCTCGGTTTTCTACATCTATACCGGACCGAACCGCCAGGACGTGAATACCGGTCCGTTCGCATTGAACGCGAACGCGCCGAGCGTGACGCTGTCGAACGGGCGGGTCGTCTCGGACCCGTTCTACAACATCGTCTATCCGCGGGCAATGAAGAACGACGCCGAGATGATCACGGCGCAGGACTCGCACCTCGTCAACCTGCGGCTGCAGAAGGATCTCTCGCTCGGCGCGGGCCGGAAGCTCGGCTTGAGCGCCGATGTGTTCAACCTGTTCAACGTCGGCGCTTACACGAGCTTCCTGTCGAACGACGCGCGGTCGTCGAACTTCGCCAGGCCGACCAACTACGTGCAGGCGCGCGTCGGACAGCTCGGACTTCGGTTGACCTTCTAGCCGTCAGTAGAAGGCGCAAGAAAGATCCTCGTGGGGCGGCCTTTCAGGGCCGTCCCACGGATCTTCACCGCCCGTACTTCGCCATCACCGCCTTCAAGCGATCGTACGGCAGCGCGTGGACGCGGTTGCCGTTGATGCCGATCATCGTCTCGGCCTTCATCAACGCGTTCAGCACCGATTCTTCCGTCGCTTCGACAACCGCTTGAAATAACGGGTTCAGCGACGCGGTCGACTCCGGTGAGATGAACGTCGCCGACAGCGTCCGCGACGTCGTCGACTGCGGGATGGTGTTCGCGGTCGAAAAGGCGATGAAGATGTCGCCGCTCGTGTTGCCGGACGTCGATCCGGTGCGCGCCAGGCCGAGCGCCGCGCGCGACGCGAGCCGCTCGAGCTGACGCGACGACAGCGGCGCATCGGTCGCGATGACGACGATGACCGAGCCTTCGTGATCGAGGTTGATGTCGGCGGCCGCGCCGCTGCCGCGACTGGTTTCGGGCGTCAGATCGGTGATCTCGCGACCCACCGGAACGCCGGCGATCGTCAGTTCGGGCCGCCGTCCGAAGTTCGCCTGCACGAGCACGCCGACGGTGTAGCCGCCGGCGTTTTCTCCCACGCGACGCGACGAAGTTCCGATGCCGCCCTTGAACCCGTAGCAGATCATCCCGGTGCCGCCGCCGACGTTACCCTCGGCGACGACGCCGTCTCTGGCGTCGTCGATTGCCGCGAAGACGTGGTTTTTCCTGACGTGCTGTCCCCGGACATCGTTGAGCGTGCCGTCCCACGTTTCGGCAACCACCGGGAGAAACGCCCAATCGCGCGTTGGATGGCGCTCGTTCATGTACGCGATTTCCGCTTCGTGGACCGTTCCCACACTGCCGGTGTTGGTGATCAACACCGGATGCATGAGCGTCTCGCGATCGCGAATCCAATGCGTCCCGGTCATCTCGCCGTCGCCGTTCAGCGTGTGCGTCGCGGCGTAGACGCCGTTGAACCAGACGTCCTTCCGCGGCAGCACCGCCGTGACGCCGGTGCGGACGGGCCCTTCGCCGACCTTCAACGCGCCGGCGCCTTTCACGATCGTGGCGTGGCCGACCAGCACGCCGGCCACGTCGGTGATGGCGTTGAGCCGTCCTGTGGGAAGCGTGCCGACGACGATTTGCAGATCGCGGGCGCGCACGCGTGGAGTTTGCGCGGACGGGATGGCAGCGACGAGCGACACGACAGCCGTGACCGCGGACAAGTGCTTTTTCATGGCGGCGTATCGTACTTCGCCGGCTGTGCGCTGTCGTCGATCTTTCGCTACTTGGCGTTCGCGTCCGACTGCCAGAGCGCAAACGGATTGCCCTGCGGATCGATCAGCATCGCGAACCAGCCCATCCCCGGCACCGGCGCTCGTCCCTTCATCAATTTGGCGCCGAGTTTCTGCGCGCGATCGACCGAGGCATCGAGCGATTCGACGTTGACGTAGTTGACGTACGCCTTTCCTTCGTAGCCGGTGGGGCGCTTCATGAGTCCGCCGTTGATGCCGCCGGCCTGGGTCGGCGTGCCCTTCGGATCCGTGTCCACGGTCTTGATCAATCGATAATCCATGCCCGGCGCGCGCTCGATCGTCCAGTCGAAGAGGCTCGTGTAGAAGGCCTGGAGCTTGTCCGGATCGTCGGCGTAGATTTCGAAATGCACGACTGAGTTTTTCTTCATGCGTCCCTCTCGCTCTCCGACAGATCTTATCGTCTCAGGCTGGTGATTGGACTCAGCCGTACGATGCGCAGCGCGGGGACGAGTGAGGCGAGCGCGGCGACGAGCAGGACCGCGGCCGCGGCGAACGCGAAGGTCAGCGGATCGGTGACCGTCACGCCCCACACCAGATGCCGCAGGGCCGACGCCGCGACGCGCGCGATGATCAGGCCGATGACGATGCCGGCGATCGCGAGCGCGAATCCGGGCACCGCCGCGGCGACGACGACCTGCCGCGACGTCGCGCCAAGCGCGATGCGGATGCCGAGCTCGCGCGTGCGCTCGGCCACCGAGCTCGCCACCAGACCGTAGAGACCGACTGCAGCGAGCACCAGCGCGAGCGCGGCAAGCGTGCCGAGCAGCATCGCCTGCGCGCGCTCGGTCGCAACCGCTTCGCCGCGCACCTCGTCGAACGTACGGAACTTCGCGAACGGCAGCAGCGGATCGATCGATTCGACGGCACGCTGCATCTCGCCGGGGATCCCTTGCTGCGGACCGTTCACGCGGACGAACCAGCTCGGCGAGAACCACGTGTGGACCAAGTTCAGGAACGCGTCGGTGGCTTGCGCCGACGGAATGTATGTCGCGGGCATGGTGCTGACCGGACCGTAGTTGCCGAAACCGGCCTTCTGTTGAATATCGCCGACGACGCCGACGATGGTCCGTGGAAGCGGGTTCTGGGCGATCTGGCGGCCGATCGGATCCTGGTCCGGAGAGAAGCGCTTGACGAACGTCTGATTGACGACGATGACCGGCGCGGCTGTGGAAACATCGGCATCCGAGAAGGCGCGGCCGCGCAGGACCGGAATCCGCAGCGTCTCGAAGTATCCGGGCGTCACGTAGGTGATGTTGATCAGCCCGAACGCCTCCTCACCCGTCTTTCCTCCCACCCACCGGCCGCCGACATTAACGGCGCGCTCGTAAGGAAGCGTCAGGCACACCGCCGCGTTCTCCACTCCCGGCGCCAGGCGCATCTTCGCGACGCTTTGCTCGAAGAGGCGATTCACACTGGCCGCGGACCGATAGCGCGCGTCCTGCAGCGACAGCGTCGCCGTCATCACGTGCGTGCCGTCGAAGCCGGCGTTGAGCCGCGTCAGGTGATCGAAGCTGCGGACCAGCAGTCCGGCGCCGATGAGGAGCGCGACCCCGAGCGCCACTTCGACAACGACCAGCGCGCGCCGCGGCCAGCTTCGCGCCGCGCCGGCGATCGACTGACTGCCCGACTCGACGAGCGTCTCTCGCAGATTCACGCGGCTCGCCTGCAGGGCGGGAAGCAGGCCGAACACGACGCTCGTCCCGAGCGCGATTGCGCCGGTGATGGCAAGGACGCGCGCATCGAGGCCGATCTCTCCCCTCACACCGAACGCGTCCGCGAGAAGCGCGCCGAAGAATCTCGATCCGGCGTAGCCGAGCGCGACGCCGCCTGCTCCGCCGCATGCGGCGATCACGAAGCTCTCGCTCAGCAGCTGACGCACGATCGCACCGCGGCCGCCGCCAAGCGCGAGGCGCAGCGCGATTTCCGGCGCGCGCGACACGCCGCGTGCCATCAGCAGGCCGGCGATGTTCACGCAGCCGATCAACAGGACGGCGGCGACCGCGCCCCACAAGATCAGAATCGGCTGGCGCACCAACTCGGTTTCGGCGCGCTGCAGCGGGATGATGTGAAGGCGCGCGTGATTCTGAGGACCGCGATAGAGATCGTCCATCGCCGGCTGTCCGATCGCCGCCGCTTCCGCATCCGCCTCCGGCCACGTCACGTCCGGACGCAGTCGCGCAACGATGGCGTAATTCTGTCCGCCGCCCTCGCACGTGCGGCAGGGACGGACCGGTGTCCAGACGTCGACCGCTTCGCCAGTCGAGAACCGATCCGGCATCACGCCGGCGATGGTGTGCGGCTCGCCGCGCAGCGTGATCGATCGGCCGATGGCATTCGCGTCCCCGTTGAACAGCCGCATCCACAAGGAGTGGCTGAGGACGGCGGCCGCGGGTCCGTTGGGACGATCCTCATCGGCGCTGAATTCGCGGCCGAGCGCCGGCGCCACACCGAGCACGCGGAAGAACCCCGCCGAGACGCGCTGCTGCTTCACGTATTCCGCGTGATTGCCGGCCACCATGTTCACGCCGGTCGAGCCGAAACCGCCGCTCCACGTCGCGAGGTCCATCGTCTGGACGCGATCGTGCAGCACTTCCCACGTCGCCCCCGTCTGACCGACCCCGTCGTAGCCACTCCGTTCGAAGTGCGTCACGATCTCCGCCAGACGCTCGGGTTGCGGGTACGGCAGCGCGCGCAGCAGCACGCGATCGACGACGGTGTAGATGGCGGTGTTCGCGCCAATGCAGAGCGCCAGCGTGAGGACAGCCGCGCTCGTGAAGAGGGGCGCCTTCAGAAGGATACGGATGGCGTAGCGCAGGTCGCGCGTCATGGCGGCTTAGACGAGTCTGACGCCGACGAAGTTGTTCAGCCGGGCTAGGTGTGGCTCGCCAGGGCGCGCAATCTGAACCGCTGAATTTTGCCGGTGGCGGTTTTCGGCAACTCCGTGATGAATTCGACGCTGCGCGGACGCTTGTACTCCGCGAGCCGCTCGCGGACGAACTGCTGCAGCTCTTTCGCGAGCTCCGGCGTGCCGGGGATGCCTTGCTTCGGGACGACATACGCGACCGGCTTCACGAGGCCGTCATCGTCTTCACGGCCGACCACGCCGCATTCGAGCACCGACGGATGCGCGACCAGCGCGTTCTCCACTTCGATCGGACTCACCCACTGCCCGCCGACCTTCAACATGTCGTCGGTCCGTCCGGCGTACCAGTAGAAGCCGTCGTCATCGACCGTGTACTTGTCGCCGGTGCGAATCCATTCGCCGGCGATCGTCCCCTTCGTTTTCTCGTGCTGGTTCCAGTAGCCGGCACAAACCGAGTCGCCCTTGATCCACAGGTTGCCGATCTCGTTCGGCCCGACCGCCCGGCCGTCGTCGTCGAGAATCCGTGCTTCGTATCCTTCGACGATCTTCCCGCTCGATCCAGGACGGATGGCGTCGGGCCGGTTCGAGATGAACATGTGCCCCGCTTCGGTGGATCCGATGCCGTCGAGGATGTCGATCCCGAAGCGCGCCTTGAAGCGCTCGTAGAGCGACGCCGGCAACGCTTCGCCCGCTGACACCGCCAGCCGGATGCTCGAGAGATCGAAGTCGGCGCCGGCGCGCTGATGCGCCAGCATCATGCCGTAGCTGGTCGGCACCGAGTAGAGCAGCGTCGGCCGATGCTTCTCGATCACCGCGTACACGTTCTGCGGCGTTGGCGGGCCGGCCCAGAGAATCGTTGTCGCGCCGATGTGGAACGGAAAATAGAGCGCGTTCCCGAGTCCGTAGGCGAAGAACAGCTTCGCGACGCTGAACGTCCGATCGTTCTCG
Source organism: Vicinamibacterales bacterium (assembly GCA_036848175.1). GTDB lineage: Bacteria > Acidobacteriota > Vicinamibacteria > Vicinamibacterales > CAVVIG01 > QHWF01. The sequence continues at coordinate 909 of DAIUKO010000274.1, read as the reverse complement.
TGGATGCCGAGCACGCCGTCGCCGAAGAGCTTCGCGCACACCACCATGTCGTGATGCAGATGCACGCACCCTTTCGGCGCGCCGGTGCTGCCCGACGAATACAGCCAGAACGCCGCTGCGTCACGGCTCGTCGGCTCCGCCTCGAGATCGGCGCTGCCTTGCGACAGCAGGCTGCCGAACACCATGTGCGTGTGCGTCACGTCGGCGCCGCCGACGACGACGATGTGACGCAGCGAGCGGCGTGCCTGCGGCGGCACCGCCTGAATTGCTGGCAGCAGCTCTGCGCTGACGACGAGTGCCGTCGCGCGCGAGTCGCGAATCACGTACTCGTAGTCGGGCGGCTTCCACAGCGTGTTCAGCGGCACCGGCACCGCGCCCATCTTGATCGCGCCGAAGAAGCTGAAGATGAACTCCGGTCCGTCGAACATCAGCAGCAGTACGCGTTCTTCCGGCCGCACGCCGAGGCGGAGCAGCGCGCTGCCGAAGCGGTTCACCTTGTTGAGGAGCTGTTCGTAGGTGATCTGGCGATCGCCGCATTCGATGGCGACGCGGCTGCCGCGTCCGATGATCACGTTCCGGTCCACGAAGTACGTGGCGACGTTGAAGGTTGGCGGGATCGCCAGGGATTCGGCAGTAGTGCTCATTGGTCCGTGGTCGTTGGTTCTTGGTCCTTGGTCCGTGGTCCGAAACTGACCGATATAATAAAGGATGTGGCGCGCGTGATTCAGCTGATACCCGCTCAGCCGCGGACACCAAAGCCCGAGTGGCTGAAGGTGCGCGCGCCGGGTTCGCCCAGCTACCTTCGGCTGAAAGGGTTGATGCGCGAGCTGAACCTGCACACGGTGTGCGAGGAAGCGCAGTGCCCGAACATCGGCGAGTGCTGGAACCACGGCACCGCGACGTTCATGA
>DAIUKO010000273.1:0-10790 GCA_036848175.1 Vicinamibacterales bacterium | reverse complement strand
CGGGCGGCGCGCGGATGATGGAGGGCGCGCTGTCGCTGATGCAGATGGCGAAAATCTGCGGCGCGCTCGCGCACCTCGATCGCGCGCGCGTGCCCTACATCGCCGTGCTCACCGATCCGACGACCGGCGGCGTGACCGCCAGCTTCGCCATGCTCGGCGATCTGAACATCGCCGAACCGAAAGCGCTGATCGGCTTCGCCGGGCCGCGCGTCATCGAGCAGACGATTCGCCAGAAGCTGCCCGAGGGCTTTCAGCGCAGCGAATTCCTGCTCGAGAAGGGGATGATCGATCTCGTCGTCGATCGCCGCGAGATGAAGGGCGTCATCGCCAACGCGATGCGCTTCATGGGCGCGACCCGCGTGCAGCCGCAGCCTGACGTCGCGGCCGCGGCCGAGATGTCGGTGCCGGCGGAACCGGCGCCGCAAAGCTGATTGGATCCACTCACCTACCTGTTCTCGCTCGAGCAGTTCGGGATCAAATTCGGCCTCGACAACATCTTCGCGCTCGTCGCGCGGCTCGGACATCCGGAACGCGCCTTTCGAACCATTCACGTCGCCGGGACCAACGGCAAGGGATCGGTGACCGCGATGGTCGACACCGCGCTGCGGGCGGCCGGCCATCGCTCCGCCCGGTTCACGTCGCCGCATCTCGTCGATCTCACCGAGCGGTTCGTCATCGACGGCCGCGCGGTCAGTCGGGACGCGTTGTTCGACGCGATCGCGGACGTCCGCCAGGCAATCGATGCGCTTCGAGACGAGGGCATCCTCGCCGTTCAGCCGACCTTCTTTGAAGTGACAACGGCGGTGGCGTTCGAGCTGTTCCGACGGGCGGGTGTGGAGGTCGCCGTCGTCGAAGTCGGCCTCGGCGGCCGGCTCGACGCGACCAATGTGGTCTCGCCGATGGCGACCGCCATCACGTCAATCGCCTTCGATCACCAGTTGTATCTTGGGTCGACGCTGCGTGAGATCGCCATCGAGAAAGCGGGCATCATCAAGCCGGGCGTCCCTGTCGTCGTCGGCGTGCTCGATGCCGAGGCGGCCGCCGCAATCGACGAGGTCGCGCGGGAACGCGGCGCGGAAGTGATCCGCACCTCCCCCGGCGAGGTCGAGGGCTTCACGATCGGCCTGCGCGGATCGCACCAGCGGGCGAACGCCGCGGTGGCGCGCACGTTGCTGGCCGTCGTCGACGCACGCGGTCTCGCGGTGCCGCCCGCCGCGATCGCAACCGGGCTCGCGACCGTGGAGTGGCCGGGACGGCTCGACTGGCGCCGGCTTGCGGACGGCCGCGAGGCGCTGCTCGACGCCGCTCACAATCCGGCCGGCGCTGTCGCGCTGGCGTCCTACCTCAAAGACCTGCCAGGGCCAGCCCTGCCTTTGGTGTTTGCGGCGATGCGCGACAAAGACATCCGCGACATGTTGAGCGTTCTGCTACCGGTGACGAGCCGGCTCGTCGTGACGCGCGCGCCGATGGCCCGTTCGGCGGATCCGTCCGCGATCCTCACGCTCGCACGCGGGATCGCGCCCTCGTTGGACATGTCAGCTGAGGCGTCTGTCGGCGCTGCGCTCGACCGGGCGTGGCGCGCGAGCTCGCGGATCGTCGTCGCCGGATCGATCTTTCTCCTCGGGGAAGTCATCCGCGAGATTGCACCGTGCTAATCTTCGAAGGATTCCTTCGAATGAAGCGACTCCTTCCCACGATCGTGTCGGCGGCGGCGTTCGCCCTCGTCGTCGCAACAGTGAGCGCCCAGACACAGCCCCCGGCCGGACAACCTCCTCCAGCGCCGACTCCGCCCGCTGCGCCTCCAGCGCCGACTCCGCCCGCTGCGCCTCCAGCGCCGGCCACTCCAGGACCTGCCTCATCGGAGCCGGAAACCGTCAGGGCCGATCGCCGCGAGTACACGAACGATTTGAAGAACGCGCACTACATCGGCCACGTCGAGATCGAGCGGAGCGACGGCAAGATCTACGCGGACGATGTGGTGATGTTCAGTGAAGAGAACAGGACGATCGCGACCGGCAATTTTCTCTTCGCGCAGGGCAACAACCGTCTCGCCGCGGAGCGCGCGGAGTTCGACACCAAGACCGGCCTCGGCACGTTCTACAACGCATGGGGGATCGCGAGCGTGCAGCCGCCGCGCCAGCCGCCGCGGCCCGGCGGCGTGGCGGTCCCGACGCAAACGAATCAGGAAACGAACGTGTATTTCTTCGGGGACAAGGTCGAGAAGGTCGCACCGAAGAAGTACAAGATCACGAATGGCGGATTCTCTACCTGCGTGCAGCCGACGCCGCGCTGGGATCTGCACGCCGACACAGTCACGCTCAACATCGATCACTACACGGTACTGACCAATGCGGTGTTCAAGGTCAAAGGCGTGCCGATGCTCTACACGCCGTTCCTCTACTACCCGACCAAGCGAGACGATCGGGCGACTGGTTTTCTCATTCCGACCTACGGCAATTCGACCATCAAAGGCCACTCGCTTCACGATGCGTTCTTCTGGGCGATCAATCGCAGCCAGGACGCGACGTTCTTCCACGACTATTTTTCGAAGACCGGCCAGGGACTGGGCAGCGAATACCGGTACAACATGGGCGGCGGTTCGGACGGCAGCATCCGGACCTACTGGCTCGATCAGCACGAGACGAGCTACGAGGACGTCACCGGAGATCCAACCCCGGTCCCTGCCAGCCGCAGTTACGAGATTCGCGGCGGTGCCAACCAGGTCCTGCCGGGGAATCTTCGCGCGCGCGGTCGCGTCGATTATTTCTCGAGCATCCAGGCGATTCAGACCACCAACACCAACATCTACGACGCGTCACGCAATCAGCGCTCGTTCGGCGGCAACGTCGTCGGCGCATGGGGGACCTATTCGCTGAACGCGACGCTCGATCACTCCGAGTACTTTTCGCCGTACACCACGGGCAGTTCGACCGCCTCGAGCCTCTCCGGCACCTGGCCGCGCCTGACCTTCACGCGGAACGAACGGCCGCTCCTCGGTTCACCGCTCTATTTTTCCGTCGGCACCGACGTGACACGCGTACTGTCCAACACCAAGGTCACCGATCTCGAGGGCAACGTGATCGATGGCAATGAGGTCGATCGAGGGCTGTCCCGCGTCGACGTCGCGCCCCAGGTTCGGTATCCGTTCAAGAAATGGCAGTGGTTCACGGTGAACACCACCAGCCTGTGGCACGAAACCTACTACTCGCGCAGCTTCGAGCCGACCGGCGATCCGAACGTCGCACCCTCGAAGATCGTCGACGAGGGCCTTCATCGGCCGGTCTTCGCGGTGCAATCGCAGATCGTCGGTCCGGTCTTCAACCGGATCTGGGACACGCCGACCAACGGCTACGCCGAGAAATTCAAGCACACCATCGAACCGTATCTGAACGTGCAGTGGACGGCTCCGATTCCGAGCTTCGAGCGTGTCATCACCTTCGACAACATCGACAGCTACGTCGGCGGCGCGATGTACACCTACGGCATCAACAACCGCTTCTTCGCGAAGCGCAAGCTGGTGCCTGGCGCGCCGGCGCAGGCGCGCGAATTCATCAGCGTCGAGGTGAACCAGACCTACTACACGGATCAGCGGCAATCCACGCTCGATCGGCAATACTCATCGGGTCAGATTCCCGGGTCCGCGCCTTCGCACTTTTCGGCTCTCGCGCTCAGTGTCCGCGCGCTCCCGACCAACGACATCAACGCGACCATCCGCGCCGAGTTCGACCCGACACACCGGCAGCTTCGAACCGTATCGGCTCAGGGTTCGTACTCGTGGAGCTCGCGCGTGCAAACGCAGGCGGGATGGACCAAGAAAGCGTTCATCGAAGGTCTGCCCGGTTTCGACAACCCGGCGCTGCTCGATCACTACATCAACGCGTCGGCGAACGTGCACACGCAGGACAATCGGGTCGGCGGCATCTACACGTTCAACTACGACGTGCTGAATTCGAGGATGACCAACCAGCGAATCTCCAGCTTCTACAACGCACAGTGCTGCGGCATCGCGTTCGAATACCAAATCTACAATTACGGACCGAACAGCTTCTTCAGCGCGGTCCCGCAGGATCACCGCTTCTTCATCTCGTTCACGCTCGCGGGCCTCGGCAACTTCTCACCGTTGAACGGCGCGTTGGGCGGCGTGCCGCGCTGACGTGACCGCTCCGGTTCTGGTCACCGGCGCTGGGGGCTTTGCCGGCAGCCACCTGCTCGAGTTGCTCGGCGAAGATCGCCGCGAATCCGACAACACCAACCAGTCCGGCCTCATCGGCTGGCATCGTCCCGGCAAGACACCGCCGGCGATGCCGTGCGTGCGCTGGGACGCGATCGATCTGCTCGATCGGGCCGCGGTGGCCGACGCGATACGACGCCACCGGCCCGCGGCCGTCTATCACTGCGCCGGCGCCGCGCACGTCGGGCGCGCGTGGGACAGCGTGACGTCCACCTTTGCGGTGAACGTCCGCGGCACGCATCATCTGCTCGACGCGCTCCGTGCCGCGTCGCTGTCGCCGGTGGTGCTCGTCCCGAGCTCGGCGATGATTTATCGTCCGTCGACCACGCCGATCGCCGAGGATCACGATCTCGTGCCGCCCAACCCGTACGGCTTGAGCAAGCTCGCGCAGGAAATGCTGGCGGTGCGCGCCTTGGCCGACGGCATCGACGTACGAATCGGACGCGCCTTCAACCACGTCGGACCGCGGCAGGATCCGGCGTTCGCCGCCTCGGGGTTCGCGCGGCAGATTGTCGAGATCGAAGCGGGCCGCCACGAGCCGCGCATCGTCGTCGGGAATCTTTCGGCGCAGCGCGAGGTGACCGACGTCCGCGACACTGTCCGCGCCTACCGCGCAATCGTCGAGCGCGGGTCTTCCGGACGACCCTACAACGTCAGCTCGGGCCGCGCCTACCCAATCGGCGAGATCCTCGGCCGCCTCGTCGCCAAAGCCCGGGTGCCGGTGCAGGTGCGCGTCGATGTGGCGCGATTCAGACCGAACGACATCCCGGTACTCGTCGGCGACTGGTCGCGCATCCGCGACGAGATTGGCTGGACACCGTCGATTCCGCTCGAGCAGACACTCGACGACATGCTGGAATACTGGCGCAGTCAGACGCGATGAAGGTTCTCGTCACGGGCGGCACCGGCTACCTCGGTCGCGCCGTCGTTCGCGCCCTGAGCGCGCGCGGACACGACGTCGTCGTCTTCGCGCGCACGGCGACGTCGAGCGGCCTGCCCGGTGCGCTGGTCGACGGCGATGTGCGCGATCGCGCCGCGCTCGAGCGCGCCGCCGCCGGATGCGACGCAATCTCGCATTCCGCCGCGCTCGTCAGCATCTGGCGGCGCCGCCGCGAAGACTTCGACGACGTCAACGTCGGCGGACTGCGGAACGTGCTCGACGTCGCCGCCGCTCGGCGGATTCCGCGCCTTCTCTACACCTCGTCCTTCCTCGCGCTCGCGCCGCGCGATCGGCAACAGCCGATCGCGGCCAACGACTACCAGCGCACGAAGCTCGCCGCGGATCGGCTGGCGGACGAGCGTGTTCGCAACGGCAGTCCGCTGGTTCGCGTCTATCCCGGGGTGATCTACGGTCCGGGCTCCCTCACCGAAGGGAATCTCGTCGGCCGCCTGATTGCCGATCACTTGAAAGGCCGGTTGCCGGGACTGGTCGGGCCGGAGCATCCCTGGTCGTACTCATACGTCGACGACGTCGCCGCCGGACATTGCGCGGCGCTCGAACGGGGATCGGTCGGCGGGCGCTACGAGTTGGGCGGCGAGAACGCCCCGCAAACCCGTGTCTTCGAGCTCGTGCGGCAGATGGCCGGCCGCCGGCCGCCGATGCGGATTCCGTATCCGGTCGCCAGCGCGCTCGGCGTGGCCGAGGAGCTGCGCGTCATGGTGTTCGGCGGCACACCGCTCATCACACGCGGCGCGGTCGAGATCTTCCGCCATGACTGGTCGCTCGACAGCAGCCGCGCGACGCAGGAGCTCGGCTACACGATCACACCGCTCGACGAGGGGATCCGCCGTACGGTCGCGTCGATTGCCGGTGCTCATTCCTGATGGCGCATTCCGAGCGCGCCCGGCAATGGGTCCACGTCGGATCCGGGCTGTTCGCGCTGCTGTTGCGCCTCCTCGCCTGGTGGCAAGCCGCCGCGCTCGCGGCGACGGCGTTCGCCTTCAATCTGTTCGTCCTGCCGCGGATCGGCGGTCGATCGCTATATCGTCCGCTCGATCACGCGCGCGGATACCCACTCGGGATCCTTCTTTATCCGCTGTCGGTTCTCCTCCTCATCCTCGTCTTTCCGTCCCGCCTCGATCTCGTCGCCGCCGCGTGGGGCATCCTGGCATTCGGCGACGGCTTCGCGACGTTGATCGGACAACGCATCGGCGGCGGGCAGATTCCCTGGAACCGCGAGAAAACGATCGCCGGGACGATCGCGTTCATCGTCTGCGGCGGGGTCGGCGGGGTCGCGCTGGCGGTGTGGACGAGACCGGTGGTGACACCGGAGCCTTCGCTGACGTTCACGATCGTCGCGCCGTTGGTCGCGGCCGTCGCTGCGGCGCTCGTTGAAACGATTCCGGTTCGACTCGACGACAATCTCTCGGTTCCGATGACGGCGGCGGCGATGCTGGCATACGTGGGCCTGATGACTGCCGGCGCCACCGCTGCTGCGCGCCCGACCGTGATGGCGCACCTGCCGTGGGCCATCGCCGTCAACGGTGTGGTGTCGTGGCTCGGCTATCGCGCGCGCACGGTTTCCCGATCCGGCACGATCGTCGGCGCGTTGATCGGCATCGTCATCTATGCCGCGGGCGGATGGCGCGCGTGGGTGATGCTGTTCGCGACGTTTCTCGCCGCGGCCGTCGCGTCGCGGCTTGGGATGAAGCACAAGGTACTGCTCGGCATCGAAGAGGAACGCGAAGGCCGGCGCGGCGGTGGCAACGCGTTCGCGAATTGCGGCATCGCAGTGTTCGCGGCGGTTGCGGCGGTGACGACGCCGCATCCGGCCGCGGCATGGCTCGCGTTCGTCGCCGCACTGACGGCCGGCGGCAGCGATACGGTTGCGAGTGAAATCGGCAAGGCGTGGGGCAGCGCCACATTTCTCGTCACCAGCTTCGGACGCGTCAAACCGGGAACGCCGGGCGCGATGTCGCTCGAGGGGACGACCGCCGGAGTCGTCTCTGCATTCGCCCTCGCGTTGGTCGCGGTGTCGCTCGGACAGATCGCGGCCACGATGATCTTCGCCGTCGTCGCCGGCGCGACCGCCGGTGCGCTCGCGGAAAGCGTGCTCGCGGCCACGCTCGAGGGTCCGGGTATCCTGAACAACGACATGCTGAACTTCATCAACACGGCGGTCGCCGCCGTCGTCGCGCTGACGATTGCATGAGCGCTCGCGCGTACTTCGATCTCGCGAGGCCGTTCACCCTCGTCGCCCCCGCCCTCGGATTCATCTCGGGCGCGTTGACCGCCATTGGCGCGCAGCCGCGCGAACCGTGGTCGCCGGACCTCCTGATTCCTCCGCTCATCGGATCGCTGATGGCCGCGGTTCTCAACGCCGGCAACAACGCGCTGAATCAGATCTACGATCTCGAGATCGACCGCGTGAACAAGCCGAAGCGCCCGTTGACGAGCGGCCGTCTCACCATCGCGCAGGCGTGGGCGTTCACTGTCGTGACGTACGTGCTGGCGCTGATCCTCGCGTGGCTCGTCGCTCCGGGTGGACGCCATGAGTGCTTCTGGCTGGTCGTCGTCGCCGTCGTTTGCACGCTGCTCTACTCGGTGCCGCCGTTTCGGACCAAACGGCTCGGCATCTGGGCGAACGTGACGATCGCCGTCCCGCGCGGCGTCCTGCTGAAGGTGGCGGGCTGGTCGTCGGCGAAGACCATCTTCGGCGTCGAGCCGTGGTACATCGGCGCGATCTTCGGTTTATTCCTCCTCGGCGCGACGACGACGAAGGACTTCGCGGACATGGAAGGGGATCGCCGCGGCGGCTGCCGTACGCTGCCGATTCAGTACGGCGTGCGTCGTGCGGCGTGGATGATCTCGCCGTCGTTCGTCGTGCCGTTCGTGATGATCAACGTCGGCGCGTGGATCCACGTGCTCACCGGCGACTTCTGGCTGCTGCAGCTGCTCGGCACGATCATGACGGCGTACGGCTTGTACGTCTGCTACCTGATGCTGCGCCGGCCCGAGGAGCTCGCGATCGAGGAGAACCATGTGTCGTGGGCGCACATGTACCGCATGATGTTCGTCGCCCAGATCGGCTTCGCGCTGGCGTATCTGCTGTAGCCTCGATCAGCGCCGCCAAATCCTCAGCCGAGCGACCAGAACGGTCCCGTCAATCCAACGCTCGCGAAGATCTCGCGCGCTTCGTCCCTCGTCGGCCGGCGGAAATCCGGATCGAGCCGGTTGCCGTACCACTTTTGCGACAACGCCCACGCCTGCGGCAGCGTCATCGTCGCACCTCTCCTGACGCGGCGAGAGCGGCACCAGCTCGTGATGTCCTCTTCCGACCGGAAGAGCAGGATGTTGGTTCACGTATAGACGATGTCGTCCCAGAAGTGCTCAGCGGGCACGAGGAGATGAATCAAAGCGTCGCCGTACGTGCCGCCATGTTGAACGCCGCACGGGATCAGCTCGTCCGACCACGCGCAGCGTGTCTCGATCGCCGCGTCGCCTTTGATCGCGGCGGGGATGCCAAACGAGTCCCACGCACACGGCGCATACCAGACCGACACCCCGGCGCGAACGACGAACGGCGTCGGCACGCCTGAGAACGGCGGCGCCGACCAGATCCTCGTCGTGCCCGCCTCGAGCACAATCACGTGCGCGTCCGCAAGGCTGCGGCAGGCGTCTTCGACCGCCTCGCTCGTCAGGTTCGCGGCGCGAGCCAGTGCGTCCACGCCTGGTGCCGCGCCGGTGTGGACGAAGGCGGCGTAGATCGCCTCGCGAACTGTCCGCAGGACGTCGGTACCGGCCATTGACGGCGGGCCATACTATGGACGAACATACGGCGAAACGCAACGCAATTCTTCGGTGAATCGCCGCGATGGCTTCCTTTCCCCTCCTCTTTGATCTCGGTTCCCCGAAGCCGACGACGCGCGACATCGCCAGGACGGTGAAAGCGGGTGGGTCTGCGGCCCTGACCGAGGCAGAGCGACGCGCCGACCAGGCGCGCTATCAGGAAGTCACCTGTCGATCGGCGCTGAACCCCGTGAAAGGGATGCCGTTCGACTGGACGCTGAATCCTTATCGCGGCTGCACGCACGGCTGCCACTACTGCTACGCGCGCCGGTATCACGTCCAGTTCGAGCTGAACGCGGACGACGAGTTCGCGTCGGTGATCCTGGTGAAGAAGAACTTCGTCGAGGTCCTCACGCGCGAGCTCGCGCGTCCGTCGTGGAAGGGCGATTACGTCGCCGTCGGCACGGCCACCGACTGCTATCAGCCGATTGAAGGGCACTACAAGCTGACGCGGCGATCGATCGAGGCGCTGCTGCGCGCGCGCAATCCGATGGGCATCGTCACGAAGGGTCCGATGGTCGTCCGCGATCGCGATCTCCTCGTGGAGATGTCGCGCATCACGACGTGCACCGTGTACATGAGCGTGCCGACGGTCGACGAGGATGCGTGGTCGCGCCTCGAGCCTGGCACAGCCCCTCCGCTCCAGCGATTGCGCGCGGTGCGGGAGCTCGTGGACGCGGGCGTCAACGCGGGCGTTCTGATGAATCCGATCGTGCCAGGCTTTTCGTCATCGCGCGACAAGATCGAGCGGACGATCAAAGCGATCGCCGATCACGGTGCGCGATTCTGCGGCTGCAACGTGATGTTCCTCGAGGACGGCACGCGGACCCACTTCATGACGTGGCTGCAACGCGAGTTCCCGGCGATGGTGCCGCGCTACGAGCGGCTGTATCGAAAGAAATACGCGCCCGACGACTACCGGAAGCAGATCAAAGGAATGATGCGCGTGCTGCAGGAGCGCTACGGCGTCAAGGGGCGGGAGAGCGACCACGATCAGCCGATCGCGCCGCATCAGGAGCCGGAACAAGTGGGGTTCGCGTGGTGAACCCCACTTGCCCTTGAGAATCTACGCCACGTCGCCGTAGGCGAGCGCCGCGGCGGGCGACGTCACCTTGCCGATTGACGGCTCCACGACGATGTCGCCGTTCACGGCGCGGACGTCGAAGTGCGTGCCTTCCTTCCAGTGCGCGCTGATCGGCAGTTTGATCTGCTCGTCGATGTAGCGCTTGAGGAACCGCGCGCCAAACGCCATGTTGTAGCCCTTCTGGACCACGACCTCGAGCGCGGCGTCTTCGATGTGAATCGTCTTGCCTGCCTTGGCGAGCGTCATCTTCACCTGGTCGAAATAGATCCGCGCGATTTCGCGAACCTCGTCGTGAGTCAGCGGCGCGAAGAGCACCACCTCGTCGATCCGGTTGCGGAATTCGGGCGGGAAGCGGCGCTCGAGCTCCCGCATCACTTCGCCCTGCACCTGTTCGATGCCGACGGTCTTGTTGAGGAAGCCGAGCGGGCTGGTCAGCCTGCGGAAGTTTTCGGCCCCGAGGTTCGACGTCATGATCACGACCGCGTCAGACAGATACACGCGCTTGCCGCGGCCGTCGGTGATCCAACCCTCGTCGAACGCCTGCAGGAACAGATTCAGGAGGTTGCCGCTCGCCTTCTCGACCTCGTCGAGCAGCACCACCGTGTACGGGTTGTCCTTGAGCTGATTGGTGAGGATGCCGCCGCGCTCGCTGCCGACGATGCCGCGCGGCATGCCGATCAGTTTGT
>DAIUKO010000272.1:0-10801 GCA_036848175.1 Vicinamibacterales bacterium | reverse complement strand
AACATGACCGGCGAGGAGATGATTACCCTCTCGAAGAAGCACACGCTCTTCGAGTGGTCGGCGCAGTCGAAGGTGGATCCGATTCCGGTCGCGCGCGCGAAGGGGATTTACTTCTGGACGCCCGAGGGCCAGCGCTTCATCGACTTCAACAGTCAGTTGATGTGCGTGAACATCGGCCACGGCGACGAGCGCGTCGTCAACGCGATCAAGCAGCAGCTCGAGACGCTCGCCTACGCGAACCCGTTCATGGCGACGGAGCCGCGGGCGCGGCTTGGGGCGAAGCTCGCGGCGATTGCGCCGGGCGACATCGACGTGTTCTTCTTCACCAACGGCGGCGCCGAGGCCAACGAGAACGCGATCAAGCTCGCGCGCCTGGCGACGGGCCGCCACAAGATTCTCGCGCGCTACCGCTCCTATCACGGCGCCACCGCGGGCAGCATGTCGCTGACCGGCGATCCGCGGCGCTGGGCCGTCGAGCCCGGCATCCCCGGCGTCGTCCACGTCCTCGATCCGTATCACGGCCTCGAGCGCGGATGGGAGTCGGCGGAGCAGTCGCTGTCGATGCTCGAGGAGATCATTCAGCTCGAGGGTCCGCACACGATTGCGGCCTTCATTCTCGAGTCGGTCAGCGGCACCAACGGCGTGCTCGTCCCGCCCGACGGGTACATGCAGGGTGTGCGCGAGCTCTGCACCAGGCACGGCATCCTGATGATCTGCGATGAGGTCATGGCGGGCTTCGGCCGCACCGGCGAGTGGTTCGCGATCAATCACTGGAAGGTCGTGCCCGACATGATCTCGATGGCCAAGGGGCTGACGAGCGCGTACGTGCAGCTCGGCGCGGTCGGCATGCGGCGCGGGATCGCCGACGCGTTCAAGGACAAAGTGTTCTACGGCGGCCTCACCTACAACAGCCATCCGCTGGCGTGCGCGGCCGCGCTCGCATCGATCCAGGTCTACGAGGACGACAAGCTGCTCGAGAACGCCCGCAAGATGGGCGTCGTGATGAAAGAGCTGCACGCCGAGCTTGCGCGCAAGCATCCGTCGGTCGGCGCGGCGCGCTCGATCGGGCTGTTCGGTCTCATCGAGCTGGTGCGCGACAAGGCGAAGAAGACGCCGCTCGCGCCGTTCAACGGCACGTCCGACGAGATGCAGGCGCTGGCGAAGTTCTTCCGGCAGGAAGGGCTCTACACGTTCGTCCGCTGGCACACCTTCTTCACGAATCCTCCGTTGTGCATCACCGAGGCGCAGCTGCGCGAAGCGTTCGCGATCATCGACCGCGGTCTCGAAATCACCGACCGCGCCGTAGCGTAGTCGTAGCGCGGCCCGTTCAGGCCGCCGGAGAGCGTTATGTTGATCACCCGACGTGACCTTGGAAAGCTCGCGCTCGCGGCCGTGCCCGGCGCCCGCCTGCTGGCGGCCGCGAAACCGGACTCGAAAGTCGCCGGCGTCCAGATCGGCTTGAACGTCCCGTACAACTTCGGCGCCAGGATGATGGACGGCGACGAAGTGCTGAAGCGCTGCGTCGACCTGAACATCAGCGCGGTGGAGCTGCGCTCGCAGCCGGTCGAAGCCTTCGCCGGCACGCCATTGTCGATGGAGAAGGTCAAGGCCTTCCGCCGCAAGTGGGACGATGCCGGCGTCAAGATCGAGATCGTGAAGTTCGACGACGTCTACAAGATGAGTGACGAGCGTCTCGATCAATCGTTCGAGCTCGTGCACACAATCGGCGCCCGGGTGATGTCGTGCGAGATTGACGTCGAAGGGACGCGGCGCGTCGGCACGTTCGCCGACAAGCACAAGCTGATGGTCGGCTTTCACGGCCACGAGAAGACGAAGCCCGAGCATTGGGAAACGGCGTTCGGCTTCTCGAAGTACAACGGCGCGAACGTCGACCTCGGCCACTTCTTCACCGGCAACAACATCTCGCCCATCCCGTTCATCACGAAGTACCACGATCGCGTCACCCACGTGCACGTGAAGGATCGCAAGAAGGAAATGGGTCCCAACGTCCCGTTCGGCGAGGGCGACACGCCGATCAAGGAAGCGCTTCAGCTGATTCGCGACAAGAAGTGGAACATGCAGGCGACGATCGAGTTCGAGTACCCGGTCCCGCCCGGCTCCGATCGCATGGCGGAGATGGCGAAGTGCATTCAGTACTGTCGCGCGGCTCTGGAGAAAGTTTGAAGTCTGAAGTCTGAAGTCTGAAGTGAAGCTTTGAAGAACGAAGCTAAGGCTTTGTTCAAACCGTTAGATACTTCAGACTTCTGACTTCAAACTTCAGACTTTGATTACCGGCCTTTTCTATCCGTGGGGCATCGTCCTGCAGGCGATTGCGATTCTGCACTTCGTTCGCCGCCGGCCGGAGAACTACTGGCTCTGGATCATTCTGTTCGGCGGCGGCCTCGGCGCGCTGGTCTACATCGTCGCGGAGGTGATTCCCGACGTCGATCGCCTCCGCGGCTCGATCAACAGTTTTTCGCGACGGCGCCGGATTCGCGAGCTCGAGACGATCATCCTCGACAATCCCGCCGTCGGCAATCTCGAAGAGCTCGCCGATCTCTATCTGGAAGAGGGACGCTACGCGCGGGCGCGCGAGCTGTACGACAAGGTCGTCGCGACCGAGCGGACCGATTCGCTCGATCCGTTCTACCGCCGCGCGATCGCAGAGCTGGAGCTGGAAGACTTCACGGCCGCGCTGGCCGATCTCGAGCGCGTCGTCGCCAAGGATCCCAAATACGATTTCCATCGCGCGATTGGGCTTCTGGCGCACGCGCACAGCCGTGCGGGTGACCCAGACAAGGCGGAGGCCTTGTTCAAGAGCGCCACGGACATCTCGACGCTGTCGGAGACGTATTACAACTACGCGTCCTTTCTCGCCGCACGCCAGCGCACTTCGGAAGCGCGAGAATGGGCGCAGCGGATCCTCGCCAAGAAGCCGACGATGCCGCGATATCTGCAGCGCCGGGAGCGCCCGTGGTTCCGCAAGGCAAAGGCGCTGCTCAAGAAAGTCTGAAGTCTGAAGTCTGAAGTACTTATGAGTGATCTCAAATACGCGATGCGCCGGCTGACCGCGGCGCCTGGCTTCTCCGCGGTCGCGATTCTCACGCTCGCGCTCGGCATCGGCGCGACGAGCGCGATCTTCAGCGCCGTCAACCCTGTCCTGTTTCAGCCGCTGCCGTATCCCGGCGCCAGCCGGATCGCGATGATCATCGAAATGCGGAGCGATGGCTCGCGCAACGACGGCACGTTCGGCATGTACCGCGAGCTGGCGGCGCGGAGCCGATCGTTCGATGCGATGGCGGTCGTCAAACCATGGCAGCCGACGATGACCGGCGCGGATCAGCCCGAACGGTTCGAGGGCCAGCGTGTCAGCGCCCGTTACTTCCACGTGCTCGGTGTACCGCCGATTCTCGGACGCGATTTCCAGCCGCCGGACGATCGCCTGAATGGGCCGAACGTCGTCGTTCTCAGCGATGCGCTCTGGCGGCGGCGATTTGCCGCCGATCCCGCGATCGTCGGACGGCAGATCACGCTCGACGACGCCAGCTACTCGGTCATCGGAGTGATGCCGCGCGGTTTTGAGAATGTGATCGCGCCGTCGGCAGAGGTGTGGGCGCCGCTGCAGTACGAGATGTCGCAGCCGCGCGCGTGGGGTCATCACCTGCATACGATTGGCCGGCTGAATCCTGGCGTCAGCGTCGATCAGGCGACGCGCGAGCTCGACGCGCTGGGCCACGCGATTCTCGATGAACTCCGCCCGGTCACATACGGCCGCCCCGGCAGCACCGGCGGCAACGTCACGTTCGTCGCCGCAGCATTGCAGGACGAGGTGACGCGAAGCGTCAAGCCGGCATTGCTCGCCATCCTTGGCGCCGTCGCGGTCGTGCTGCTCGTCGCCTGCGTCAACGTCACGAATCTGCTGCTCGCTCGCGGCGTGCAGCGCCGCGGCGAGTTCGCGCTGAGGGCCGCGCTCGGCGCCGGACGTGGCCGGTTGATCCGGCAGCTGCTCACCGAGAGCCTGCTGCTCGCCGTGATCGGCGGCCTCGCTGGCACGGGTGTCGCGATTCTCGGCGTGCGCGCGCTCGTCGCCCTCAGCCCGCCGGATCTGCCGCGCCTTGGCGCGATCGGTATCGACCGCACCGTATTCGCGTTTACGTTCAGCGTCTCGGCCGCCATCGGCCTCGCATTCGGCGTGCTTCCTGCGCTGCACGCCGCGCGTCGCGACCCGCAGCGGGATCTCTCCTACGGATCGATGCGCGCCGCCGGCGGGCTGCGGCCCGCCCGCAGCGTGCTCGTCGTCGCCGAAGTCGCGCTCGCGCTCGTGCTGCTCGTCACGTCAGGACTGCTGCTGCGCAGCGTGCAGCGCCTGTTCGCGGTCGAAGCGGGCTTCGATGCATCGCGGCTGCTCACGATGCAGGTCCAGACCTCGGGCCGCCGCTTTGACGATGTCCGCAGCATGAATCGGTTCTTCGAGCAGGCGCTCGAGGCGGTCAAACGCGTGCCGGGCGTGTCGGCAGCGGCGCTCACGAGCCAGCTGCCGCTCAGCGCCGACCACGACGAATACGGCGTCCATTTCGAGTCGAACCCGGACGGATACAGCACCTTCCGCTACGCCGTCAGCGCCGGCTACGTCGAGGCGATGCGCATTCCGCTGCGGCGTGGACGCACCTTCACCGAGGACGACCGCTTCGGAGCGCCGCTCGTGGCGTTGATCAACGAATCGTTTGCGACCCGCCGGTTCCCTGGCAGCGATCCGATCGGCCGGCGTCTGCACGTCGGTCCGACCGACGGACCGCCGTACACGATCGTCGGCGTCGTCGGCGACGTGAAGCAGTTGTCGCTGGCGATGAGCGATCCCGACGCGGTCTACATACCGGCGAGTCAGTGGCGCTTCGGAGACAACGTGATGTCGCTGGTGGTCCGCACGCGCGGCGATGCTGCTGCGCTGGCGTCGGCGGTTCGCCAGGCCGTCTGGTCGATCGACAAGGATCAACCGATCGTGCGCGTGGCGACGATGGACGAGCTCGTGGCGGCGTCGGCGGCGGAGCGTCGCTTCGCGTCGACGTTGTTCGAGACGTTCGCGATTGCGGCGCTACTCCTGGCCGCCGCCGGCATCTACGGCGTGCTCGCCGGAAGCGTCGCCGAACGCACGCGCGAGATTGGTGTCCGCGCGGCGCTGGGCGCGTCGCGTGGACGCATCGTGACGCTGGTCGTCGGTCAGGGCATGGTGCTCACCGGGCTCGGCGTCGTGATCGGCGTCGCCGGCGCGGTCGCCTCGTCCCGGGCGATTGCCGGGCTGTTGTTCGGCGTGTCGCGGGTCGATCCGGTGACGTATCTCAGCGTCATCGCGCTCGTCTGCGGCGTGTCAGCGGCGGCCTGCAGCGTGCCGGCGTGGCGCGCGGTCCGAGTCGATCCGGCGGCGACGCTTCGCGCTGAATGAGTTGCGCGGCCGGTATCCTCCCGCCATCGTGTTACCGAATGCCGTCCCGGGGTTCCTGGCGGATATGGACCTCGAGGAGGTCGCGCGACGGCTGGCGCCGCGGTTGATCGCCTACGCGCTCGGACGGACCGGTTGTCGCGGGACGGCTGAGGACATCGCTCAGGATGCGCTGATTGCGCTGGTGCGGCGGTGGCGGCACGCCGGTCCGCCCGAGTCACCCGATGCCTTCGCATTCGCGATCGCGAAGCGCCGCGCCGGCCGCGCCATTCTGCGGCGCGCGCTGACATCGCCGCTCGACGTCTTGCGCGGCATCGCGCGCGACGAGCGTGGGGTCGACCGGGCGTACGAAGATCGCGTCGATCTGGGGATCGTTCTCGCGACGTTGCGCACGCTGCCTCGCGCCGATCGCGAAGCGCTCCTGCTTCGACTCGTCGGCGATCTGCCGTTCGCCGATATCGCGGTTCTGATGAACACGTCGCCGGCCGCGGTCAAAATGCGCATTTCACGCGCGCGCCGCCGGCTGGCGGCTTCACTGCCGGAGCATCTCCATGGACGACGAACGCACACTGCCTGAAACGGACGCGCGCGTTCGAGACGCGCTGCTGCCCGACGAAGCCGTCACGCGGCGCGTCCTTGAACGGGCGTTTGCGAGCGATCGTGCGCGGGCCCCCGAAGCGCGCCGTCTGCGGCCCGTCTTGACGATCGCGGCACTGGCTCTCATCGTCGGCGTCGCTGGCATCGGCGTCTGGCAATCGCGACGCCCGGTGTCGGCGCCGGTGTCATCCGCACCACTTGCTCTCACCGGCAACGGATCGATTGTCGTGGTCGAACATCCGGACGGCCGCCGCTGGATCGTCGGCCCTCCACCAGAGCGCCCAACAGGTGGCAACTACGTCATCGCAGTACCGAAATGAGGAAGGGTCTCATGAGTCGACATGCACTGCTGCTGATCGTCGCCGGCAGCGTCCTCATCGCGCCGAACGTGCGAGCGGCCGCGCAGGATCCGCTGGACGTGCGCGTGACGATCGACTATCGCAACGCCCAGGCAGCCGACGTGATCGGCGCGCTCGCGCGCGCGGCCGGGTTCGACGTCGAGGTCGCGGCCGGAGACTTGCGTCCCGTCACGATCACGCTGACCAACGTCAGACTCGGCACCGCGCTCAACGCGGTGTGCGACAACGCGTCGTGCCGGTGGAGTCTGCAATTCTCTTCGACCACACCGATCCCTCAACAAGGTGTCTTGAAAGTGACGCCGCTGGCGAACGATCGCAGCACGGCGCTGCCGCCGCGCGTCTCCTTCGACCTGCACGACACGCCGGCCAGGGACGTCTTCCGCGCGCTGGCCGCCGCGATCGACATTCCCGTCACGGTCGATCCCGATTTGCCGAACGGCCCGGTCAGTCTGACGTTCAAGGACGCGGCGACGGCCGACGTGCTGAACATGATCTGCAACATCCAGCAGTGCGACTGGTCGTTCGATCCGGCCTACGGATTGCGCGTGACGAAAAAGCGTTGACGCTGGCTAGGGCGCCGCGGCGCCGACGACCTGGCGGATCGTGCCGTCGGTCTTGGTGAAGATGTACAGCTCGCCTTTGGCGTCGACGGCGACGTGCGCGTCGGCGCGGCCATCGCCGGACACGAGCGCACGGCCGGGCAGGTCGGGATCTTTTCCGCCGCGCGCGTGGTAGGCCTGCTCGGCGATCGGATACATCGTGTCGTAGACCCTGCCGGCGAACAGAATCTTCACTTCGTGCATCTGCGCCAACGTCTTCGCATCCCGATCGTCGGCCGCGAGCATCTCTTTGTAGTCGGCATACCAGATCCGTCCGGTCGAGATGTCGGTGAAGATGTACTTGCCTCGAAGCGCTGGAATCAGCGTGCCCTGATACAGGAATCCGCTGCCGATGGCATCGCCGCCGCCGGGCACGTGGCCGTACTGAATCACCGGATAGGTCGGGACGATTTCGCCCCTCGTCTCGGTGTCGCTGAGCATCACCGGAATCTTGTCGACCTCCGGCAGCTTCGTCGTCTTGTTGTCAGGTTGCAGGAGCTCGTTGCCCTCGCGCAGCGAGTAGCCGTAGTTCGCACCCCTGTGAATGATGTTCGCCGTCTCCCACGTGCGCAGGCCGATCGAGTTGGCGATCAGCTGTCCGTCAGCCCACGTCAGTCGATGCGGATTGCGGAGGCCGACCGCCCAGATCTCAGTTCGCGCACCGTGCATCGAGACGAACGGGTTGTCGTTTGGAATCCGGTAGCGGCCGTTGTCGCTGACGCGGCTCGTCGACTGGCGCTCGGCGAGATCGGGAATGATCCGCAGGATCTTGCCGACGATGGTGTCGAGTCGCTGCGGGTTCATGCGTATCGCCAGCCGCGACTCGCCCGACCCGCCGTCGCCGCAGCCGATGTAGAGCACGCGCCAGTCGGCGTCGCCCTGCCGCGCCGCCGGATTGAAGCTCAAGTCGCCGAGCGGGTGGATGCGCGTGTTGAGTTGAACGCGCAGCAGCTCGCGCGCCGATCCTTCGAAGGTGGCATTCGCGATATTGGCGTCGGTCCATTCGATGAGGACGCCTTCGCGCTGGATGTCGCCGGGCGTCGCGATCGCCGCGGTCGGTTGATAGCCGCGGACGTTCAAGCCGGGCACGTTCGCAGCGTCGGGCACCGCCGAACCGCCGAGCGCCGGATCTTCGATGTGGACGGTGTAGAACTTTCCGTTGCGCCGATAGTCGGGGTCGAACTGCACGCTGACGAGGCCGTTCGCGTAGCCGACTTCGTAGGTGAACTTGTGGAAGACGCCGGTGTGCCCCTCGCGTCCGTTGAAATCCAGATAGACGGTGAGATTCTTCGTCGCCTTGTCGAGGATGTAGAGCGGTCCGTTGAGATCGTTGACGAAGAACCGTGCCGCGCCGCCAGGCTCCTCGCGCAGCGAGTTGACGCGCGCGAGCATGCCGTCGGTCTGGCCCTTCCCGTCGAGAAGGCCGGTGACGGGCATCGCCACGTAGTCTTTGACTTCCAACGTGAGCACGGCCGAATCGGCGGCGGCCCACAACGCCGGCAGAGCGACGAGCACGCAGGCGATGCGAAAGGGCGTGGTCCGAATCATCTCTGCGCGGTGCCTCGTGGTTGCGTCGCCCAGTCGTAGTGTTCGACGGCGTGTTTGAGGAGATCGGCAACGTCCTCCGCCAGGACGTAGCCGCGCGCGACGAGGTCGAGCGTCGCCGCCGCACATCTGCCGACGTATTCGTCGCGATTCCGATAGCGCTCCTCGATCGACAGTCGAGGATCATTCGCGTGCTCGCGATCGGCCCGCGTCCGCGCGAACGGAATGTAGGATCCGATTTCTCCCGCGAGCCGATCGGGCGCGCCGATCGACGGATCGCGATAATTCCATCCGGCCTGCGTCGCGAGCGGGACTTCGATGTCGGGCAGGCGGATGCCGGCGCGGACGTTGCCGTCGCGATCGACTGCCGGGACGCGGACGACGAACGGCGTGCCGACTTCCGGTGGCTCGACGCTGACGATGCCCTTCGACCAGTCGGAGCCGAAGTTGAGATGAAACGCGCGCAGCGGCTGCTGCGGCAGTTGATAACCGGGGATCGCCGGCCAGCCGGCGCGATCCGGCGGCGTCAGCGTGCCGTCGGCCATCAGCGGATATGCGCTCGGCGGCGGCGCCACATCATCAACCACCCATCGATCGAGCGCTCGGAACAGCGCGCGCGTCGCCGGCGAGTAATTGAGCGGATTGAGCGCGGCGCGGCCGACCATGCCGCCGCCGACGTTCGAGGCGGGAGGGAACGGACCCGGGCCGTGCGGCGCGGACGCGATCATGTAGACGCGCGTGTTGGGCGGCAGCTCGGCGTCCTTCGTCCCGGTCGGATCCGTGTGGACGAGGGAGCCGGCGCGATTGAAGTACTCGGAGTTGGTCAGCAGATGGAAGACTTTCGGCGCTGTATTCGTCTGCACGGCGCGCGCGAGGATGCTGTCGGTGATGCCGGTCTCCGGATCGGTCTCAGGGCCGTCGGTGAACGGAAACAGATCCACCGGAAACAGAATGTTGAAAAACTGCAGCGCGTCGCGCGACGCCTGGCCGAAGCGGTGATTGAAGGAGCCGCGGCCCGAGCCGCCGACCTGATCGAACACGCCGTCGAACACACGGCGGCCCTGCTCGTCCTCGTTGAAGCCTTGATAGAGGAAATGCCGGAGATACCGGCCGCTCTGTGAGACTCCCCAGCCGAGCGCGTACTCGAGCGTCGGCATCGGGTTGTCGGGTGACGCGTCGTACTTGAAGAACGAGACGAGGTCGCGCGCGCCGGCGAGGCCGACGCCGAGGACTTTCGGATCGGCCGTTCGATAGACGACATCGTAGATGCGGCCCGGTTCGAAGCCGCCGTCGAGCGCGACCATGCCGCTCTTGCCGTCATCGACGAACCGCCATTTCGATCGCGGGATGATCGTGCCTTTCGCGGTCGGATCATCGCGGACGGTCATCACGCTTTCGGCGCTCTGCGGATCGATTGGCGGATACGCCAGATGGTTGCGATCGGCGACCGGCGCCGTTGCTGCCTTTTCGTTGAGGATGAAGTTGCCGCGAATGAGGCCAGTGATCCGCTTGCCGTTCTCGGTGGCGATCGGCATCTGCATGCGCATGACGCCGGGCCGTTCCGGCACATCCCACTGCCACCCCATCCACAGCAGCGTGAAGCCCTGGCGCATCAGCGCGCCGTCGCCGAATTCCGCGTCGGTCGCCGGATCGAGCGAGCCGGTCGCTTTCTGGAAGGTGGCGATCATCGACTTGCCGCCGCGATTGCCGACTTCGTAGAAGAGGCGGCCGTTGCCGCGCCGCGGGTCGAGTGGTTTCAGAAGATAGAAGTCGGCGCTGAACTCCACCTCGCCGCGCGCATTCCGCGGCGCGAGCTTCAGATCGACGATCTTCTCGTTGCGCGGCAGATCCGGATCGAGCGCGAAGTCGACTTTGCCGACGAGCTTTTCGTACGGTCCCGCGGCGCCGAACGGACGACCGTTGAGCACCGTCTCGCGCCGCTCGATCCGCAGCCGCACGACCCGCGCTTCGGCGAGGCTCGACGCCAGCACGGCGGCGGTCAGCGTCGCGACGATGATCTTCATCCGGCACCTCACACGGTCACACTGCAGCAGAGACAAAAGCTTAAACCACGAAGACGCGAAGACACGAAGGAAAGGCGCGGAGGCGTGCGAGGCGCGAGACCACACGAAACACGAAACACGAAACCACGAAACCACGAAAAAGAGCGGCCGAGGCGTGCGACTGGCCGGCCGGCGGAGCCGGCCGGCGCGATGACGGAAAAGGCCGGCGCAAAATCACAAACGTCGGATCGCAGGCGTTTG
>DAIUKO010000271.1:3971-10878 GCA_036848175.1 Vicinamibacterales bacterium | reverse complement strand
CCGCGCGACATCACCGCAATCCGATCGCAGACGCCGAGCAGCTCCGGGAAGTAGCTGCTGACGAGCAAGACCGCTTTGGGGCCGACACGCGGGTCGACCCCTGCGTCGACCTGGCGCTGATCGTCCGGACGTAAGGGCGGATCCATGTGTCCGCCCCGGCTCACCAGCTCGTCGATCAGCTTATAGATCTGCGCCTTGCTGCCGACGTCGATGCCGCGCGTCGGCTCGTCGAGGACGAAGACGTCGACGTCATGATGCAGCAGCCGCGCGAAGGCGACCTTCTGCTGATTGCCGCCCGACAAGTCGGCGACAGCCTGACGCGGACCGTGACAGCGGATCGCGAGACGATCGATCCACCGCATCGCCGCCGCGTCCTGACGCGCGGGCAGCACGATCGGTCCGGGCCCGAGTGGATCGAGACGCGTCAGCGTCATGTTGTCGGCAACGCTGAGCGTCCGCGCGAGACCTTCGCCGCTGCGATTCTCGCTGAGCATCCCCATGCCCTGCCGCCACCGCTCGTGCGGCGCGGCCGCGCCCGAATACGCCGCGATTCTGATCCGGCCGCTCTTCACCGGCTCGAGACCGAAGATCGCCCGCAGCAGACGCGTCCGCCCCGCGCCCAGAAGACCCGCGATACCGAACACTTCGCCGCGATGCAGGGTGAACGTCGCCGAACCGGGCGCGAGATCGCCGACGTCGAGAATCACGCCGCCGGCCGAGCGTGCGCCGCGCGGATAGAGATCCTCGAGGGCGCGGCCCACCATCAGATTGACGATTTCGTCCGCGCGTGTTTCGGCGGTGATGCCTTCGCCGGCGTTGCGGCCGTCGCGCAGCACGACGAAGCGATCGGACACGACTTTTATTTCTTCGATGAAGTGCGAGATGTAGACGATCGCGTGCCCCTGCTGTTTCAGCCGGGCGATGAGGTCGAACAGCCGGCGCACGTCGGCGTGCGCCAGACTGCTGGTCGGCTCGTCGAGCACGAGCATGCGGCAGCCGCTCGCAATCGCTCGCGCGATTTCCACGAGCTGCTGTCCCGCCGGCGACAGATCGCCAACCACGCCGTCCGGTGACATGTCGGCGTGCCCGAGCTCCGTCAAGGCCTGCGCCGCCGTCTCGCGCATGCGATCGCGCTGAATCACGCCGAGCCGCGTCGGCTCGACGCCGAGCACGATGTTCTCCATCACGGTGAGGTGCGGCGCCAGCGACAGCTCCTGATGGATCATCGCGACGCCCGCCCTGCGCGCGTCGAGTGGATGCCGCGGAGCGTACGGCGCACCTTCGACGCGCATCATCCCCGCATCGGGTTTCAGCGCTCCGGCCAGGATCGCCATCAGCGTGCTCTTGCCGGCGCCGTTTTGCCCGACCAGCGCGCACACCTCACCGGAGCGGACGGCGAAGTCCACGCCGTCGAGCGCGACCGTCGCGCCGAACGTCTTGCGGACGCCGCGCATCTCGAAGCGCGGCGGTGTGGCTACTTTTTCAGCCATCGATCGAGGTCGGGATGCAGCAGCTCCTTCGCATCGGCGTCGTTCATGTGGTCGCGCATGATCAGCCGGACGCCGGTATCGATGCGCTTCTCCACCGCGCCGCCTTTGATGTGCGTCACCATCGTCTTCACCCCGAGGTAGCCCATGTTCACCGGATCCTGCAGGACGAGACCGTCGATGTGGCCGTCGGCCATGCCCTTGGCGAGCGTGTCGGTCGCGTCGAAGCCGATGAACTTGACGGCGCCGGCCCACCCGTTGTCTTCGAGCACGCGCATCATCGCCAGCGTCGTCGATTCGTTGGGTGTGAAGATGCCGTTCACGTCGGGACGGCCGTCGGGCCGTTTCAGGCCGCTCAGCAGCGCCTCGCTCTTCTTGTACGCGCCTTCGACGTCGGCGCCACCGTACTGATTCGAGCTGACGACCTGAATGCCGGAATGCGCCTTGATCGCCTCGAGAAATCCCTCTTCACGCTGCATGGTGCTCTCGGATCCTTCCGCGTAGCGCAGCAGCACGACCTTGCCGGTGCCGTTGAGGAGCGCGGCGAGCTGATCGCCGGCCATGCGGCCGCCTTTGCGGTTGTCGGTGGCGACGTAGCTCACGTAGTCGTCGCCTTTCAACCCGGAGTCGATCACGACGACCGGAATGCCGGCGCGCTTCGCATCGGCAACCGGCGGCGCGAGCGCCGAGTCGTCGAGCGGCGCGAGCACGATCCCGGAGACGCCGCGGGTGATGAAGCCCTGGACTTCGTTCACCTGCGACGATCGATCGTCTTCACGCAGCGGTCCGCGCCAGATGATGCTCACGCCGAGCTCCTGCGCCGCCTTCTCCGCGCCGGCATGAATGCTTTGCCAGAACACGTGCGACGTGCCCTTCGGGATCACGGCGATCGTCAGGGCGCCCGGGTTCTGACGGGCGCCACCGCAGGCAGACGCGACGAGCGTCAGCAGCAGAGCGCAAGCTCTCCACCGCCTCCGTGTCCTCAGCGGTGGAGAGGTGTTTTGCGAGTGCAAGGCGTGACTCACGAGCATGCTCCAGGCAGCGCGGCTGCCTTCAACTTCCAGAATCGTTGCGCGTTGCCGCCGAGGATCGCCGCCTGCTCGTCGCGCGACAAACGCGCGATGTCGTCGATGACGACGCCCATGGTCCGCGTGTAGTCGGCTGCAACGGTACATACCGGCCAGTCGGATCCGATCATCAGGCGGTTCGCGCCGAAACAATCGAGCGCGACGTCGAGGTACGGACCGATGGCGTCAGGCGTCCACGTTCGCCAGTCCGCTTCGGTGACCAGACCCGAGAGCTTGCACATGACGTTCGGAAACGCCGCGAGCCGGCACAGGTCGCGCGACCACGGCTGCAGCTCGCGCGTGCGAATCGCCGGCTTGGCCAGGTGATCGAGCACGAACGGCTGCCCCTCGAACTGCGCGACGAACTCGGACGCGACAGGAAGATGGCGGTGATAGATCAGGATGTCGTAGGTGAGGTCGAACTCCCGCAGCAGCGACACGCCGCGGCGGAATGCCGGCCGCATGAGGAACCGATCGTCAGGTTCGCTCTGCACGATGTGGCGGACGCCAACGAGCTTGGGATGATCCGCGAATCGTTCGAGCTGCGCCCGAACATCGTCGGCCTGCAGGTCCACCCAGCCGACGACGCCGGCGACCGTCGGATGCGCGGCCGCCAGCGAGAGCAGCCACGTCGTCTCTTCGAGCGTCTGCCGCGCCTGCACGGCAACGCCGGCATGAAAGCCGCTGCGCTGCATCTCGCGCGCGGCGTCGTCGGGCAGAAAGTCGCGCCGCAATGCCGACATCGAGTCGTCTATCCAGCCGTACTCGCCGGCGTCGTAGCGCCAGAAATGCTGATGGGAATCGATCTTCATGGAGGATCGATCGCCGTCGCGCCGCTTTGGCTCGACCGATAGCACGCCTCGACCAGCGCCATCGTCTTGATCGCGTCGTCGAGCGGCGACACGAGCGCAGCGTCCTCTCCCGCGACGAATCGCTGCAGGTTCGACATCGGCCCCTCGAACGCTTCCGGGAACCACGACCCGCGAAGCGGCACGCTCGCCCACGATCCGCCGTCGAGCGCGACTTCGAGATCGTCGGGCGGACCTGAAGGATAGTCGAGATTCACGCCCATCGTCAGCACCGCGGCGCCCGACGTGCCCTCGACCTTGAACATCGACGCGCGCTGAGGGCCCTTCGCGGCGTGGGTGTGGTTCAGCGTGAGCGAGCACCGCAGCCGGTCGCCGTAGTCGAGGATGATCGAGCTGCGGGTGTCGCGAAACGCCGGCAGCGCCGGGTGCGCGACCGCACGGCAGTAGACGCCCCGCGGCTCGCCGGCGAGCGAGCGAATCGCGTCGAGATAGTGAATCGAGTGATAGAGGACTTCGAGCCGCGGCGCCGTCTGCAGAAACGACCACTGTTCCCACGGCTGGCGGTCGACGATTCGCACCTCGACGTCGGTCAGCTCGCCGAGCCGCTGCTCCTCGACGAGCTGACCGAGAGCCAGCATGTTGGGGCTGAAGCGCAGTTGAAAATTGAGCGCGGCCACCAGGCGGCGCGCGCGGCACGACGCAAGAATCCGCCGCGCCGCGTCGAGGTTTTCGCCCATCGGCTTCTGGATCAGAACCGCGCTGCCCTCGGGGAGATGCTCGACGATCGCCTGAATCTGATCGCCCGGAACGGCGACGTCGAACAGAGCGCCGGCGCAGGCCGCTGCATCGTCGAGCGTGTTGAACACCGACGGGACGTTGAAAGTGCGCGCCGTGTCCCTCGCCGCGTCAGGTTTGACGTCGAAGACGCCGGCGACCGGCAATCCGAGTCGTCGATACGCCGGCAGATGGGCGGTGCGCACGATCGCGCCGGCGCCGATCATGACGATGGGACGAGGCTGGGATGGCGCGGGCCAGGCTTGCCGCAGCTGGAGCATGGGCGCGATCAGGTCTCGCGCGCTCGATCGGCCGCGCCCGCGGCGCCGATCGTCGACTCGTCGCCGTTCAGGGTGAAGAGCGGCTCCATCGCAGTCCACCACTCGCCCGGCGGCGCGCCCGGCGCCGGCTGCTGCAGCGACTTCATCAGCCGCTCCCACTCGGCGACGCGCGGACTCGACGCGACGTGCGCCGCGAACGCGCGCGCGAGATCGAGACCGTCGCCGAGCTCGACGATCATGACGAGACGCCGGCCGAGCACATGGATGTCGAGACGTTCGACGCCGACGCGGCGCAGACTCTCGACGACCTCGGGCCACACGTGACGATGATGCCGGCGGTACGCCGCCACCGCCGCGGGATCGTCGACGAGATCGGCCGTCAGCACGTGTCGATTCGTCATGCGACCAGCACTCCGCCGTCGATCGGGTACGCCTGTCCGGTGATGAACGAGGCTTCTGCGGAACAGAGATACAACGCGAGGACGGCGACTTCTTCCGGGGTCCCCATCCGGCCGATCGGTTGATACGCAGAGAGTTTCTCGAACATTTCCTGCTCGCGGCCCGCGTAGTGCTTCGCCAGGTAGTGATCGACGAACGGCGTGTGCACGCGCGCGGGACAGATGCAATTGCAGCGGATATTGTCCTTCATGTAGTCGACGGCGATCGAGCGCGTCATCGTCAGCACGGCGCCTTTGCTCATCGAGTACGCGAAGCGATCCGGGAGGCCGATGAGCGACGCGATCGAGGCCATGTTCAGGATCACGCCGCCGCCCTGGCGCCGCATGATCGGCACCGCCGCCCGGGCGCAGAGGAACACGCCCTTCACGTTGACACGGTAGAGCCGATCCAGCTCGGCGTCGGTCGTCTGCTCGATGGTGCCGACATGGGCGATGCCGGCATTGTTCACGAGGATGTCGATTCGCTGCCGCGCCGCGGCGATGCGTGCAAAGACGTCCGCGACCTGATCGGCGTCGGCCACGTCGCAGGTCAGCGATTCCGCCTGGCCGTCCGCCGATCGAATCGACTCGACGGTCGCGTGCGCGCCGTTCGCGTCGAGATCGAGGACGACGACGTGCGCGCCCTGCGTCGCAAACAGGCGGGCGATCGCCTGACCGATGCCGGACCCCGCGCCAGTCACGACAGCGACCCTGCCGGTCAGCTGAAACACGCCGCCATTTTATACTTTAACGGTAAAGTCGGCCCGTTTCAGTCACCGCGACGTCGTGAAGTTGACCGTCACGGTCATCCGGACCGGCACCGGTCTGCCGTCCACGACGGTAGGTTCGTAACGCCAGTTGCGGACCGCCTTCAGCGCGGCATCGTCGAGCAGCGGGATCGAGCGCATGATCCTGGCGTCCTTCACCTCGCCCGCCTCGTCGATCACGAGCTCGGCGATGACCACGCCCTCGACGCCGGCGGCGGCGGCTTCCGGAGGATAGACGGGCCGGTCGAGCCGCGGCGGCGGCGCCACCGATCCGCCGACCCGATAGACGCCGTTTTCGTCGCGCTCGCCGGGGCCCGGCGCCGGCCGATCCGTCTTGCGCGATTCCGTTTCCGCGTGCAGCGCCGTCACGCGACGCAGATAGAACTGTGCGAGTTTCTTGTAGGCCTCAATCTCGTCGGGCTTCTGGCGGCGCGCGTCGAGCAGCGTTTGCTCGGCGTCCTCGAGGAACCCGCGCTCCTCCTGGAGCTTCGCCAGGCGGAAGATCGGCGCGAGGTCGTTGGGTTGCAGACCGATCAGCTCCCGAAGGATGGGTTCCAGCCGCTGCGGCTGATTCAGATGCCTGGCGTCGTAGACGGACGCCATCTTCTCGAGCGCCTGGATCTTCTCGGCCGTGCTCGCGGTTAGGTTCACGGCCTTCCGGTAGTGCTGGGCCGCTTCTTCATATCCTCGGGCTCGTTGCACGCTGCCCTTCGGTGCCGCATCGGCGAGCCGGACCTGTTCGTCGCCGAGGCATACTTCAGTACATTGCGGGATCCCAGCCAACGACCAGATGACGAGCAGGCCTGCGACCATGACAACCTCCAGTACGGTGTCGCGCGGCACGACGCGCGCAGCGCCACGGCGAGGAGCCCCGGCTAGAATTAGACACCAGAGACCGGATTATGACCCCTGACCATCACCATACGCCCGACGAAGAACGCAAGATTCGAGAAGCTGCGCTCGATGAGACGATTGCCGAGACGTTCCCGGCAAGCGATCCTCCATCGACGATTCCGAATCCCGACCAAGACGACGTCCTCCCGAGAGAAGAAACCGACGAGGTTGAATCATGATCTCGCGCGCGCGATGAAGATCAGCTCGCCGGGGTACATCGATCCGTACGGACTCTTGTCGTACGCGGCGTAGACCTGTTCCACGTCGAAACCGGATCGAACGAGCAGGTGCTCGGCCTCGAATCGGAACAAGTAGCGCAGCGAGAAGGCGTGGACCAGCCGTTCTTCGCGTCCGTCCGGATGCGTCACGTAATAGATCAGCTCGTAGTCGT
>DAIUKO010000271.1:0-3871 GCA_036848175.1 Vicinamibacterales bacterium | reverse complement strand
GCATCCTCGATGACAAGTCGACACCGACGATGTCGATGCCGGCGCGAGCGATCGGAATCAGCACGCGTCCGGTGCCGCATCCCAGTTCGAGGACCGGGCTTCCGGCATTCACTGCTTCGTTGAGGAAGAACGCCACGTCGGGCCGGCTTCGATACGGGCCCACGTGATCGTACAGGTCCGCGATGAACCCGTACTCATCGTAACCGCCGCCGTCGCCCATCGTCGCGAACGTATGACGTTTGAAATGGCAGCGCAGCCTTTTAGGGCTGCACCGGCGGCCCGAGGCAGGCCTGAAGGCCTGCGCTACGGGAGCCGCCTTTGGACTTCACACGTTCTAGAACATCAACCTCAGTCCGAACCGCATCGAGCGCTCGCTGTTGGCGACGGTGCTCGTGATCTGAGCGAACGCCGCGGTGAGGAACGTGCCGTTCGGGTTATTGAAGTGCGGCGTGTTGGTGATGTTGAAGATGTCGATGCGCGCTTCGCCTTTCACGTGACCGAATGACAGCAGCTTGGCGATCGTCGCGTCGAGATTGACGTACGCAGGGCCGTCGATGACGCCATTACGCACGGCATTGCCGAAGGTATTGGGCGGCGGCGACGAGAACACCGAGGTGTCGAACCACGGCACTCCGGATCCGATGCCGCCGAGAACCTTCGGCGTGCCGCTGACGTCGGGCCGCTGCGTGTTGCCCGGCGCGTTGAGCGTCGCGTTCGACATCGTGATGTTGATCGGCGAGCCAGACTGGGCGGCGAAGATCCCGCTGACCTGCCATCCGCCCAGGATCTGACTGGCAACGCCGTCGCGCAGCCACTTGCGATCCGGTCCCCACGGCAACTGCACGAGGAAGCTCTCGACGAACGAATGCAGACGATCTTGATCCGTCCGCGCCCAGCTTCGCTGCAGATCCGCGGGCGTCGCCACGCCGCTGTTGCTGTCGCCGTTGGTGTAACTCATCCCGCGGCCGAGCGTGTACGACGTCGTGACCAGCAACCCGTTGCTGAAGCGGCGATCGAGCTTTGTCTGCAGGGAGTTGTATTCGGTCGACGTGCCGATCCACGTCGTGACGTCCGCCGCCTTGCCAAACGGCAGGAACAGCGGACGGCCGTTGTTGCCGGGCAGGCCGACGACGGTCGCGGCGTTCTCGTTGAACTGAGTCTGGACGTCGTGACCGCGGTTGCCGACATAGGCGACATCGAGCGTGAACCGCGACCGTAACTCGCGCTGGAACGCGACGTTGAACGAATGGAGCGATCCTTCGTGCATGTCGGGCGACACGTGGAAGTAGCTCGCGTTCCTCAAGACTGTCGAGCTCGCGTCGATGATCCCGTTCGACGGAATCTGCGTGAACACGGGATCCGGGAACCCGGTCCTCATCGTTCCGCCGGACGCGAAGTTATTGGGCGCCTGGAATACGTTGTTCTGCTTCACCGGGTAGTTGTAGACGTAGCTGTTGTCCGGGAACGGCAGCGTGCTGACGCCGTAGCCGCCGCGCAGCACCGTCTTCTCGTCGAGACGGTACGACGCGCCGACGCGCGGACCGAAGTTCTTGAAGTAGCTCTTCACGCCGACGCTCTCGCTCACGTTGCCGTAGCCGGCAACCTGCAGCGTGTTCGTCGTCGGATCGTAGTTCGACAAGCCACCCTGATCGGCCAGACCGATGAACGGCGTGTAGTACTCGTGGCGCAAACCGAGATCGACCGTGAGTTTCGGCGTCACGGCCCACTTGTCCTGGACGAACGTGAAGAACGCCCAGAAGCGAACGCCCGGATCGGTGACCTTCAGATCGCGCTGCACCAGCGACGGCACGTCGAGCAGGAATGACGCAAACGCGTTGGCGAAGCCGGCGGTGGCGGCCGCATCAGCCGGGATCGAGGTTTGCGGGGCCCTGAATTGGAACTGGCCGCGTGGTCCGCCGTTGTCCTGCGTCTGCAGCAGGAAGTCCCGCGTGTTCCGGAAATCTTCGCCGAACTTGATCGTGTGATTGCCGGCGACTTTCGTGAAGACCGACGCGAACTGCACCGTCCGCTCCGAACGATCCCACGGCAGGCTGCCCGAGAACCCGACCAGCGGGCTGCTCAGACTGAGGCCGGTGCCGAAGTCGATCGACGTCATGCCGCTCGACCACTGGTCGATGTTCGCGCCGCGGATGCCGACATCAGCCGCCGTCGAGAGTCCGTCGCCGCCGGAGAGCGCTTCGTTGTGGAAGTAGTTCAGGCCGCCGCGCGCTTCCATGACGAGCGTGTTGCTCCACGCCCTCGTGTAGTTGAGGCCGGTGCTGTAGGTTGTGTCGGTCCCGATGCCCGAGAAGCCGTTGCCTGACGGACTGCCCTGCTTCGATCCGCCGAACTCGCCGAACTCCGCGGGGTCGGTCAGCTTCGGACGCAGGAAGCTGAAGCGCGCCGAGATTTGATCGCTCTGCTTGACCTGGACGTTCACCTTCGTGTCGAACGAGTCGGTGTTCTTCAATCGCGAGTAATCGAGCTGATAGTTCGGCTGCCCCGGCGCCGCCTCGATGTTCGGCGCCGGCAGGTGGGAGAGAATCGCTTTCGCAATCGGACTGATGCGATCGGCCGGGATGATGTTGTTGGGGAACGGCGTCCGTCCGGTACCGTCGGCGTTTCCGGTCGTCGGATCGTAGATCCTCGTCGGCGACGCGCTGAAGTCGCCATTGCGATACGCCGTCGGCGGAATCACGGATCGCGTCGTCCGGCCGGCGTTGTCGCGGATGTGCTGGTAGTCGCCGAAGAAGAACACCTTGTTCCGCTGAACCGGCCCGCCGAGCGTGAACCCGCTCTGCAGATAACTGCCGGGCGGCGTCGTGTGCGTGAAATACCCGGGCGCGTTCGTGCTCTGGTTGTTGCCAAAGAGGAACACGCTGCCTTTCATCGCGTTCGTGCCCGATTTCAGTGTCACGTTGGTGATCGCGCCGCCGGCGCGCCCGAACTCCGCGTCATAGGCGCTCGTGCTGATATTCACGGTTTCGATTGCTTCAGCAGAAGGAATCAGCGTCGTCAGCAGTCCGGTCCGATGGTTGTCGTCGATCCCTTCGATCTGCACGTTGTTCGCCAGCCGCGACTGGCCGTTGACGTTGCTCGACAAGCTGTCCTGCGCGTTGAAGAAGTCGGAATGCGGCCGCTGCATGCGCAGCGCCCCGGGCACCGTGATCAACATGCCCTGGAAGTTGCGGTTGAACCCGAGCGGCACTTCCGTCAGGTGCACGCTTTCGATCAGGCGGCCGGTGTCGGCGCGGTCGGTCTGCAGCAGCGGGCTGTCGCCGACGACGGTGATCGATTCCTCGATCGCGCCGATCTCCATCTTCAGGTCGACGCGGACGGTCGCGTTCACCGGCACGTCGACGCCGTCGCGGATCGTCTTCTTGAACCCGGTCAGCTCGCCGACGACGCGGTAGGTGCCGTCCTTGAGGTTCGAGAACACGTAGTAGCCGTTCTCGTTCGTCGTCGTGTTGTAGCTGATATTCGTGTTGACTTCCGTGATGGTGACCGTCGCGCCGGGAATGGCGAGGTTCGCGGAGTCACTGACATTGCCGACGAGCGATCCTTTGACTGCTTGCGCGTAAACCGCGGACGGCGCGAGCACAGCGATGGCGACGGCGAGGACGATCACGAGACGGCGCATCTTTCTCCTCCTGATGAGCACGCAGAAAATAGCAAAGCCGCGCCGGTAAAATGACACACTTTACGGAGGGACATCAACGCAATCCGGCGTATGAAAGGGGCTCTTGAGCGGGCCGCGACGGAGAATTGGATTTTTCGACTCGCCGCTCATGCTGAGCCCGTCGCAGCATGAGCGTTTCGCTCAGGATGTACCCTTCGACTCGCCGCTCATGCTGAGCCCGTCGAAGCATGA
>DAIUKO010000270.1:0-10882 GCA_036848175.1 Vicinamibacterales bacterium | reverse complement strand
GCGACGCGATATTTCCTGCCGACGATCCGCCTCCGCGGGATGTTCGCCATTACGCCTTTTCGCGCCGAACGTCATTCAGCATGACCGGCTGCGTGGCGTAGTTCTCGAGAACGATCGTCTTGGTGTCTTTGTTGCCGATGATCTTCGTGGCAATCGACATCTTCCCTTCGCCTTTGCCGTCGCCGTCGATGTGCAGCTCGATCACGGTGAACGGATAGTCGATCGTCCGCGGCCGGTTCGCCGCTTCCCAGAAGTTGATGTAGCGATCGGTGATGAGCACGACCTGCTCGCCGTGATCGGGAAGGTCGGTGCGCTGCGAGTAATGGAGGTCGTAGCCGATGCTGTTCGGCGTCCGGAAGTAGCCGACCCGCGGCAGTTTCTGGAGCGCGTCGAGCAGCTTCTCGGGTCCCTTCTCGAACAAGTCGTTCAACAGCCGATCGCGGTCGGCGCGCGGCGACCACCGCTCGACGACGATGTCGACGCGGTCGGTGAAGGCGCGGCCGGGAGTGCCCATGTTGACGGCGACCGCAGTGAATCGCTCCGGCGAACCATTGGTTTGGGCGGCCGGCCGGCCACTGAGCAGTATCGCGACGCCGACCAGCGCAATCGCGCCCTTCGAAATGACGACGTTCACTCTCATCGCTGGCTCCTCTCAGTGCAGCCGGTGCAAGAGAGTCGCCGCCTTCTTCAGGACGCCGCGACGTGCATAAGCACGCACATCTCGGCCGTGGAACGCGCTGCCCTCGTGGATCATCCTGTTACGATCGACGAGGCGCTGACAGCGCAGCGCGATATTCGATCAGAGGGATCTTCACGAGCGAAGCCGTGACACACTATGCCATGCGTTTTCGGCCGGCATCGCTCCTCATCGTCGTCGCGTTGATCGTCCTGGGCGCGCACATCGCTCGCACCAGCGCGCAGGAGCCGCCGTCGGTCTGGAATGGCGTCTTCACGACCGAGCAGGCCGAGCGCGGCAAAGCCGCATACACGAAGCACTGCAGCCGCTGCCATGGCGACGATCTGGCCGGACGGCGCGACTATCCGCTGAGCGGCGAGCGGTTCATCGATCACTGGGAAGCGCACACGCTCGATCATCTGTTCAGGCTCATTCGCGACAGCATGCCGCCGGACGCCGTCAACGCTATCGACGCGACGGACAAGCGCGACATCGTGGCCTACCTGCTTCAGCAGAACGGCTTCCCTGCCGGCACGACCGAGTTGTCTCTCGACGACGACGTGCTGGCGACGTTCGAGATTTCGCGAAAGAACGGCCCCGGGCCGGTGAGAGCCGGCGCGCTCGTGCGCGTCACCGGCTGCCTCAGGGCGCGCGGCAACGAGTGGCAGCTTGCCAACGCCACCGAACCGGAAAAGACCGCGCTGCCGACGCCAGGCAGCGCGACGCCGTCGGCCGCAGCCGCGTCGGGGACACGAACGATCGGGTTGTCGAATGTGTTTCCGAGCCCGGCCGCGCATCTCGGTCACACGATGGCCGCGATCGGGTTCCTGATGAAGAGGGACGACAGCGACGCGATCAACGTCGTGTCGCTGGAGATGGTCGCCGCGAGTTGTAAGAACTAGCGGCCTAGGAATTCACTTCGTCGCGCCGCTGATCACTTTTTCAGGCTCGACGACCGTCGACACGCCCTCGGCGGTCATGATCTTCGCAAGCACCTCCGCCGTCGGTTTCGAGAACCTGAAGTTCATCCCGCGATGCACGCCGACTGCGATGCGAAGCGGCGTCCATCCCTGCTTGTTCTTGGTGTTCCAGAGATCGACGGCGGCGCCCTGATCGACGAGGTACTGCACGACGCTCGGGAACTGTTTGTACGCCGCGCCGTGCATCGCCGTATCGCCGTTCTTGTCGATGGCGTTCACGTCGCCGCCGAGCGCGACGGCGACCTTCACGGCTGCGAGCGCTTCAGCCTCGGTGCCGGCATCCTCACCGGGCGAATGGACGCCAAGGCCCGCGGCGGCCATCAACGGCGTCGTTCCGTCTTCGTTGGTGAGCAGCGGATCGGCGCCGAGCTCCGCGAGCAGGCGCATCAGCGGCGCATCCGCAGTCCGCGCCGCCATGAGGAAGGGCGTCGCGCCGATCATGTTCAAGTCGGTCGTGCCCGCCTGGGCGCGCCGTGTCATGCGCGTGTTCGGATCCGCGCCGTGCGCGACGAGTCGTCTGACCAGTTCGAGCGAATCCATGTTGCCCGAGCCGGTCGGTCCCGGTCCGTTGCTCCCCTGACCTGGTTTGCGCATCCACGTGATCTGATGAAGCGCGGTGTAGCCCGGACCGGAAAGATTCGGATTGGCGCCGAGATCGAGCAGACGCGCGGCGAGCTCGTAATGATTGCTGCCGACGGCGAGCATCAACGCGCTCGGTCCTCCCGTTGGCGACTGCGCACGCGCCGCACCACCACCACCGCCGCCGCCGTTGCCGCGGCCGCGGCCTCCTCCGGCCGGCGGCTGTTGCTCCTCGTTCACGTTCGCGCCGGCGTCGACGAGCGCACGCACAGCGTCGGCCTGACCTTCGCGCGCGGCGAACAACAGCGCCGTCCAACCACCCTTCGACCGCGCTTTCAGATCGGCGCCGCCGGCGACGAGGATCTTGATCGCGTCGGCATGTCCCTCGCCCGCCGCCCACATCAGCGCCGTCTGCCCGCGGCCGTTGTCCTTCGCGTTCACGTCGGCGCCGCGCTTGATCAGGGCGGAGACGACGGCGGGCACGCCGGTACGAGCCGCCGTCATCAACACCGTTTCACCCTGTGACGTGACTGCGTTGGCATTCGCCGACGCGGCGAGGAGCGCTTCGGTGACCGGCGCGCTGCCGTTCACGGCGGCCAGCGCGAGCGGCGACACGCCGTACCGGTTCGCGGCGTTGACGTCCGCGCCGGCGGCGATGAGCAGCTTTACGGTCTCGAGGTCGTTATTCTCGGCGGCAAAGAAGAGTGCCGTGCTGCCGTCGGCGGTGGCGGCGTTCACGTCGGCGTGCTGCTGCAGCAACGTGCGAATCGCGCTGCGGTCGCGCGCTTTGACCGCGTCAACCAACCGATTCTGATCGGCGACGCCGCGGCCAGCCGCCGCCGCGACCAGCACGATCGCGACGCCAATCACTGATTTCGTCGAGCGCATCAGGTCAACCTCTTCACAATGACAACGGTTCGACGAGTTCCTGGACGCGGCCCGTGCTGTCGGCGAACGAATCGCTCTCGATGCCCGCCTTGTTCAACATCGTCAGGAGCAGGTTCGACAAGGGCGTCGGCTCGGCGTAGTTGATGTGGCGTCCACCCGACAGGTTTCCACCCGCGACGAGAATCGGCAGTTTGCTGTGATCGTGCACGTCCGGATTGCCCATGCCGCTGCCGAAGAGATACATCGTGTGGTCGAGCAAGGTGCCGTCGCCGTCCTTCGTCGTCTTCAGCTTCTCGAGCAGGTAGCCGAACAGCGTCACGTGGTACTGGTTGATCTTGGCGAGCTTCGCCAGTTTTTCGGGATCGTTCTGGTGATGCGACGTCGGATGATGCGCTTCGGGGACGCCGATCTGCGGATAGGTTCGCGTGCTCACCTCGCGCGCGAGCTGGAACGAGATGACGCGGGTGATGTCGGCCTGGAAGGCGAGCACCTGCAGATCGAACATCAGCTTGACGTGATCCTCCCACGCCTGCGGCGCGCCGACGGGGCGCTCGATCGCGGAGGTCGGATCGGTCGCCGACACTTTTTCCGCACGCTGAATCCGGCGCTCGATTTCGCGCAGCGAGTCCAGGTACTCGTCGACCTTCGCGCGATCGCCCGGGCCGAGCTTCCGCTGCAGCTGTGCCATGTCGCCGAGCACCCAGTCGAGGATGCTGCCGCTCTTGCGCAGCTCGGCCTGGCGCTCGGCGGACGTGCCGCCGTCGCCGAACATGCGCTCGAAGACGACGCGCGGATCGGCTTCGGTGGGCAGCGGCGTCGTCGGCGACGACCACGACAACGTGTTCATGTACACGCACGCGTACCCGTTGTCGCAGTTGCCGACGACGTAGTTGAAGTCGGTGGCGAGCTCGAGAGACGGCAGCAGCGTGTCGCGTCCGAGCTGCCTGGCGGCAATCTGATCGACGGTGATGCCCATTTCGTAGTCGCTGCCGTCGGTGAACTTCGCGCGCACGCCGCTCAGGAACGTGCAGTTCGCCGTCGCATGGTTGCCGGCCGCGTACGCGTTCTTGTGCTCCAGGTTCGAGAGGACGGTGATCTGATTGAGGTGCGGCGTCAGCGGATTGAGAATCGGCGACAGCTCGGCGATCGCACCTTCGCCCTTCGGCGACCACTGGCCGGGGGCGGCGCCCATCGGCAGATAGACGAAGCCGAGGCGCTTGACCGGCGTGGCCGGCGTCTTCGCGGCCGCCGAAAGCGCCGGAATCATGGCATCGAGCAGCGGCAGCGCCAGCGTCGCGCCCACTCCTCGCAGGAATGTTCTCCGCGGGAGCGCCATCTTCGTCACGATCATTGCGATCTCCTCATCCGGAACGGCGTGCTGTTGACGATGCCGAGCACGATCGAAGAAAACTTGTAGTCGCTCGCCCGCGCGTCGCGAAGGATTCCGCGAATCGCGGGCTCGTCGTAATAATCCAGGCCCCTGCCCAACGCGTAGGTCATCAGCTTCGCGGTCATCGTCGAGACGAATACGTCGGGTTTCTCGAGCAGCGCCTGCTTCAACCCGATCACGCCATCGAAGGTGCTGCCGTCCGGCAGTCCGCCCGACGCATCGACCGGCTCGCCCGATTCGCTCTTGACGCGCCAGCGGCCGACGGCGTCGAAGTTCTCCGTCGACAGACCGATCGGATCCATCAACCGGTGGCACGACGCGCAGGCAGGATTCGCGCGGTGCTCTTCCATGCGCTCGCGCATCGACAGGACCTTGCCGGCCGCCGCGGCGTCCTTCAGCGGCGGCACGCCCGGCGGTGGCGGCGGCGGCGGCATGGCCATCAGGTTCTCGAGTACCCATTTACCGCGCTGCACCGGCGAGGTGCGGTTGCCGTACGACGTCACGGTCAGGATGCTGGCCTGACCGAGCAGCCCGCCGCGCGGACTGCCCTCCGGGAGCTCGACGCGCCGGAAGTGACTGCCGTAGATGTAAGGAATGCCGTAATGCCTGGCGAGGCGTTCGTTCACGAACGTGTAGTTCGCGCGCAGCAGGTCGAGCACGCTGCGGTCTTCGTTCTTGATGCTCTCGAAGAACAGCTCGGTCTCGCGGCGGAACGCCTGCCGCATGTTGTCGTCGAAGTCCGGGAAGAGCCGCACGTCGGGGCTCGCCGCGCGCAGGTTGCGAAGGTACAGCCACTGCTCCGCGAAGTTGGTGACGAGTGTCTCCGACCGCCGATCGGCCAGCATGCGCCGCACTTGCTGCTCGAGCGTTGCCGGATCGCTCAACTTGCCGCGCGCCGCGAGATCGATCAGCGTGTCGTCGGGGATGCTGCTCCAGAGGAAGAACGACAACCGTGAGGCGAGGAGATCGTCGCTCAGACGATAGACGGTGTTCGGCGCGATGCCCGCGGGATCGCGCTCGATGCGGAACAGGAAGTCGGGGCTCGCGAGCACGGCGCGAACGGCCATCTCGATGCCGTCCTCGAACGTGCCGCCATCGGCGCGACCTTCTTTGTAGAACTTGAGCAGCTCCTGGACGTCTTCGTTGGTCGGCGCGCGGCGATAGGCGCGACGGGCGAGCGAGGTCACAATCATCTTCGCGCACGCGGCATCGTCCGCCGGCTTCGAAGGGCGGCATTCGAACAGGCGCCTGCGGCTCGGCGTGTCACCCGAGCCGGCCGGATTGTACGGACCCGCGACAGCGACGGAGAAGATCGCCGCCTGCGTTCGACCGTTGTAGTCGGCCTTGAACGGCTGACGCGTCGCTTCGCTCAGCACATTCGCCTTCTTGATGAACGCCGCTGACACGACGTGCGGACCGGCCTTGACCGGTACGCTGATCACCATGCCTGCATCGGCCGGCGCGTCGCGCTCGGGATCCTCCTGGCCGCGCGGCTGTCGCGCCGCGATCGGAAACAGCTGCAGCCGCGCGCCATCCAGGGCGAGCTCGACTTCCTGCGGCTCGCTCAATCCTTCGAAATTCTCGTTGCGATCGCGCGTCAGGTGGATCTGGAACCGGTACTCAGCGTCGAGCGGGAACGTATGGTGGAACGTCGTCCCGCCGCGCGTCCCGTACGGCAGATCGTCGAAGTGATCGTCCTGCGTCAGATCGGCCGGCAGCACGACGGTGATCGCGCCGGGCGATCGCACCGGACCACCGACCGCGAGGCGCGATACTTTCTGCGCCGCTGACAAGTACCGATCGAGCAGCGTCGGCGAGAGCGCGCCGACGTTGACGTTGTCGAAGCCGTGACTCGCATCGTCAGCCGGCAGCATCGACGCGGCGTCGACCTCGAGCGCGAGCAGATCGCGGATGGCGTTCTGATATTCCGTGCGGTTCAGGCGATGGAACGTATCGTTGCGGCCGGGATCCGGCGCCGCGGCGGCGGCGCGATCCAGCGAGGTCTCGAGGTACGACTCGAACGCGGAATAGGTCGCTTCGTCCGGCCGCTGGCGTCCCGGACCGGCCGGCGGCATCGCGCGCGCGCGAATCTTGCGGACGACTTTCTCCCAAATCTCGGGATGGGCCGCGACGTTCTCGACGTCGACCTTTTCGAGCACGAGCCCGCCGCTCTTCATGCGCTCGCTGTGACAGCTGACGCAGTAGCGTGCGACCACGGCGCCAGGCGCCGTCGCCGCCCTGGCGGCGGGCTGACTGGCGGGCGGCTGCCCCGAAGCGGCCGCACCGATATCGGCAAGCCACGGCGACGCGACGAGGAGCGCGGCAGAGACACCAATCGCGGCCGTGGCCGCGTTCACGCGCATCGGACCTCCGAAAAAAACCGTAAGTAAGTTACCACGCCTTAGAAGCTTAGCCGCACCCCCACTTGCCCCGTTCGCATCGTGGCTGCGCCCGTAATCCGGCCGAAATCGGGCGAGATGAAGTTGCCGTTCGGATTATTGAGGTTCACGTGGTTGAGCACGTTGAACGCATCAGCTCGGAACTGAAGCCTCGTGTGGCCCAGCGGGATGTTCTTCGCGATCGTCATGTCCACCGTCCAGAACATGGGCCCGCGGACGAGATCGGGCGGTGCGTTGCCGGGACGCAGCGTCGACGTGGTGATCGAACTGGTCGGCACCAGCGTGAACGCCGCCTTGTTCAAGTACAGGAGCGTCGACGACCAGTCCGCCAGCACGGGGTCGGCGCCCGCGACGTAATCGGGACGGCTGTTCGCCATGCCTGACGGCTGCGTGATCAGCACCGCCGTCCCCGAGCGCGCGGAGAAAATTCCCGACAGCTGCCAGCCGCCGAGAATCTTCGACGCGGCGCTGGATCCGTCCTTCAGCCATGGCAGCTGATAGATGACATCGCCGACGAAGCGGTGGCGGACGTCGCCGGTGACGACGGTACGATCCGCCTCGGGATTGTTGAAGTCCTGGATGTTGCCGACATCGGCGAGATAGTAGGCCTGGAGATCGCCGCCCTGCGTGGCCGTCCCTTTCGACAAGGTGTAGTTGCCTTCGAACTGGAGCGCGCTCGAGGACCGCTTTCTCACCGACACCTGCAGGCCGTCGTAGTCCATCGTCTGCGAGCTGTCGACGTAGTAGCCGCCGGGCGATCCGAGCGTCCACCCCGCAGGCCGCGCGCCGGTTTGTCGATCGAAGATCATCGACAGCAGACGCTGCAGCGGAAAGTCCCGGCCGTCGGTGCGGATGTAGCCCACTTCCGCCATCAACGTCGAGCCCAGCGCTTTCTGAAGGCTGATCATCGACTGCACGGTGTACGGATTGGACAGGTTCGTATCGAGGATCGAGAAGACGGCCGGCTTGCCGCCGCCGTCGGTCAGCGCGACCTGACGCAGGTCGACGGTGTACATCGGCCACACGAGCGAACGCGCCGTCGCTTCGGGCTTCGCCCACGTGCTGCGGAACGGCACGAGCGGATCGGCGGCGCCCTGACGAACCGTCGCCGGCAGATGCGGGCTGAAGAGTACGCCGCTGCCGCCGCGCAGCACCATGTCGCCGGCGCGGTTCAGCGTCCACGCAAAGCCGGCACGAGGACCAAAATTCCTGCCGTCCGCGTTGTACGGATTCATCGGATCGCGCAGCGTCTTCCAGTCCGCAGCCTGGAGGCTGGTCGGCGGCTCCATGTTGACGATCTCGACGCTGGCATCGGTGGTCGGCTCGACGATGATCGTCGAGTAGTAGTCGTAGCGAAGTCCGAGGTTGAAGACGAGGCGCGACGTGGCGCGCCAGTCGTCCTGGATGAAGAGGCCGAACTCGTCGAGATGCGACTTGTGCGGCGGCGCGCCGAAGTTGCCGATCACCTGGTTGGGAATGTTCGCGAGCGCGTCCGCCTTGTTCTGATAGCGGAAGCTCGGGTTCTGCGGGTTCTCACGGTCGCCGCCCTGACGCACCCAGCGGCCGCCGACCTTGATCAAATGTTTGGCGAACAGCCGGCTGAACTTCTGCTCCGCGCTGTAGGCCACGCCCGACAGATCGTAGATCTCGGCGCTCGGCGTGCTGAACAGCCCCGAGATGTTGATCAGCCCGACGCGCCGGTCGTAAATCTGTGCCTCGTCTCCCGTCGTCGCACCCGGCTGCATGACGCTGAAAAATCCGTCGAGGCGCGCGAGGTCCGTCTTGTTCCAGCCGAAGCGGCTCTCCGAAATGAACGATCCGTGGGCGAGCACGAACTGCGCCGCCAGGCGATCCTGTTTGTTCGGATAATCGCGATCGTTGATGCCGTCGACGGTCGCCGTCGGCGTCCGCGTGAACGGACGCATCCGTGTATAGGTGACCGAGAGGTTGCCGCTCGGGACGACCGTCACATCGCTTTTCGCGACGATGTGATTCTCGTGGCGCAGCCTCGTGCCGACGCCGTTGAATCGTCCGACGTCGGCGCTGATCGGCTCGTTGGGCAGCGGCAGCGCGTCGAGCGCGATCTTCGTCTCCGGGAACGGCAGCGCGGCGAGCACCTGATTTCGCAGCGCCGGCGTCGGCACGGTGCCGATCACGCGGATGCCGGCGTTCTCCTGATAGCCTTCATAGGTTGTGAAGAAGAACGCTTTGTTCTTCTGAATCGGACCGCCCGCCGATCCGCCGTACTGATTGAATCGCACCGACGGTTTCGGCAGGTTCGCCGCGAGGAACCGGTCGCGCGCGTAGAACATGTCGCCCTGGTAGTTCTCGAACATCGATCCGCGAAACGCGTTGGTGCCCGACCGGCTGATCAGGTTCACCTGGCCGCCGGTCACGCCGCCGTACTCCGCCGGCAGAATGCCCTTGACCACCTGCACTTCCGCCACCGACTCGATGCTCATCACGTCGATCTGGTTCTGTCCGCCGTACTGCGCCATCGAGCGCCCTTCGGGATTCGAGTTCGCCTCGGTGCCGTCGACGGTGATGCCGGTGCCGCCCGCCGCCACGCCGTTCAAGCGGACGTTGCCGGCGTTGACGTCGGCGCCGGGCGCGAGCGTGAGCATGCCGGTGACGTTGCGCCGCTGGAGGGGCAGGTCGGAGACTTCCTGCGTGCCGTGTGAGAGCACCTGCTTCGACGACGCCGTGTCGATGAGCGGCACGGCCGCCTGCACCGTCACCGACTCCTCGACTCCGCCAAGCTGGATCTGAAATGTCTGACGCGAGGTCTGGCCGGGACTCAGTTGCAGTCCGCGGTTGGTCAGCGTCTTGAATCCGGTGAGCGCGATCGTGAGTGTGTAGGATCCGGCCGGCAGCGCGCTGATGACGAATTCGCCG
Source organism: Vicinamibacterales bacterium (assembly GCA_036848175.1). Classification (GTDB taxonomy): domain Bacteria; phylum Acidobacteriota; class Vicinamibacteria; order Vicinamibacterales; family CAVVIG01; genus QHWF01. The sequence goes on along the minus strand of DAIUKO010000270.1, from coordinate 1,075 downwards.
CCGACATCGGTGACGATCTCCCGCACGAGGCCGGTGCCTTCATGCGTCATGGTGACGTTCGCGCCCGGCAGCGCCGCGCCGGTCGTGTCGCGGACGATGCCGAACAGCGTCGCGGTCGTCACTTGCGCGCGCAGCCGCGTCGCTGGCGCAACGATGGCGGAGACGGCAAAGAGGAAAACGATCGGGACCCGCGCGTATCGCATGCTGACCTCGCAATAGAAGCCCACGAGACGGAAATCGCACGGAGGACGCCGTGCGACGTGGCGCTACTATTGCGCGGGACGCGCGATGGTCAAGTAATCGTAAGTCTCTGATGCGTAAAAATGCGGAAACGAAGTCGTCTCGCTTCCGATTTTTGGAGAACCCCTTCCGAGTTCTTTATCAGCGCGCCGGCGCCGTGCCAGCTGACTCCGGAACCAGCGTCCGGATCATGCCGTCCTGTCTCGACGTCAGGAACAACTCGCCGTCGCGGTTGCGGCTGATGTGCAGATCGGCGCGCGTTGCCGTCGCGCCGTTCGCAAGCTCAACGAGCTCGCGGAACGTCACGTAGGTGCGGTTGCCGCGCGCGTCGCGCGTGTACAACTGCACTTCTTCAACCGGCGCGACGGTCTGCGGAATGCCGTCGTCGGCTTTCTTCATCGCGGCAAGATCGGCCACGAACACGCGCCCGCGCACGATGTCGCCGAAGACGAACTTGCCGCGCAGCGCGGCGATGCGTCCGTAGTACGCATAACCGCCGGTCACCGCCTGCCCTTCGCTGTGGTCGTACATCGCGACCGGATAGGTGAACTCGTCCTTCCGCCGGCCGTCGAGGATGTCCGCCGGCAGCGGATACAACTGATTGAGCGCGCCGCCAGGTCGGGTCACGCCGTTCTCGAACAGCCCCTCACGTTTCATCCATCCGTAGTTGCGGCCCTCATGGATGATGTTGATCTCCTCGACGTTGTTCATCCCGATGTCCGACCCGAACATCGTGCCGTCGTTGAGATCCCACGACAGCCGGTGCGTGTTGCGGAATCCGTAGGCGTAGATCTCGCCGAGCGTCTTCGGATCGCCGTCCGCGGCGAACTTGTTG
>DAIUKO010000269.1:0-10937 GCA_036848175.1 Vicinamibacterales bacterium | reverse complement strand
TGTCGAACCACGAGCGCCATAGAAGGTCAGCGGCGCCACGATATTTCCACCGATCGCGCCGACGATCTGTGGCACTTCGCCAGTGCCGAGGACCGCGTCGATCTCCGGAATCTCCTTCTTCAACTCCTCGCGGTAGCGCTCGGCGAGACAGCCGGTGACGATCAGGCGGCGGCACGCACCGTCCTTCTTGTGCTGAGCCATTTCGAGAATCGTGTCGATCGACTCCTGCTTCGCGCGGTCGATGAACGCGCAGGTGTTGACGACGAGGACCTCGGCATCGGCCGCATCGGAAGTGAGCTCGTGCCCGGCCTGCTGGGTGAGTCCCAGCATGACTTCGGAGTCGACGAGGTTCTTCGGGCAGCCCAGGGATATCAGTCCGACTTTCATTACGGGTACAACCTGTACAACATTCGAGGATACGGAATCGCTTCGCGCAAATGATCGAGCTTGCAGATCCAGGAGACGACGCGTTCGATCCCCATGCCGAAGCCGCCATGGGGCACGGTCCCATATCGGCGCAAATCGAGATACCACTCGAACGCTTCCTGCGGAAGGTTGTGCTCCTTGATCCGCTCGAGCAGCAGATTGAGATCCGCCAGACGCTCGCCGCCGCCGATGATCTCGCCATAGCCTTCGGGCGCGAGGACGTCGACGCCGAGCGCGACGTCGGGCCGCGCCGGATCGGGCTTCATGTAAAACGCCTTCACTGCCGCCGGATAGCGATGCACCATCAGCGGGCGATCGTACTGCTCGGACAACGCCGTCTCGTCGGGACCGCCGAAATCGCCGCCCCACTCGATCGGCAGCCCCTTGGCCTGGAGCGCCTTCACCGCCTCGTCGTACGAGATCCGTGGAAACGGCTTCTGCACCGCTTCGAGCTTCGACAGATCGCGCTCGAGAACCTTCAGTTCCCGCTGCCGTCGCTCGAGCACGCGGGCGACGATCGAGACGATCAGATCTTCGGCGAGATCCATGACGTCGTTCAGGTCGGCGTACGCCATCTCCGGCTCGACCATCCAGAACTCGGTCAGGTGGCGTCGCGTCTTCGATTTCTCCGCGCGAAAGGTCGGACCGAAGCAGTACACCTTTCCGAGCGCCATCGCGTTGGCCTCGTTGTAGAGCTGTCCGCTCTGCGTCAGGTAGGCGGTCTGCTCCTCGAAATACTGCGCCGGAAACAGCGTCGTCGTGCCTTCGCAGGCCGCGGGCGTGAAGATCGGCGTGTCGGCGAGGATGAAGCCGCGCGCGTTGAAGAAGTCGCGCACCCCGTTGATGATCTCGTGGCGGATGCGCAGGATCGCCTGCTGCCGCTCGCTGCGAATCCAGAGATGCCGGCGGTCGAGCAGGTAGTCGACGCCATGTTCTTTCGGCGTGATCGGATAGTCGTGCGACTCGCCGACGACCTCGACGTTCTTGACGTCGATTTCGTATCCGCTCGGCGCGCGCTTGTCGGCGCGTGCCGTCCCGGTGACGACGATCGACGTTTCCTGCGAGAGGTGGTCGGCGTCCCTGAAGAGCTCTTCGCCGACGGCCGCTTTCGACATCACCGCCTGGATGAAACCGGTGCCGTCGCGGACGATCAGGAAATGGATTTTTCCGCTCGATCGGCGATTGTGGAGCCACCCCTTGATGGTGACCTCTTCGCCTTCGTGCTTGCCGATCTGTTCGATGTAAGTCTGTCCCGGTCCGGTCATCAGCGATCCGCCATCAGTCGTTCCATGCGCGCCCGCGCCGCCTTCGCGCGCGCGAGCGTCTCTTTTGTCGATCCGCGCGCTTCGCTGTCGAAGACGAGCGGTCCTTCGTAGCCGATCTTCTGGACCGTGGTCAGCGCGGCGGCCCAGTCGATCGAGCTCTCGACGGGCACCCGCACGGCGACCAGATGCTCGGCGACCGTTTCGATCGCATCGATCAGATCGCCGCGCCGCTGCTCGCGCGCGAAATCGAGTCCGATGCCGACCTCGGCGTCGAGATCCTCTTCGACGAGATGCACCAGCGATCCCGGCGGCGAGGCATCGTCGGGTCCGGCCTCGACCGCGACCCTGACGCCCAGCGGCGCGGCCAATTCCGCGATCCGTTCCACGCTCCGCCGGACGATCTCGCGCGTGCCCTCCGTCCGCACGACGAACACCTCGACGGGGATCCGCCGCGCGATGAAGAGCGCTTGATCCACGTCGTCCGGCGTCTTCGCGCCGACCGGCGCCTGCACGCTGCGGAGCTCGAGGCCTGCTTCGGCCAGCCACTGCTGAAGGTCGGCAACGACCGCCGGGTTGTGGCAGTCGACGTGCGTCGGCGACGCCAGGACCTCAATCGTTTCGAAGCCGTGCGCGGCGATTTCGAGCACGTGATCCCGCAAGAGACGCTGATGCTGATAGAGACGCGTCGACACCCCGAACTGTCGTTTGGCCACAACGCGAAACTCCAAGTGTAACGCGAATCCTATTGGAGCTCTTCGATATGTGACGCGAGCAGATCGTGCAGTCGTGCGAAGCGCGGGTACTTCTCCAGATTGGAGCGCACGTAGCGGAGCGTGCGCGGCATGTACTGAATGTAGACCGGGTTCGCGCGCGTGGTGGTCTGGTAGCCGAACGTGCCGAGCGCCTTCAGGTTGCGCTGCAGCGCCATCAGATCGAACCGGCGCCGGAACTCTTCCGCGCCCCGGTCGGGTGCGTCGCGGGAGAGCGCCAGGAAGTAGGCGATGAGGTCGTCGAGGTCGCGGTCGGTGATGTCGACGTATGAGTCCCGGAGCAGTGACACCAGATCGTAGGTGTCCGGTCCCATTCGCGCGTCCTGAAAGTCGATGATGTACAGGCTGCCGTCGCTGAGCATCAGATTGCGGCTGTGATAGTCGCGATGGCAGAGCACGCGCGGCTCGCCCGCAAGCTCGTGTACGACCGCCGACCATTCCTCGTTCAACGCCGACTGTTCCGCCGGCGACAGGACGACGCCGCGATAGCCGCTGATGAAGTGTTTGGTGAAGAAGTCGAGCTCCCACGACAGCTTCTCGACATCGAACGCAATCCCGTATGGCAGGTAGCGATGCGATTCCAGCTCCTCGCCGCGCCGCTGCAGCACATCGATGAGCGCGACCGCCTGACGGTAGAGCGCGGCGTGTTCGGCCGGCGACGACGCGCCGAGATGCGCCTGCAGCGTGACGTCACCGAGATCCTGCAGCGCGAGAAGCCCCAGCTCGTCGGAATGTCCCAGGACGGCGGGGACGGGCAGACCGATCCGCTCCATCAGGTCCGCGACGTTGGCGAATGGCAGCTCGGCGAACGTGATCGGACCGGCGTGCAGCGCCAGCACGATCGACGGCCCTTCGTTGGCGATGATGCGGAAGTATTTGCGATCGGAGGCGTCGCCGGTCAGCGGCACCACGCGTGCCTGCCGCGTGGCGAGGCCGCTCGCGTTCAGGTAGCGATCGATCCGATCGCGAACTTCCAAGCCGTCAGCGGTCCGCTGGTTCATTGTTTACTTTGCGCCGGGGCCGCACGCCAGCGCCTGCCACCGCTCGCTGACGCTCGCGGCGGTGATTCGCGGCGGCTTTCCACTCAGTCATCGATCGTGACAACGCGCTGATGGTGCGTAGTCCCCGGGGCGATTGACACACCGTCCGTGATGATGCAGTCCTCGATCACCGCATCCGCACCAACCGTCACATCGTCCCACAGAATCGAGTCGAGGATGCGGGCAGAGGGGTGAATCTGTGATCGCACGCCCACTGTTGAGCCGGCGCGCCCTTCACGCCGGACGAACGCCTGAGATGTTCGCCGGTAGTCATCGACTGTCCCGACGTCGAAGAACTGTGCGTCGCAGACCACGCCGCGAACCGAGCCGGGGTTTGCCGTCATGACCGCGTCGTACAAACCGCCGATCGAGCTGGCGGGAACGCCAGGCACGAGCGGCGCGAATACCGATGCGTGCGCGACCTGGACCCCGATGAAGTGATACGACCCTTTAGCCGACGGACCGCGACGGACGAATCCCGTCACGCGTCGTTCTTCGTCCATGAGCACGCCGCCGTAACGCTCGTATTCCTCGTTCGGCACGAGTGCAAGGGTGACGAGCGCGCTCGAGTGTGCGTGCGCGTCAGCGATGGCGCCGAGATCGACGTCGGTCAGCGTGTCGCCGTTGATGATGAAAAAGGTATCGGCGGCGACGAGCGGCAGCGCGAGCCGCGGGCCGCCGCCGCTGCCGAGCACCTGCGGATGCTCCCACGAGTAGCGAACGCGCGCGCCGAGGTCGCTGCCGTCGCCGACGACCGCGGTCAGCGTGTGAGGAAGATGGTGCAGATTGAGCACGAGATCGGCGACGCCGCGCGAGACGAGCCAGCGGACGATCCGGCGGATCATCGGCTCGCCGGCGACCGGGATCGCCGGCTTGGCGCGAACGTCGGTCAGCGGGCGGAGTCGCGTGCCGAGACCGGCTGTCAGCACCAGCGCGCGATCGATCGTCGCCGTCAGCTCAGACTCCGATCGAACGAAGTGATTGCCGAGCGGTGTGCGGTGTGAGCCGGACGGAGAGGCGCCGCAGGAACTCGTACATCGTGAAACATTCGAGCGCAAACGGCGGAAAGCCGAAGTAGCCGGGCACCGGCATCTCGAAGATCTTCAGGTTCTCCATGATCGGCACCGTGTAGTGCCATTTCGCGTGCGCCCAGTAATTCCAGAACTCCCAGAGTAGGCCGCACAGAACGCCGCTCAGCGCGAGATTCATCGTCCGCTCGAATCGTCCGTCGCGCCACTCGGCGAGCAGCGAATCGCCGCCCAGCCGCGCGTTGATCGGATCGAGCAGGAAGATGAAGCCGAGCCAGACCGGCGCGGCCAGATAGCGCGCGATCTCCGGCGACACGAGAAGCGGCACGACGAGCATCGCGGTGCCGGCGAGGGCGGGAAGGGCGGCAGGGGCTGGATGTGCAGAGGGGGCTGGATAGGCGGCATGGGCGACACCGTCCTGCGCAACCCGTCCCGCCCATCCCGCCCGCAGGACTCCGATCAATTCCGCGCCCTCGAAGATTGCCGGCCAGATCGTCGCGAACGCCCAGGCGTAGCCGAATTGCCGGAGCCAGAAGTTTTCGGGCAGGCCGGTGTAGTGCCAGTTCCGGATGTACAGGTTGAACCACTCGAACACCAGCCAGAGCGGAACCGACGCCATCGCGAGCAGGACGAATTCGCCAGGCGCCGATCGAATCCACGAGTGACCGCGCGCCCGAAACACGATCGAGTCCGCGAAGATGATGAACCCGGTCCATGCGATTGGCGTGTTCCACGTCCAGAACGGCTCGACGTGGAGCAGCGTCGCTGTCTGCGAGACGATCATGATCGCGAGGCCGATCCAGATCACCTAAGTCTCCGTGGAGATTTCATTCACGTGACGCGCATGCGGTACGAGCACCCGCGGAGCGCCGGTGTCCCGACGCCTTTGCCGCAGATGAGGACTTTGTGTGTGCTGCCAAGGCCGCCCGGCATCACGAGTGTCTTGAGCGCGGCGGCACGCTCGGCTAACGCCGAGGCGTCGCTGATCAGTCCGAGCAGGAAATAGGTCTGATCCAGGAACCCGAGCGTCTGCAGTCCTTCCTCTTCAGCCGCCGCGCGGATGCTGGTGAAGTCGACGTGCGCCGTGATGTCTCGTTCTCCGGGTGAGTGCAGCCACGGCGGCGTCGCGGCGGACGATTCGCTGCCCACGCTGTGATGATCGCTGAACGTCGTCAGCGTGCCCGCGGAATGGCTGGGCGAATACAACTCGCCCGCATCATGCCCGTAGTCGATCAGCAAGATGAAGCCGCGATGCAGACGCCGGGCGGCGTCGCGGATCCACTCGATGGCGCGAAGGTTGATCTCCGCGCGCCAGCCCGGTTGAAGCTCGACGCCGAGCCGCGCGAGGTACTCGCTCAGTGCGGACGTTGACGGCGTATCTTCGATCACTCGCAGGGCGGACCGCCCTGCGACGGCATCCACGTAGACCTCTCGCAGGCCCTCCTCGCGCATCACGACCTGATGGGTGGGCAGCGCGTCGAGGAGTTCGTTGGCAAACAGGACGCCTTCGAACCGAACGGGGAGCGCCGGGCTGGAAGAGGCGAGTCGCTCGGCGACGTCCCCGAGCGTCGTGTGCTGTGCCGCGCGGGCCGCCTCGCTCGCTTCGACCAGATGAAGCTGAATCGAATCGTAGAACCGGCGGTCGTGCCGCCGCGCGGCTCGCAGGATGTCCGCGGACAAGCGGCCGTTACCGGCGCCGGCTTCGACAAGATCGTAGGGGCCGACACGCGGGTCGGCCCCTACGTCGTCGTGTAGAGGCGGACCCATGTGTCCGCCCAGGATGCCGAACAGTTCGGCGAACTGCAACTCGAGGAGTTCACCGAACAGGGAACCGACGTCGACGCTCGTAAAAAAATCGCCCGCGCGGCCCGATCGTTGGGCGGCGCGGGCGTAGTACCCGAGCTCAGGATGGTAGAGCACGAGGTCCATGAACGCGGCCACGGTGAGCGGGCCGCGTTCGCGGATCGTGTCGACGAGACGGGATTGGGGATTCGGGATTCGGGATTCGGCTGTCGGAATTCGGGATTCGTTGGACATCGACGTCACAACGAACCCCAAATCCCAATCTTAAAATTGCGCCGAGCTACTCCTTCTTCACCGGCACGAAGATCTCCTGCTCCCCGCGCCACACGCGAAGCTGCGCGAGGTGGTTCGGCTGCACGCGATCGAGCTCGCGCTTGGCGTCTGCCGCGCTCGAGATCGCGCGGCCGTTGACCGACAGGATCACGTCGCCCTGACGCAGACCTCCCGCCGAGGGGCCATCCGGATCGACGTCGGTGATGAGTGCGCCCGACTGACCCGATGGCAGGCGGAGACGTCGCGCCATGTTGGGCGTCACGTTGTCGAGCGTGAGGCCGAAGCCGGTCGACTCGTGCTGATCCGCCTGATCGTCGCGCTCCTGGCCGCGGCCGCCTCCGCGCGTCTGTTGCTGCTCGGCCTCGAGATCGAGCTCCTCGACCGTGACGTGCAGCGTCTTTTCCTGCTTGTTGCGGAGCACCTTGATCGGCACCGAGGTTCCCGGCTTGGTCGCGACGACGTTCTTGACCAGGTCGTCGCTGTTCACCACCGGCCGGCCGTTGAACTCGACGATGACGTCGCCCGGCTCGATGCCCGCCTTCGCGGCGGCGCCGCTCGCCGGCACCTGCGCGACGAGCGCGCCCTTGCGCTCCTTCAACCCGAAGTCCTCGAACGCCTCGCGCGGGATCGGCAGCACGGAGACGCCGATCTTGCCGCGCGTGATCTTGCCGGCGCGCAGCTGCGGCAGCAGGTCGCGGACCGTGTTGATCGGCACCGCGAAGCCGATGCCGATGTTCCCCTCACTGCGGGCGTTGGTGATGATCGCGGTGTTGATGCCGATGACCTCGCCGCGCACGTTCAAGAGAGGTCCGCCCGAGTTGCCGGGATTGATCGCCGCGTCGGTCTGAATCATCTCGTTGTTGCGGCCGGTGAGGACGGCGAACGGACGGCCGATCGCGCTGACCACGCCGACAGTCACGGTGTGCGCGTAGCCAAACGGGTTGCCGATCGCCATCACCCAGTCGCCCGGAGCGATCTGCGACGAGTCGCCGAACTTCGCCTCGGGCAGCGCGCCCTTCGGCTTGTCGACGAGCTCGATGAGCGCGCTGTCGGTCAGCTGATCGTGGCCGATCAACTTCGCGCTGTACGGCGTCTCGTCATCGCCGTAGAGATAGACCTCGATCTTGGTCGCTTCGTCGACGACGTGGTTGTTCGTGATGATGAACCCATCTTTGCTGATGATGAACCCGGTGCCGGCGGCTTGCGTCTTCTGCTCACGCTCGCGCCGCCGTCCGCGTCCCTGCGGCTGATCGTCCTGCTGACCGCCGCCGCCGCCCGGTCCGAAGAAGCGGCGGAACAAATCGTCCTGCGAGCCGCCGCCTCCGAAGAAGTCCGTCAACTCGTTCGACTTCGCCTTCATCTCGGTCCGGATGTTGACGACGATCGGCGTCGACGCTTTGGCGATGTTGCGGAAGGTGTCGGCGTTCACCGCGCCGGTGAGCGGCGCGCTGTTCATCGGCGGCACGGCGATCGTCTGCGCCGACGAGGCCGGCGCGAGATCGAGACGCGACGCGATGACCATGCCGACGGCCAGCGACGCGACGATGGTCAGCAGGAAGTAGAAGAGAGTGGTCTTGCGGGTTGACATCGTTACGAACCTCCGGCGGCGTACCGCCTACATCAGTCGCAGAATCTCGGTTTGCAGCGGTCCGGTGACCACCGCGTCGCGTGCGCCGACGATCATGTTGATTTCCGTCCGAACGCCGAAGTCGTCGAAATAGAGGCCCGGCTCGATCGTGAAGCCGGTGCCCGGCAGCAGGCGGCGGTCGTCGTGCGTCTCGTAGTCGTCCATGTTGACGCCCGTGCCGTGGACCGACTCGCCGAGGCTATGTCCCGTGCGATGAAGAATATGGTCGCCGTAGCCGGCCTCGCGCAAGACGGATGACGCGGCTCGATCGACTTCGAACCCCCGCACCTCGCGGCCCTCGCGCGCCGCACGCTGGACGAGCTGGATGGCTGCGTCCCGCGCGCGCCGCACCGTTTCGAAGGCCTTCGCGTAACGGTCGGGCACATCGCGGCCGCTGAATCCGATCCAGGTAATGTCAGCAAAGACCGCGCCGGGAACGTCGAGCTTGCCCCAGAGGTCGAGCAGGACGATTTGGTTCGCGCGAATCGCGCGGTGCTCGGTTGCGGTCGGGAGATAGTGCGGATTTCCGGCGTTTTCTGCGGCTGAGACGTTCGGGTCCGAGTCGGAGACGAGTCCTTCATCCCGGAACCAGCCCGCCATCAGCTGCTGGATGTCATATTCGGTCGCGGACATACCGTCGCGAATTCGACGCGCCACCTCTTCGTATGCGCGATCTTTGACACGGTACAGCTTGTCCGATGCCGATCGGTGTGTAGCGATCGCGTCCTCGTTCCACACCGCCGAGAAACGCTGCACGAGATCGCCCGAGGACACGACCTCGGCGCCCGATTGACGCACCAGCTCGATCGTGCCGGCATCGACGCGCGCCACGTAGGGGATGGCGCAGCCGGGGGAATACTCCATCGCGACCTTGCGGACGCCGCGCAGGAGACGCGTCAATCCTGCTTCGAGCTGATCGCGGCCCGCATACCGTTCCGTCGTCCCGGGAAGATGCGCGAGCGAATTTTTTTCAATCGCATGAACGAGGCCGCGCGGCTCGCCGGCGGCGGGAATCAGGTAGTACCAGCGCCGCGTCGCGAGGTGCCCGCCCTGCCGGGCAACTGCCGTGATATCGGCCGCAATCGGATTGAGGCCGCGAAAATCGTAGAGCAGCCACCCATCGAGGCCATCGGCCCTCAGTGCGGCCTGAACGTCTGAGATATTGATCCGAACGCTCGGATCGGCGACGACCGGCGAGGACATCTCAACCAGTATAGCCGCCCGCGGAAGCTCGCGGATATCCCGCGCGAAGGCGGGCTTGCCCGCCGAAGCTCGAGATATCTTCATGAGCGAAGGCGGGGGCTATAATCGGTTTACGCAATTGCCAGCGTATTGCGAGAGTTTTTATGACAGCACGCGTCCGGATTGCCGCTCTGTTCACACTCCTCGCCGGCGCGGCGCTCCTCGCCGGTCAGAATCCTCCGGCGCCTGCACAGCCGCCGCAGACACCGCAGACCGCACCGCCCGCGCCGAGCCAGGGGCCGACGTTCCGCGTCCGCGTGGACTACGTGGAAGTGGACGTTGTCGTCACCGATCAACAGGGCAATCTCGTCCGCGATCTGAAAAAGGAGGACTTTCAGGTCATCGAGGATGGGAAGCCGCAGTCGATCACCACGTTCTCGCTGGTCGATATCCCGATCGAACGCGCCGACCGTCCACTGTACCAGGCGGATCCGATCGAGCCGGACGTCAAGACGAACGCTCAGCCCTTCGACGGCCGCATCTACGTCATGGTGATCGACGATACGCATACGAACTTCGGCCGGACCGCGCGAGTGAAAGGCGCGGCCAAACAGTTCATCGAGCGGCGCCTCGGTGCCAACGATTTGATGGCGGTTGTCCACACCTTCGGGGCCACATCGTCGAATCAGGAGTTCACGAGCAACAAGAGGCTGCTGCTCGCGGCGGTCGACAAGACGATGGGCCGCAAGCTGCAATCGGCGACCGCCAACCGGACGGCGGAGTACTACCGCACCCGCGATCTCCGCCAGCAGGGCGATCCGGTAAACGATCCGGAGGACGCTGAGCGCGCCTTCAACGCGCGTTCGACGCTGGACACGCTGCGGCAGGTCGCCGAATGGTTCGCGTCGATCCGCGGGCGGCGCAAGACGATCCTGTTCGTGAGCGAAGGGATCGACTACGACATCTACGACATCATCGCGCCGAGCGGCTCGACGCATCACGACGCGTCAACGGTGCTCGATGCGACGCGCGACGCCATCGCGGCGGCGACACGGGCGAACGTGTCGATCTACGGCATCGATCCGCGCGGCCTGACCGATCTCGGCGACGAGACGATTGAAGTCGGCGCGTTCCCCGACGACACTTCGCTCGGCATCGGACAGGGATCGCTGCAGAACGAGCTCCGGCTGGCACAGGACAGCCTGCGAACGCTCTCGGAAGAAACGGGCGGGTTCGCCGTCGTCAACCGGAACGATTTTTCGACGGCGTTCGATCGCATCCAGCAGGACAACAGTTCGTACTATGTGCTCGCCTACTATCCGCCCGACGCGAGGCCGGGGCGGGTGCACAAGATCGACGTCCGCATGACGCGACCCGGGCTCACGGTTCGCGCCCGCAAGGGCTACGTCACGCCGAAAAAGGCGACGCCCGCGCCGTTGAACGCGAAAGACGTCAGGACGCCGGAAGTGCGGGACGCCATCGAAAGCCCGATTCCGGTCAGCGGGCTGACGATGCACGTCTTC